>JAULYE010000026.1:0-8706 GCA_032118015.1 Ilumatobacteraceae bacterium | reverse complement strand
CCCGGTATCGCCCGACGGTAGAGACGACGATCGCCACTGTTCCTATCGGATACGCCGATGGAATCGCGCGGCGTGCAGCGAGCGTGGGCATGGAAGTTTTGATCAGGGGACGACGACATCGAATCGTCGGTGTCGTGACGATGGACCAATTGATGGTGGACGTAGGCGATGAAGATGTTGCTATCGGCGATGAGGTCGTTCTGATCGGCTCTCAGGGAGATGGGACGATCACGGCCCAAGAGGTAGCCCATCGGCTGGACACGATCGGGTACGAGGTGGTGTGCATGTTGTCGGCTCGCTTACCTCGAATTCATTCATCTGCGTGACCCGTGCTCGTCACGAGTGTTCGCGTTCTGCGGTCATGACGGCGTGAGCGTTCCATGACAGGGCATCATGCGACACTCGACAGATTTCATCACCGTGGCTGTTGAATATCCGTATGGGCCGACTCGACATCATTGTGACCCGGGCACATCTCAGCGCACATGGCGACTCCATCGACGTCGATGTGCCTTGGGGCGATCTCGGAGATCTGCCAGTAGCCATCGCCGATCTGCAAACCCAGATCGCCGCGCACGAATATTCCCGAGTCAGCGTGGCATCGGATCAGCTCGGATTGGTCTTTCTCGATGTTCGCGGTCTCCCATTGACCGATGTCGTATGGGCAGACGATCAGCGGTCGGCGGATGATGCCGCATGGTGCAACAAGAAGTTTCCGGAGCAGTGGTGGATCGACCACATTGGAGAGACTCCACAGACCCGTCACGGCATCACCAAGTTGTCCTGGTTGCATCGTTCCGAGCCAGACGTATGGGCTCTGATCGCGCACGTATGTGGGATCGACGATCATGTGCGAAGGTTGCTGAACGAGTCCTCATCGGCCAATGGGCAGATCTCCGATCTCGTCACATCTGCAGAGTTCGTGACGAGCATGGGTATTGCGTCTCGCGGTGATGTCCAGATCGACCAGGACGTACTGGCGTTGATCGATCGGGATCGAGATTGGCGAGGTGTTTTCGCTCCGATACATGCGCCTGGGAGTGTCGTTGGATCGTGGAACGGTGTCGACATCGTCATCTGAGGCGATTTCGTGTTCACAGAGGTGCCACGCTCGTCGAAATGGGTCTGCGAGAATGGGCTCAGTTGATTCGGCGCACGGCCGACACATCATCGAAACGAACGGACGTGACATGAACATTCTGGTCATCGGAGCAGGAGGTGTCGGAGCCTCCATCACCTCGATCGCCGAGACGAGGGACTTCTTCGACATGTGTGTTCTTGCAGATGTCTCACTCGAGACGGCTCAGAGCGCCGTCGCTGAGCTCGACGATCCAAGCCGCTTCAAAGCGGTGCAGCTGGATGCACGATCCGAAGCGGATATCTGCGCGCTGGTTGCTGCGGAAAAGATTGATGCGATCGTCAATGCGTGCGACCCTCGACTCAATGGGGCGATCTTCGGGGCCGCCCTCACCAGTGGGGCGACGTACATCGACATGGCCATGAGTCTCAGCAGCCCACATCCGACAGATCCGTACAATCAGGTGGGCTCGCCTCTGGGCGAAGACCAGTTGAACGCACATGAGGAGTGGTCGTCCAAGGGACTGTTGGCGATCGTGGGCATGGGAGTCGAACCCGGCTTGTCGGATGTCTTCGCCCGCTACGCCAAGGATCATCTGTTCGACACCATCGATGAGATCGGTATTCGCGACGGGTCGAGTCTGTCGATCGACGGCTATGAATTTGCGCCGACGTTTTCGATCTGGACGACCATCGAGGAGTGCCTGAACCCACCGATCGTCTGGGAGCGCTCACGTGGCCTGTTCACGACCGACTGTTTCAGCGAACCAGAGGTTTTTCACTTTCCTGCGGGAATCGGTCCGATCGAATGCGTGAACGTCGAGCACGAAGAAGTTCTGTTGATCCCGCGTGAGATCGACTGCAACAGAGTCACGTTCAAGTATGGACTCGGTGCGGAGTTCATCGACTGGCTGAAGACGTTCGCGTATCTCGGACTGGACTCGACGGACAAGATCAGAGTTGGCGATGTCCATGTTGCGCCGCGCGACGTTCTGGCCGCAGTCCTCCCCAATCCGGCTGAACTCGGCCACCTCATGCATGGCAAGACGTGTGCTGGGACATGGGTGCGCGGAACGTACGATGGGCGGCCGCGCGAGGTGTACCTGTACCACGTCGCCGACAATGAGATCACGATGCGCGAGTGGGGTTCGCAAGCTGTCTTGTGGCAGACGGCTATCTGCCCAGTCGTGGCACTCGAATTGCTGTCCACGGGAACCTGGCAGGGGGTCGGTGTTCGCGGGCCAGAGGCCTTCGATGCAGCGCCGTTCCTCAACCTTCTCGGCGATTATGGAGCCCATCACGGCCTTCTGGAGATGGGACCCGGCTTGTGGCCAAGCCCGCGCTCGACCGGTCAACCTGGATGGGATCGTCCGATCCGTCGCGCGATCAAACCCTGAACGAACGGACTTGTCGAGACGTCATCGCTATGAGCCGGCTTCAAGCTCGTACAGGATCACGCTGCCATGGCGGACCCACAGTCCTGCTCCGGCTCGTGTGAACGATTCCGAGAGGCGTTCGCAGTACCACTCACCTGAGCGCCGGTACACGTCCATATCGGTAGCAGTTGAGTCGACAATCGTGGTGAAGTCTTGTGTGGTGGGAACTTCGAGATACAACACATGGCGCGTCGCATCAGCAATGTGGGAAATGGCACGCTCAGCTCCTACGTCGTCGATGTACTGCAGCACTCCATGACAGATGACGAGGTCGAAAGGCTGCCGAGGGCGCCACGTGGCAATGTCTCGCTGGAGATGCCCGTACTTGGTGCAGGCATAGGCGCTGACATCGGTCGATGTGATTCGGATCGATGGATGATTGTTACGAAACCAATCCCGCCACAGGCCCGGTCCCGCACCGATGTCGAGGACCGACTTGGGCCTCACGCCCCACCACGAGCACAGACCGAGGACTCCGGAGGCGAGATGAGCGATACGTCGTCGATCGTGGACGCCACCGCGCCCATAGAAGCGACGGTAGTACTCGGCATCGAAGTGGTTTTCGGCGTCCATTGTTCGTCACCTACCAGTGGAGTATCAGTGGAACGTCAGTCGAAGAGACGGCGCAGGATGCGGCGGTATTCGACGGTGTGGCGGTCGGCGCGAGTATGGATCTGACCTCGGTCGAGGGGCATGGAGGTCGTAGCAAGTCGTTCGATGACCCTCAGGTCCTCACGGAAGATGCGCATCTCGAAGTCGATCGCCTCCTGGATCTGTTCAGCAGTGTGACAGTCGTTGCGCAACATGAGGATGTGGACGCGGGTGGTCTCGATCGTCATCGGTTGACACCACATGAGAATCGCATTGATCATTCCTGTCAACGTCAACTCGAGTCGAAGATTTGCCGAAAAAGGGACCCGGTAGTCGTATCGCATACGCCGCGGCTGGGTGAGCGGGTGCTCGCCGGTGATCACGAGTGGGTCCTCATGATTGTCGATCAAGTGGTCGTATTCGACCGTGAAACCCCAGCCGTCTTCGGTTTTGTGTGTCGAGTACTCGCCGATGTGGCGGTCGTCCTTGGATCCGAATGTCCCCGCGTGGACGAAGGGGAAATGAGAGAAATCGAGGAAGTTGTCGATGGCTTGAGCTGCCGAGGCACGGATGTCGACTGGGGGCATCCAAACCTTGGTCAAGGTGTCATTGTCCCATTCCGGAACGTGCAGCAGATCCACGCTGGGCTCATCGAGGGCCATCCAGAGGAGTCCGAACCGTTCGAGCAGATGTGGTGCATCGAGACGTGCTGTTGGAAGCGTCGCGTCATCTCCGAGTGCAGGAACGGTGCGACACGCGCCGTCTGATCCGAATTGCCATCCGTGATACGGGCACTCGATATTCGAACCGACGATGCGTCCATCCGACAACCGGGCGAATCGATGTGGGCAGACGTCGCGAAATGCCCGTAATGCGCCATCGAGACGGGCTACGACAAAGGCTTGTCCGAGAAGCTCGACGCGTTGCGGTGGATCACCGAAGGATTCCAGTCGTCCAATTGGGTGCCACAGTGGACGCAATTCAGGAGATTCATTGGTCAATGACACAGCACTCATCGTGTGCGCTTCACCGTTCTTCGCGCTCATAGGGCTGCCCGAGTGAAGCGGGTGCGCCAAGTCGCCTGTGGGCGAACTGTGTCGAAACAACCACGAGAACGACGATGGTCAAGGCGTAAGGAAGGGCATCGAGAAGGTCGCCACTGATCTGGATGTTGCGTGCCTTCAGCGTCGTGCCGAGAGATTGCAATGCTCCGAAGAGGTAGGCGCCGATCAATGTCAATCCAGGACGCCAGAAGCCGAAGATCACGAGTGCGATGGCAATCCATCCGGCACCTTTGGTCATGCCGTCGACCCATGTGGGCACGATGGCCAGGCTGTAGTAGACACCGCCGAGTCCAGCGAGGGAACCACCGATGATGGTGTGCACGTAGCGGTATCTGACGACGTCGATGCCCATGGCATCTGCTGTCTGTGGTGACTCTCCAACGGCTCGAAGATGGAGTCCGAACCGTGTTCGGAACAGGTACACGGAGGCCACGACGACGAGGATCCACGAGGCATATGTGAGGACGTTCTGGCTGAACAGGATCGGACCCAGGACGGGGACTTCGCCGAGTCCGAGGACGTCGAGTTTGCGGATCGGACGAGGCACCGGGGACTTCGCCACCTCCCAGATGTTTGCAAAGTAGCTCGACAGTCCGACCGCTCCGGCAAAAATCGTGATGGCCAGACCGGCGACCGTCTGGTTGGTGCGCAAGGTCACGCACAAAAACGCATGTAACAGACCAGTGCACGCTCCAGCGAGCATGCCGATCAGAATCGAGGCCAGAACCGTGAACCATGCTGGACCGTCCACGTGCTGTGAAGCCCATGCACCGGTGACGCCACCGAGCAACATCATTCCTTCGACACCGAGATTGAGGACTCCGCTGCGCTCGGTGAAGACTCCACCGAGGGCTGCGAAGAACAGTGGTGTGCCATAGAAGATCGCCGAAGCTGCAATGACGACGAGAAGGCTGTTGTTCACGATGCCACCGCCTCTCGACGTGGGGTCCGGTTCTGGCGAATGCGGTATCGCAACAGGACCTCTCCTGCGACAGAGGAGAACAGGATCAGTCCCTGAAGGGTCCCGACCAGTCCACTTGGGAAGTCCGGTCCCTGAAGCGCATACCCGGCGTTGGTCAGACCGCCGATCAAGACAGCGACGAAGATCGTTGCCAGGGGATTGAGCCGAGCTAGTGCAGCAACGACGATTCCCGTGTACCCGTAATTGGACAGTTGCAGTCCTTTGGCGTCGAGCAGGTGTCGGAAATCCCCGACATCGGAGGCGCCTCCGAGTCCGGCCAGGGCTCCGGACAGGGCCATGACAGCCACGATCGTCCACCGAGTACGAATGCCGGCATAGGCCGCGGCGCGCGGGGAGTCTGCGATTACTCCGACTTCGAAGCCGAAGCGGGTCCGCTTGTACAGCAACCACACGGCGCCACCGGCGAGGATTGCGATGAGGAATCCGAGTGGCACACTCACACCGAAGATCGAGAACTTGGTCCATTCACCGCGATCCCCGATCGGCTTTCCCGAAGGGAACCCCTGTGTGCGAGGGTCTCGCCAATACGAGCGCGAGTTGAAGATCAGGTAATTGAGGAGAATTCCGGCGATGTAGTTCAACATCAACGAGGTGATGATCTCATTCGTATTGAAGCGGGCCCGTAAGACGCCAACAATCGATCCGTAGGCGGCCCCGAAGAGCATCCCCATGACAAGCATGCATACAACGACGAATCCGACGGGTTGACCATCCATGGCGATACCGACCATGGATGCTCCGATCGCACCCACGTACAGTTGACCTTCGCCACCGATGTTGATGACACCCATACGGAATGCCACAGCAGCGCACAAACCGGTGAAGGCCAGTGGTGTGGCGGTGATGAGCGAACCCTGGATCGCTCGTTTCGAGGCGAAGCCGCGCTCGAATATTCGGTCATAGACATCGAGGGCGTCCTTGCCAGTGATCTGCAGCACGATGCCGCCGATCACGAGCGCGATGAGCAATGACAACAGGGGAATTCCCCAACTCAGCCAGGCTGGCTGCGTCAGCCTCTTTTCGAATCGAATGGGAGACCTCATGATCGGGCTCCGACTCCATCGACACTTCCGCCCATCAACAGGCCGATCCGACTTCTGTCAGCTGTCTCGATTGGCAAGTTGGCGACGAGGCGACCCTCGTAGACAACGAGGACGCGATCCGATAGTGACAGGATCTCGTCGAGATCCTCGCTGATCAACAGAACCCCGAGACCGCGATCAGCGGCTTCGACGAGGCGGGAGCGGACGGTTTCGATTGCCCCGACATCGAGTCCGCGGGTTGGAGATGCGGCGATCAGGACCCTGGGCAACGATGAGAACTCGCGAGCGAGAAGGACCTTTTGTACGTTGCCGCCCGACAGGAGCCGAACGGGAGTGCGGGTATCGGGAGTCTTCACGTCGTAGCGTTCGACCAGATCGGCAGCCTGATGGCGAATGGCCTTGCGGCGCAGGATACGAAAGCGTGACAACGCACTCGTGCGATAGTTCTTGAGAGCCATGTTGTCTTCGACGGAGTGGCTCGCTGCGAGACCTGTGTGCAGACGATCTTCCGGGATGTGGGCGATTCCTTGTTCGATTGCCGAACGAGCCCGTCCGGATTTGATCGGCTGACCTTCGACAGCAATCGAGCCGCTGGAGATCGATCGCATACCGGCGATCACTTCGGCGAGTTCACGCTGCCCGTTACCCGCCACTCCTGCGACGCCGACGATCTCTCCGCGTCCGACCGACAGCGAGACGTCGGTCAGAGCCAAGCGTCCGCGATCGTCGAGAGCACTGACGACGGACACCTGCAGAACGATGTCGTCGGGAGTTGCGGGCTGCTGTCGCGTCACCCGAGTGAATTCGACCGAACGTCCGACCATCATCGAGGCAAGGTCCTTGGTCGAGGTCGATGCAGTGTCGACGCAGCCGACAGTTTTGCCGCCGCGCAGAACAGTGATGCGATCGGCAACAGCCATCACCTCATCGAGTTTGTGAGAGATGAAGATGATCGATCGACCTTCGGCGACCATCGATCGCAACGTCATGAACAAGGCATCGGCTTCGATCGGTGTCAGGACTGCTGTTGGCTCGTCGAGAATCAGGACTCGTGCTCCGCGATAGAGAATTTTGAGGATTTCGACGCGTTGCTGCTCGCCGACGCTCAACTGCCAGACCTTGGCCATCGGATCGACTGCGAGGTGATATCGCTCACTCAATTCCTGAACCCGAGCGATGACTCGATCGCGGTTCACGAAAACGCTCGCCCCGGCTTCTCCGAGAACGATGTTCTCGGCAACCGTGAACGTCGGCACGAGGCGGAAGTGTTGATGGACCATGCCGATGCCCGCTTCGAGGGCGTCACGTGGAGACGAAAAGGAAACGGGTTCACCGTCGATGTCGAGTCGACCAGCATCTGGCCGATACAGGCCAGTGAGGATGTTCGACAGAGTCGACTTGCCGGCTCCGTTCTCGCCGAGCAGGGCATGGACCTCACCGGGGCGGAGTTCGAAGTCGACTCCGTCGTTGGCAATGACGCCCGGGAACCTTTTCACGATCCCGGTCATCTTCACGGCGGTCTTGGACGTCATCGCCTTCCCTCTCGACAGATGTCACACCTTAGATCCGAAGGACCTCACGGCTGTAATGAGTGGGGGCGGACGTGAGGTCACGATGGGGCGACCCGCCATATTCATGACTGGGGGCGGACGTGAGGTCACGATGGGGCGACCCGCCATATTCATGACTGGGGGCGGACGTAAGGTCACGATGGGGCGACCCGCCATCTTCATGACTGTGGGCGGACGTGAGGTCACGATGGGGCGACCCGCCATCTTCATGACTGTGGGCGGGTCTTGCGACCCGCCCACAGGATTCTGTTTGGTTGAACTGAATGTGCTGGTTGGTCAGCCGGCAGGAATTTCGCCGATGACTCCTTCGACCAGATACATCATGCCCATCAACTCTTCGTAGGTGTGCGACACACCTTCGGCGAGCACTTCATTGCCCTGGTTGTCGAGCAGCGGACCGGTGAACATCGAGCCAGGAGCTTCGGTGAGTTCGGCCAACCTGGCTTCGATCAGTGCCCGGGTCTCGTCACTGACGATCGAACCGAACGTGGCGAGTGCGATGAAGCCGTCATTGAGAGCGCCGTAGTAGTTACCGGCGATCCAGTTGCCATCGAGGACGGCCTGGATACGCGGAATGAGATAGATGCTCCAGTCGTAGACGGTCGCTGTCAACCAGACGTCTGGATAGTTGGCGCTCTGGTCGCTGTCGTATCCAGCCCACGGCACACCGGCTGCTGCTGCGGCATCACCCGATGCAGGTGAGTCCTGGGACTTGACGCCGATGACGTCGGCACCGTCGGCAATCAACGCCTCTGCTGTGCGACGCTCAAGAGCGGGGTCGAACCAGGTGTTCGTCCACACGACTGTCACCTCTGCAGCAGGGTTCGTGGCGCGTGCACCCATTGTCCATGCATTGACTCCGCGAATGACTTCCGGAATCGGGAAGGAAGCCAGGATGCCGAGCTTGCCGGTCTTGGAAGCTGCACCGGCAGCCATGCCCGT
>JAULYE010000025.1:0-4157 GCA_032118015.1 Ilumatobacteraceae bacterium | reverse complement strand
GTGCCGTTGCACCCGTCTCGACACCGTCGACATCACAAGCACCCCCCACATCACAAGCACCCCCCACATCGCAACCCAACGACTTCCTCGATCTCGAGCGCAGCCTCACGGAGTGCATCAGCTCCAACCCGCCACCAGGTTGCGGTCGCGTCCCGACTGGCCCTGGGGACCGTGGCGGATGGCAGCAGTTCGTTCTGTTCGGTGTGATGATGACCGGAATCGCGGTCATCTTCTGGCGCGTGTCACGTGCCGTGCGCGGTCGCAACTCTGCGCCACTGGAGAAATGAGACCGGATCGACTCGCTCAGCGTGCCGAAGAACCAGCGCGCACCAGTCTCCCCGGACGAGCTCCCGTGGCCACGCCATCGGCAAATGTTTGAACGCCAGCGACAAACGTCGCTCGATAGCCGTCGACCTTTTGCACCAGACGTCGGCCTTGAGCAGGCAGGTCGTAGACCATCTTTGGCTCGTGCAGTCGCAGAGCGTCAAGATCGATGATGTTGACATCGGCACGCTTGCCGATTTCGATACTTCCCCTGTCGTCGAACCCGTAGACCGAAGCCGTTCGCTGCGTCTGCAGATGGACAGCGAGCTCGAGCGAGATGCGCTCACCACGATGGCGATCTCGCACCCAGTGTGTCAGGAGATAACTCGGCATCGAAGCATCGCAAATGAGACCGCAGTGAGCACCGCCATCTGACAAACCGAGGACAGTCGTCGGGTGCGTCATCAACTCCCGAATTGCGTCATGGTTGTGTTCGGCATAGCTGGCAAGCGGTACGAAAATCAACGCCTCACCGTCTCGCTCGAGCATCCAGTCGAGCATCACCTCTTCAGGTGAGCGGCCCTCACGGTCAGCCACGGCGCGCGCACTGGTCTCGTACGGCGGCTCGTAATCCGGTGGATCGCCGAGAGGGAACATCTGGTCCCATCGGGTCATGAGCGAGAGTGCAATCTTCTTGTCGGTTCCTGGGCCTTCGTGAATGAGGCGCTCACGGATGTCAGGACGACGCAATGCTTCGATGCGCTCGTCGAATGGCAAGTCGTGCAGCGATCGATACGTCGGATGCGTCACGAAGGGATGCAGAGACGATCGGAAGCCGAACAGCATGCCAGTCGGACGATTGCTGACTTGAGGAACGATACGCAGACCGTGCCGAGCGAGATCTTCGGCTTCGGCCAATGCATCGCGAAAGGCGTGCGGCTGGCCGGGATTCTGAGCCAATGCATACGTGACTGTGGCACCTGTGCGCTCTGCCACTTCCCGCAGCCAACCGTCCTGGGCCTCATTGGGACCGTCGTCGCCAACCATTTCCACGACGCGATGGCCGACGCGGCCGATCGCATCACAGATCGCCAACAATTCTTCGGGAAGTGCGTGCGTCCCCGGAACCAGTCCGTGTTTGGATCGGTGCAAGATGGTGCGCGACGTCGAGAATCCGACCGCTCCCGCACGCAAACCCCCCTCGGCGAGCTGAGCCATCTGTGCGATGTCTTCGACGGTGGGTTCTTCATGAGCTCGCTCCCCCATCACATACGCGCGCAGAGCGGCATGGGGAACTTGAGCGGCGACGTCGAGTACACGCGGGACAGAATCGACTGCATCGAGGTACTCGGGGAAGGACTCCCAACTCCAATCGATTCCCTCACTCAAAGCCGTGCCGGGAATGTCCTCGACACCTTCCATGAGTTCGATCAGGAACTGCTCCTCACCTGGGCGAACGGGCGCGAAACCGACTCCGCAGTTGCCCATCACGACCGTCGTCACTCCATGCCAACTGCTCGGAGTCATCTCTGGGTCCCACGTGACCTGGCCGTCGTAATGAGTGTGGATGTCCACCCAGCCCGGAGTCACAAGGCACCCGAGAGCGTCTACTTCCCGATCTGCCTCACCCTCGATACGACCACCGCTATCGGCATCTCCGATGGCAGCGATTCGGCCACCGGCAAAAGCCACGTCGGCGATGCGAACCGCCGCCCCCGTGCCATCGACCACCGATCCTCCACGGATGATCACGTCGAATCTGTTCACAGCATGTTCTTGCGCCATTGCGTCCCCCACGACTTCATTCCCGCTCGAACTGTACTGACACGAGCCCGGTCAACCGATATCAGATGCTGATTTCACACGGTCTATCGACCGTCCATTTCACACGGTCTATCGACCGTCCATTAGGCATCGTCTATCGACCGTCCATTAGGCATCGCCTATCGACCGTCGAACATCGGTGGGCGGCGCTCGCGAAAGGCCGTACGTCCCTCGACAGCATCGTCACTGCTCCACGCTGCGAGACGCGCTGTTTCGACATCTGCACTGGAGATGTCCGCCCCTCCCGCTCGTTCGAGTGCCAGCTTGTGGGCTGCGATCGTCAGCGGCGCACGCTGTGACCACTCGGTGACGATTGCCATCGCCTCGGCGAGGGCTTCGTCACCACCAGATGCTGTAACAGTGCGCCACACGAAACCGGACGCAAGCTCGTCAGCACGCAAGGGATCTCCCGTCAACAGCATCGCTCGCGCCCGACTCCAGCCGACCTCTCGGGCAAGTCGTTCCACCGTCCACGCATCCACCGCCAAACCGAGTTTGGCCGCGGGTATGCCAAAGGCGCTCTCGGGCGTTGCAATCCGAACATCACAAGCAGTGGCGATCTGCAGGCCCGCCCCAAGCGCTGGCCCAGCGACATACGCGACTGTCAGACCCTGAAATGCACCGAACCCGCGCAGGACTTGCCCGAGAACATCCGTGAACTCTCCCAATTCGGCTCCGTCAAGATCGGCGCCACTGCAAAAAGCTGGTGGAGCGCCCCGTACCACCAGCACGCGGGATCGCCGGTCAGCCGCCTCGCGCTGAGCATCGAGAATCGCCGTCAATGTGGCGAGATCGACAGCATTGCGCTTGTCGGGTCGATCGATGACGATCTCTCCGATGTGACCGGTCCACTGCATCCGTACGGGCATCGCTGAACCGTACTGCGCACAGAGATCGACTCGAAAGCCTCCAGGACGACAGGACGTCCACGTCTCGTGCTCATGGATCACACCGCACGAATCTTCACTTCGGCGATTTCCCTCCCTCGGGACTTCGTTTCCTGCCAAGGAATCTGCCAAGGTGAGTTCGTGAACGAAGCTGTGGATGACAAAGGAAACAGCGGCGGACCGAATTCCAGTGGGTCCGTTCACGACTCCAACCTCGATCCCGTGCGGCGACGACGACACGTCATCGCCCGCTGGACCCAACGCGCCAACCGACTTGGGTACTCGCTCTACGGCATCGCCATCGCAGTGTTCATCGTCGGATTCCTCAGTGCGTGGAATGAGGGATTCACGGTCGCAATCACCGTGTGCCTCGTACTCGGCTCGCTTCTTCTGGCTCCGGCAATCGTGCTCGGCTATGCCATCAAGGCCACTGAACGAGAAGAAAACGACCTCGAGCGCAGACGACACAACTCCGGTCCTCGCTGAGCGAGTGAGAACGCGTGTCTCTCCGGTACGGTACAAACGGTATGCCGATTCGCCTACCCGCCGCCGAGCGTCGAGAACAACTCGTCGATGTCGCTCTCGACGTCTTTGCCCGCCACGGGTATCACGAGACGTCGATGAACGACGTGGCCGACGCTGCGGGTATCACCAAACCCGTTCTGTACCAGCACTTCACTTCCAAGCGTGAGTTGTATTTGGCACTCATCGACGAAGCTGGTCGCAGACTCCTCGATGCGGTGACCAAGGCACATCTCGAGGCCAGTGATGGTCGTCGACGAACCGAGCTTGGCTTTCTCACCTACTTCAATTGGGTCCACAAGGATCACGATGCATTCCAGTTGCTCTTCGGTGGGGGCTCACGTCGCGATCCAGAATTCGACGCCGCTGCAGCGCGATACACCGCACTCGTGGCCGATGCGATCGAACCATTGATCACTGCCGACATCGAAAGTGAGCACCGCCGGATGTTGGCTCATGCCATCGTCGGTCTCGCAGAGGGTGTATCGCGCCATCTGCTGCGAAGCGGGGACGACTTCGAGCCCGATGTCGTGGCCAGGCAAGTCAGTGATCTCGCTTGGGCGGGGCTCCGCACTGCCCAGCGCCGTTGACAAAACTCCACCTGTCGAGGTTCACAAATCCCTTTCGAGGGATCCCTCACTCTGATTGTGAGGGGACAAC
>JAULYE010000024.1:0-6592 GCA_032118015.1 Ilumatobacteraceae bacterium | reverse complement strand
GCAGGGAGCGCCCACACCTTGGCGAAGAGTCGGCGCCATGGCCAGGAGCGGTTCCCACCACATCTTCAGGGTGTGCAGGAGATCTGGTGTCGGTTCGGCCCAACGTGACTTCATGTCGTCGAGCCAGGGCAGATAGTCGGCCTGGTATGCCTCGAGATAGGTGCGTTTGTCAGTGAAGATCGATTGCACCATGTCGTCATCGAATGGATGCTGGACGTCGACCCGAGTGGCACCGGAAGCATCCGTGGAGAGTTGCAACACGGTTCCAGGCACGTTCATGATGCCGCGTCTGCCGATCGCTGTCAGTCGTTCAATGAACGCACGCTGATCAGGGAAGATCGAGACTTCATCACCATCGATGACGTTGAACTGGAAGAGGTCCGGATCCAAGAAACACGGTGGTCCTGCCGATGGCACGACGTACGACGCATCGAGTGTCTCGACGTAGCGCAGAGCGCGAGCGAACTGGCTGTCAACTTTGGCTACTGCCAACTCGCGCAACGTTTCGACTGGTTCGTCATAGACCATCGGAAACCAGATGGCTCCAGAGAATTGCAACCAGTGCACGTCGACTCGCCCATGTGAACCGAGAGCACCTAGGTCATGGGTGCGGCAGTCATTCTGATCCACGAGTCGGTGCACGCCGTCACTGATGACGATGGCAGAGTCCCCAGCAGGACCATCGGTGATCGATGTCTCGACGTGAATGGCCACAGTCAGCCCATCGCCGAGATCCATTTCCTCCCCGTCGGCTGTCTGAACGAATTCAGAGAACCCGAGTGATGACAGACGATTGCGAAGCTCATGTGTGGGGTAACCGGGAAGGATGATCGGGGTGTGGCGAGGAATGTTGGCCGTCAACCACTCTTCGTCGAGGTGGTCTCCGTGGAGATGAGACACGTAGAGAAATGACGGATGGCGAATCCGTTCCAACAGTGCAGGCGACAGCTGGTCGTTACGAGGGAACACGAACCATGAACCGAAGAAGGCGGGGTTGAACCACGGATCACACAGGATCGAACCCTGGCGAGTCTCCACAAAGATGCCGGCATGGCCGATCGATGTGGCCCGCATGGTTTCGACTCTCACGCAGACAAATTAGTACGACAATGATGACTGCTGACGTTGTCGTTGGTCACGGAACCGGCGCGTCTTTGTACATCACGCCGGCACGCGAGACGTTGTCGGTCCACTTCGATCCATCCCAGTAGCGGTGTTCGTACCGACCCGAGGGATCCGGGTACCAGTCGGCCGGGACAGCCGGGACCAACTGGGCACTGACATTGTTGGTCGAGGACTGATCGCTCCCCGCAGCCCACCCGTTCGATGCTCCGTCAGCAGATGCGACCATTTGAGAACCCGTAGTCGAGGACTGGGGACGTGCCAGGTAGGCGACGAGATAGACGCCCGTGGACACGATGTTCACCACGTCCCATCCCTGTGTGGACAATGTCGTCAGCTGTGTCGCAAGATCAGCGTGCTCGCCGGAGGACACTTTGATCGACATGTACTCGTTCATGGCAGAAGTGTACAGGTGCTCAATGTTTCAAGATGTTCGCCCCTTCACCGGCGCACGAGACCGGTGAGAACACCAATTCGGAGAGATCGTCTTGTTGTCTTCAGAGGGCATACTGGCAGTAGTGGATACGGACCGCCTCGAGATCTTCACCTCCCTCCTGGCTCTCATCGCCCTGGGCGGAGCTGCGTTGTATGCCGTCATGGCACGATGGCCTGCGCGAGCGTCGTCCGATGCACCGAGCGGTCTGGCCACTTTTCGTTCTGACGCGGTCGATGAGATTCGTCGGATGAGTTTGTGGCTTGCATGCATCGTCGCTGTTGGTGCAACCGCAGGGAGTCTGTATTTCAGTGAGGTCGCCAAGTACGTCCCCTGCCAACTCTGTTGGCTGCAGAGGATATGTATGTATCCCTTGGCGGGGATCCTCTTCGTCGCTGCAATTCGCAAGGATTGGTCGGCGCGCTGGTACTGCTTGCCAATGTTGGCCGCGGGTGTGGGAATATCTGCGTATCACTACTTCATCGAATGGAAGCCGGCCTTCGGAGAGAGCACCTGTTCTGTCGGTCCTTCGTGCACCGACATCTGGTTCCGGCGCATGGGGTTCGTGACGTTGGCGTTCATGGCCCTGTGTGGTTTCATCGCCATCGCACTGTTGCTGTTCGTCGAGCCCAGGCGTCCATCATCGAAAACCGAAAATTCCGCTCGATAGCGAAAGGCACAGCAAACATGTCACCGAAGAAGAAGTCCAATCGCACTCCGATCGTTGTGGCCATCGTTGTGGCCGTCGTTGCTGCTCTGGCGGTGGCGCTGTTCGTCGGTGGCTCCGACGATGCAGATACGAACGGGTCGATGTCCAATGGCTCCGTGTCCACTGATGGCACCTCGAATGGAGACGGCAGTGAGAACCAGCCAGTCGAAATTTCCGGGACTGCGCTCGATCCGTTCGTATCGGCCAATGGAGACACTGCAGTCGGTACGGTCGCACCGACATTGAACGGCATGTCCTTCGACGGAACACCTGTGTCGGTGACACCAGGTGATGGTCGCGCCTACATGGTGGTGTTTCTCGCACACTGGTGCCCGCACTGCAACGCCGAAATTCCGGAGTTGATCAAGTGGAAGGAATCAGGCTCGGTGCCTGAGGGTCTCGAAGTCATCGGGATCAGCACGTCTGTCGCCAGTGACCGCCCGAACTATCCGCCGTCACAGTGGACCCTCGCAGCTGGATGGCCGTGGTCGATCATGGCGGACTCGACAGGTATGGATGCCGCAACGGCCTATGGCGTGACTGGCTTTCCGTTCTTCACCATCATTGGTGAAGACGGAACTGTGAAGGTTCGAGTGTCGGGTCAGGTGGAAGCCGAAATTCTCGACCAGATCCTCGCTGCAGCTCTCGACTGATCCCGCAACGCTGAACCAGTACGTCATCATTCATGATGTCGTCATTCGTCACGTCGTCAGTCATCACATCGTCAGTCATCACGTAGCCGACCAGTGACCGATGGCGGCAACAGAATCGTCGACGAGGCACTGGTACTTGATTGCTGCATGACGAGTATCGACACAAAAGCCGTTGTAGGTAATCGAGCGTCCTGATGGCATTGCAGCGGTGATCGGGACTTCGTGGACGATGCGCAGGTCTTCCATATCGAGAACGGCGACTCCACCCATCTGCACGGCTGTTCCAGCAATTGTCATGTCGGCAACGCCCGAAGCCAGAACGATCCCCGGGCCGATCACCTGCAGATCCTGATAGTCGATGACATGGCTGGGATTGGTTCGGTGGTCGAGGACTACGCCTTCACGGGACAGGCGATACAGACTGCGTGATCCCCAGGACACGGCGAACAACGTGCCGTCACCGAGATCGCAGATCGCACCCAGGTGATCATTCATTGGAAAACGTGATACCACCTCGAGGTCGGCGTTCAATTCGATGACCGTCGATGTCGAGAAGGGTCGATATTCGGCGACAGGAATCCAGAGGTTGTCATCGGGTCCTGAGGAATGGATGCCACCAGGGTGGAAGCGATCACCATCTGTGACATCGAGTGTTTGCACAACTGCACCGGACGTGTCTATTCGCAACACGAGTCCACGTCTCGACGAGGGAAGGACCGTTGAGACCAGCCAATCATCACCGTGTGCCGTGAGCCCTTGTGGGTGACCGACGTCGGCGGCAATCGGTGTCATCGAGTCGAGCGACCATGTGGTGTGTCGACCGAGAGAAGTGATGACGGAAACAAGATCGGGTGAGGATGACATGATCGAGGGATCACATGGCAGCGTGCTGAGTGCGTGCAATGATCTCGCGCACTGGCACACCGAGTGCCAGTGCCGCTTTGGCCGCATCATCGAACTCGACTTTGATCCGCCCGGCAGTGATCTTGACCCGGATCTCGTGACCGTCGATCATGACTGCTGATTCCGTGCGCTGTTGAGGCCAACGTTCGATGGATGTTGCGCGCACACCGAGTGTCCCCGTTTCACGAATGAGGATCTCGGCGATTGCATCTCGTCGGGCAACGTCACATAAGACGTGCACCGTGAATGCGGGTCTGCCCTTTTTCATGATGATCGGCGTCACCCAGGCGTCATGAGCGCCAGCGTCCAGCAACCGGGCAATCGTGTACGCCACAACCTCACTGGACACATCATCGACATTCGTTTCGAACAGTTGCACCGTCTGACCATGTCCGGGTACGAGAGATGGGCCAGCGACGTCTCCGATGACGACGGCCACCACATTCGCCCGTCCGGGACGATCGCGTGCCCCTGCCCCGTAGCCAACGGCATTCGGGGTGAGATCGGGCATCGGTCCGAAGGCGTCAGCGAGAGCGACCATCGCCGCGACACCGGTAGGAGTTGACAGTTCGCGGTCGTCATCGAGACCGACCACGGGGACACGATTGTCGGCGAGCAAGTGGGCGACTGCCGGTGCCGGATTGGGGAGTTGACCGTGTTCGGTGGTGACGAGACCGTGTCCGACAGCGATCGGACTGCACGTCACATGGTCGATGTCGAGAGAGGCAAGTGCTGCACAGATACCGACGATGTCGACGATGGCATCGGTGCTGCCGACTTCATGGAATTCGACATCGTCGACAGCGACTCCATGGATCCGAGCTTCGACAATGGCGAGCTGCTCGAAGATGGACAGGGCCTGCTCGGCGATGTCTGATGGGATCGCCGATGACGTGATCAGAGCACGGATGTCTCGCCAGGGCCGGTGATGATGGGTCGTACTTGCGTGTTCATGATCGTGGTCGTGAACAGCAACAAGGGCCCGTGTGCAGGCAATGCCGCACCTTTGTGTGCGCTCGAAGGTCAAGGCATAATCGTCGACGTTCAGGCCTCCAAGTACGTCTCCGATGAACAACGGATCTGCTCCTGCATCCACGAGTGCCCCGAGAATCATGTCTCCTGCCACACCGGCTCCGCAGTTGAACCAGGCATGCGTCATCGAACGGAATCCTGCTCACCTGGTCGAACGATGCGGGCGACAGCACACGCCGCCCCGTAGCCGTTGTCGATGCCGACCACGGTGACGCCATTGGCACATGTGGCATGCATCGCCAGAAGTGCGGTGACACCATCGAGACCGGATCCGTATCCGACGTTCGTCGGCACTGCGATCACCGGGCGACCGGAAAGTCCTCCGATGACGCTGGCGAGGGCACCTTCCATGCCGGCGACGACAACGATCACATCGGCGTTCATCACATCATCGACGCGAGCGAGAAGACGATGAAGACCAGCCACTCCCACATCGGTGATACGCATCGCAGGAATCCCGTGGGATCGCAGAGTCAAGATGCACTCGTCCACGACAGGCACATCAGCGGTGCCCGCAGAGATGACCAGGACGCGACCGGAGAACCACGGATCGGGTGCGCGCCACAGCAGAGATCCGTTTGCATGCTCGGCAGGACCGAATGCCGACTCCAGTGCCGCGCGCTGTGTCTCGTCGGTACGCGTCACGAGCACGGGACCGGTTCCGTGTGTGAGGAGTTCGTGCACGATCGACACACATTGGTCGGCACTCTTCCCCCGGGCGTAGACGGCCTCAGGCGAACCCTGGCGAAGATGTCTGTGGTGATCGACGAGTGTGTCCCCAATGTCGGCAAAAGGGAGGCGTTTCAGACGTTGAACAGCCTCATCGGGGGGCACCGACCCGCTGGAGACGTCTTCCATCAACTGTCGCAGGGTGTCGACATCCACGTATTCATCCTGTCATGCCCTGTCCACCTGCGTAGCCTTGTCGCTGATGAGTTCCGAACGAGACAGCCACAATTCCCGACACGGGATTCATCGGGTCGGCTTTCTCGGTCCCTTTGGCACCTTCACCGAGCAGGCCGTCAGGTCACAATCCGACATCGGTGCTTGTGAACTCGTTCCGTTCCGCTCGGTACCTGATGTGCTCGATGCGGTCGACCAGGGACATGTCGATGTCGGCGTGGTGCCGATCGAGAACTCGATCGAAGGCACGGTCAATTTCACACAGGATGCTCTTGCTTTCGACTACGACCTATTGATTCAACGCGAGATCGTTCTCGACATCGAGCACTGTCTCTTGGCCTCACCAGGAACTCAGTTGGCCGATGTGCGTGTCGTGTATTCCATTCCGGTGGCAACTGCGCAGTGTCACCGTTTCCTGCGTGAATCGTTGCCCGATGCCGACATCATGGCGGCGAACAGCACAGCCGATGCCGCAAAACTTGTTGCTGCGTCATCAGAGCCGGGGACAGCAGCTGTTGCACCGCGTAACGCCGCCCATCTCTACGGTTTGGATGTCATCGCATCCGATATCGCTGACCATCGCAGCAATCAGACGAGATTCGTCGTTGTCGGGCGTGGACACGTTCCAGCTCCGACAGGTCATGACGTGACTGGAATCATCGTCTACCAGCGGGCAGATGAGCCGGGAAGCCTGATTTCGATTCTTCAAGAGTTCGCTGCGCGACGTGTCAACATCACCAATTTGCTGTCACGTCCGACGAAGGCGGGCGGACTCGGTGACTACTGCTTCGTGATGTATCTCGACGGCCACATCGCAGACGAGTTGGTCGCAGATGC
>JAULYE010000023.1:0-17365 GCA_032118015.1 Ilumatobacteraceae bacterium | reverse complement strand
AAAGGGGACAGCCACATGTGCGCTCGGTGTGAAAGCGGAGAGTCGTGAAGGCCCTCCTGGTCCATGCGCATCCTGATCCCGACTCGTACAGCCGGGCTCTGCGCGACAAGGTGGTTGCAGGGCTCCAAGCCGCAGGCCACACCTGTGACATCCTCGACCTCTACGCGCACGACTACCGAGCTGCGATGAACCGCGACGAACACATTGCATATTCGACACCGACACCGCTCAACGATCCGATGGTCATCGGCCACGCCGATGTGATCTCCCAATGTGACCTGGTGGTCTTCGTGTATCCGACGTGGTGGAGTTCGGTTCCTGCCATCTTGAAAGGATGGATGGAACGGACTCTGGTGCGCGGTGTTGCCTTCGATCTCGACGAGCGCACTGGCAAACTCACTCCTCTGCTGCGTCAGGTGCGCCACATCGTCGGTGTCACGACGCACGGCTCACCGTGGTGGTACGTCAAACTCGTCAATGACAACGGTCGGCGCACACTCACCCGCGCACTGAGGGTCAGCACCGGATTGCGCACCAAGATCACGTGGATGGCCATGTATTCCCTCGATGGGCGTTCGGAGTCGAGTCGACAAACATTTCTCGATCGCGTCGAGCGAAAGATGAAGTCGCTGTGAACGTTCTCATCATTCACGCTCACCCCAACCCGGATTCGTTCAGTCACGCGGTTCGTCATCGTGTCGAGCAGAGCCTCGCACATCGAGGTGCCGAGGTCCGAGTACGCGATCTCCATGCCGAGTCATTCGATGCACGACTGTCGCTCGAGGAACGTCGTACACACCTCGAACCCCCCACATCCAAACCTCACCTGCAGGCCCATTTCGATGATCTTCGATGGTGCGACGCGATCGTCTTCGTCCATCCCACCTGGTGGGGTTCTCAACCAGCGATCCTCAAAGGCTGGATCGACCGGGTGTGGGTCCACGGTGTCGCCTGGGAACTCCCTGAAGGCGCTCGTCGTCTGAAGCCGGCTCTACGCAATGTCCGCACCTTGATGACGGTGACTACACATGGGTCCTCACGAATGGTGAATGCTCTGCAGGGATCGCCTGGTCGGCGCATCGTGAATCGTTCCCTACGCGCGATCTGTCATCCTTTGTGTCGAACCCGTTGGATTGCGATGTATCGATTCGACACGGCAACCGACTCCGAACGCACGAAGTTTCTCGACCGAGTCGACACGTCGGTTGCGCGCTTTATTCGCTGATGTCGGTGAGAGCGCGCGCAACCAGCGCTGCGATCTCGGCATTGTTGCGTGCGAGCGCCACATTTGCCGGAAGGCTTGTTGCATCCGTTGCGCGGCTGATCGCAGCCAGCACGTGAGGTGTCACAGCGGGGCCTGAGATCCCGTCCCGTTCACATTCGTCGAGCGCCGTGATGATGGCCGAGTCGATTCGCACCTGATCGAGTTCGTCGGCTTCAGGAATGGGCACAGTGAGCAGCATTCCCCGATCGGCACGAGACCGATGACGATGAACATCGGCGACCTCAGACGCACTTTCGACACGATGGGGAATCGCCAATCCCGATGAACGGGTGTAGAACGCCGGGAACCAATCGTGTTGCCAACCGAGAACCGGCACCCCTGATGTCTCGAAGTACTCGAGTGTCCGTGCCAGATCGAGAAACGCTTTGGCACCAGCAGACACGGTGATGACCGGGAATCCTGCAATGGCGTCGAGGTCAGCCGAGATGTCTCCACTGGCTTGGGCTCCACGATGGACTCCGCCGATCCCGCCTGTGGCAAACACGTCCACTCCACCTGCTGACGAAATTGCCACCGCTGCTGACACCGTGGTTGCACCAAAGTCCCACTTTTGAGCAACGGCGACGGCAATATCACGCTCAGCCATCTTGCGAGCGTCCCCAAGGATGCGCTCCCGCTCGTTCTCGTCGAGGCCGAGGCGTACCTGTCCATCGAGAACGGCCGTCACCGCCGGAACACAGCCATGGGAGCGAATGGCGTGCTCACAGGCATCCAAGGCGGTCGCGTTCCACGGCTGAGGAAGTCCCAGCGTCGAAAAGATCGTCGACTCCAAAGCGACAACGGGGTATCCATCGCCTTGGGCATCAGCCACTTCACGGGACTTGACGACCTTCATTGCGCCTCCACATTTTTCGTTCTGACAAAACGACTCACAGTTTCCACGTGGTGGGTGTGCACGAAAACGTCGAGTACTTCAGAGTATTCCAACTGATATCCCTCTGCCCTGAGAAGTGCCGCATCTCGCCCGAGGGAGGCCGGATCACACGAAATCAGAACAAACACCTCCGGACGACACGACGTGAGAACGTGGACAGCTTTCGATTTGAGTCCATCGCGTGCGGGATCGGCGATGATGATGCCCGCAGGTTCGGGAGTCCAGTCCTCGACGCGTCCGACCACGATCTCTGCATCATGGGCTGCGAGATTGCGACGCGCATCTGCACACGAGGATGGATTCATCTCGAGCACGACGGTGCGTCGAGTCTTCGGAACAATGGTTGCCGAGAAAAGCCCAACACCCCCGTAGGCATCGACCACTGTTCCCTCTGGCCATGATGACACCAGTCCGAGAGCTCGCTGAACCGCCTCAACCAGCGCTGAGGCTGCACCCGGAGAGGATTGAAAGAATGAAGCAGCCGATATCTGCAAGTCGATGCCGGCAATCGTCTCGGTGATTCGAGCTCGAGAACCCAAGCCGACTGCAGGACCGAATCGACGTGGGTCGGACAACAAGTTCTCTGCCGGCTCGGTCCAGACGATTGCCTCACCAGTCGATGCACTCACTCGCACCACTGCCTCAGAATCGGGTCGCAATTCGAGTGCTGCCATGATCTCATCGACACGCGGATGAGCAACGAGACAGGTGTCAACAGCAACGACGTTGTTCGAACGCCGTTGACGAAAGCCAACTCGATCGCCGACAGCAGCGACACGCACAGTTGTGCGCCGACGTGCATCATGATCGGTCACTCGTGACACGCGTATATCGGCATCGCTCACTCCCCCGAGGCGGCGAAGGGATTCACTGACGATGTCTCGTTTGATGGCGATCTGGAGATCCTCCGACGCATGTTGGAGATCACAACCTCCGCACCCCTCTTCGACGTACGGACAGGGAGGGACGACGCGCTCACCGTTCGCTTGAAGCAGTTTTTCGACTCGAGCTCGCGCGTAGTCCTTGGATTCGGCGAACACTCGCGCCAACACGAGCTCATTGGGGAGTGCCCCCTCCACGAACACAACTTTGCCGTGCGAATCTCGCCCGAGGCCATCGCCTTCAGCGACAACTTTCTCGATGCGAACTTCGATCACGCGCTGACGATCGGCACTGAGGGTCTGCCGTTCGACCCCAGACGATCTCGTTCGGCGTCTGCGATCCACAACCGCCAAGGCTAGAGCGATGTAGCGTGAGCCTGTGGCTCTCCCCGTTCAGATCGCCCCCTCGGTCCTGCCGTGCGACTTCTCACGGCTCGGAGCCGAAGTCGAAGCACTCGATGCCGCTGGAGTCGACTTGTTCCAGTGGGATGTCATGGATGGCCAATTTGTCCCAAATCTGACATTTGGACCTGATGTCATCGCAGCGGCCCGCAAGTACACCTCGAAGCCCTTCGAGGCCCATCTGATGGTGCAGACTCCTGATCTGTTGGCGTCGCGCTACGTCGATGCCGGATGTGAGCGATTGATCGTTCACGCCGAAGCCTGTGTGCACCTGCACCGGACGCTGACCCACATCTCGTCCCTCGGCGCGCGCGCAGCCGTCGCTCTCAATCCGCACACGCCGATCGACACCGTGGCTCATGTTCTCGATCTCGTGGACCTGGTGCTGGTCATGACGGTGAACCCCGGATTCGGAGGACAGGCCTACATCGCAACGATGGAGTCGAAGATTCGTGCCTTGTCAGCGATGATCGCGAGTGCCGGGTTGTCCGATTCGGTGAACATCGAAGTCGACGGAGGCATCGGACCGAGCACGATTGCCGGGGCTGCCGCTGCAGGTGCGAACATCCTCATCGCCGGAACCGCATTGTGGCGATACGAGGAGGGCCTTGGATTCGCTGTCCAGGATCTGCGCGAACGTGCCGAGGCCGCTCGGCGCTGATCATCGGCGGTTGTTCTTGCGATTCACGACCGACTCGCCGTTCCAATAGCGATAGCTCGCTTGGAGAAATGCTGAACCAAGACCGCGGACGGTTGCGAGCACGATCAGCGCACCAAGGACCCAGACGAGTGGAAGGGCAAGCGATCTCAGAACGCGTCCCTGAGCTTCCCGAATCGGAGCCAACACTCCACTTTCCACCGACCTCCCATCGAGGTTCAGCGTTCGCACCGCGTCTTCCAGCTCGGGACAGTTCACTCCGGAATTCAGTCCGATCACCTGACTACTACCGATCAAGGGCTCAGGCTCTCTGAGTTTGGAGAACAGACGGCTATTGGATGCATTGATCCCCGTAGCCACGATGTAGGACTCTCCGACTTCGAGGAACCGAACGTCTTCGGCATAGTCGACATCCACGAGTCCACCACTCGAAAAACCTTCCAATGTGCCGCCACGCATTTGTACGACCTGGAAGCGGGCAGTTCGTCGATCGGACTCCACCACGGTTCCAACGAACGTCGCTTGCACCGCAGTGGGCACAACACAGTCAGCAGGAATGGTGGTGGCTGGAGTCGTCGATTCAGGAATCGTGTCGACGCCCGCATCGTCCTGCGGTCCCTCGATCACCTCGCCCCCGACATCGTCTTCGGGAGGTACGACCACTGCGGACGATATGTCCGCAGGGGTTGCGAGGAAAAACAGTGCAGTCAGGATCACCCCGATCCGAGAGAACGTCTTGCACGTTGCGACCACGAATGATCACGCTAGTGATCGCTCACCGATGAATCAGGTCATGACCTCAGGTGATTTCGCTCCAATCACTTGCCGCGAAATACCGGATCCCTCTTTTCGACCCAAGCTGCAATCGCCTCAGGCGTGTCCTTGGTGCCGAAGTTGACTGTTTGAGCAGTGCCCTCATCGTCGAGAGCCTCTTCCAAGGTGACGTTCATCGCATTGTTCAAAAGGCGCTTGGTCTGGGCAAGGGCAATGGGCGGAAGAGCGATGAGCTGTCTGGCCCAGTCATCGACGAAGGCGTCGAGCTCGGCGTCAGGAAGCAAACGATTGATGAGACCCAAGCGTTCTGCTTCCGCGGCGCTGATGATGTCTGCGAAGAATGCAAGCTCCTTTGCACGGTGCAAGCCGATACGGCGCGGAAGAAGCCAAGACCCTCCCCCGTCCAGGGACAAGCCACGCTTGGAAAAGATCTGCGAGAACCGTGCGGTTTCCGAGGCCACGACGAGATCGCATCCAAGTGCCATGTTGCATCCGACACCGACAGCAACTCCGCGCACTTTGGCGATGGTCGGCTGGGGCAAGCGAGCCAATGCCATGATGACGCCTGTGACCTCGCGCATCGAGTAGTACTGATGCGAGTGGGAACGGCCTCCTCCATCGCCCATGGCCACGAGATCGGCACCGCTACAGAACTCTCCTTCGGCTCCTGTGAGCACCACGACACGCACTGTGGCGTCGTGCTGAATGTTCGTGAGAACCTCGAGCAGTTCGATCCACATCTTCCCGTTGACGGCGTTCTTGCGCCTCGGGCGATTGAACGTAATGGTCGCGACTCCGTCTCTCTGGTCGACAGCGATGGTTTCGTACGAGATGGGCTGGGAATCCGATGAAGTGTTCACCCCAGCGACGATAATGAACGGAATGGGATTCAACCCGTATCGGAAGTTCGTCGCCCGCAAGGCCGACTATGTGTTCGTCGCTGCAGCAATCGCTGCTGCGCTCGCCTTGGTCGCCTGGGCCCTGCTCGGTTGATCGTGCCCCCACAACGCCCCGGAGGCATCTGGGACGGTCTTTATGGGCCTGTCGAGGTGCGTCGAGTTCAGCCATATCAAGCCACGAAGGCATACCTCTGCCCTGGCTGCAATCGCGATATTCCCCCAGGACTCGGCCACTTCGTCGCAGTTCCTCGCGACGCCCCGGACCTGCGTCGACATTGGCATTACGCGTGCTGGGACCGACGCACTCCCTGACTCGAACACTCACTAGAAAGCGGCCTCGATCACAGCGATCCGGGTGGAGTCCTTTTCGACGAGAACCTCCACGACATCGAAGCGGATCGACCGATAGGCCCCGGGACACTCTGCCAGCCACATCACTGCGAGCCGACGCAAACGCCGCTGCTTGGTGTGATCGACGGCGCACGAGGGTGGACCGAAATACGACGACGACCGTGTCTTCACCTCGCTGATGACGAGCACTCCGTCTTTGGTCGCAACAAGATCGATTTCACCTGAGCGACAGCGCCAGTTGCGCGCCAGGACCTTGTACTCGTGCTGGTGGTACCAGTCCGCTGCGCACGTCTCCCCCATATGCGCGAGGTCAGCACGACCTATCCGAGGTTGGGGAGTTCCTCGCGTGGTAGTTCCTCGACGTTGACGTCCTTGAACGTCAGGATTCGCACCTTGGGAACGAATCGGCTCTTGCGGTACATGTCCCATACCCATGCATCCACCAACTCCACTTCGATCAGTGGTCGCGCTCCATCGCCCTTGACAGAGACATCGACGGAATTCGCCAAGTAGAACCGGCGCTCGGTTTCCACGGCATAGCGGAACATTGCCGCAACGTCTTGGTATTCGTGCGCGAGATGGAGTTCCCGATCAGCCTCGAAGTCTTCGAGATCATCAGTTCCCAAAACAGGGGTCCTCGACCCGATGAATCAGAAGTCGCGCTTTTCGCGCACTTTGGCAGCCTTGCCTGTGCGGTCACGCAAGTAGTACAACTTGGCGCGTCGCACATCGCCACGCTTGACGACTTCGATCTTTGCCACTGTGGGAGTGTGAACCGGGAAAGTGCGCTCGACGCCGACGCCATAGCTCAATTTGCGAACGGTGTAGGTTTCCTGAACTCCAGAGCCCTGTCGGCGAATCACATTTCCCTGGAAGATCTGAATTCGCTCCTTGCCGCTTTCGACGACGCGCACATGCACCTTGAGTTCGTCGCCAGGACCGAACTCAGGGATGTCGGTTCGCAGATTCTGCAGGTCAACGATGTCAGTGGTCTTCATGGGTACGTCCTGGTTTCGCAAGGCCTGATCGGAAACGATCTGACTGGGGAGCCCTTCAAGGATAGGGGACAGCAGGGAACTCTTCCAACAGACGGGCCTCTTCGTCGGTCAGACCTCCCCGATTGGCGATGATGTCAGGACGCACCACCAGGGTGCGATGCAGAGCCTGAGCCCGACGCCAGCGCTCGATCACGGCGTGGTTGCCCTGCCGGAGGACCTCTGGCACTCTCCACCCTCGATATTCAGCCGGCCGCGTGAATTGAGGCTCCTCCAGAAGGCCACTGGATCCAAAACTCTCCGTGACCGGGCTCTGGGCATTCCCCATTGCTCCCGGGAGAAGACGTGTCACCGCTTCGATGATCAAGCATGCGGCCACCTCGCCCCCTGACAATACGACGTCGCCGACACTCACCTCGCCGTCGACTAAATGTTCTCGGACACGATGGTCGATTCCCTCGTACCGACCACACAGCAGGCTGAATCCACCCGACGCGCCCCCATGTGTTGCGGCCAATTCATTGGCAAAGTCCTGGTCGAATCTGCGACCACCAGGGCCGAGAAGAAACAGAGGTCGCGGTGGTTGCGTCGCCTCGACGGCGTCGAAGATCGGTTCGGGCCGCATGACCATGCCCGCTCCCCCGCCAAACGGCGCATCGTCAACGCTGCGGTGGACGTCGGAGGTGTACGTGCGCACATCGTGACACCGTAAATCGAGCAGCCCGACCGAGCGACTCTTGCCGAGCAGACTTTCGGAGCAGAAATGTTCGACGAGTTCCGGAAAGATCGTGTAGACGTCGACTCTCACCGGCTACTCGCCATCCGGATCACTGAAATTCGTGTCACCCGAATCCGTGGCGCTGGAGGTGCCTTCGAACAATTCGAAAAGGCCTTCGGGCGGATCGACCTCGACCGTGTACTCGACACCGTCCTCACTGGTCACGCTGGTCACGAAAGTGACAGGAATCAGCACTCCGGACTCGAGTTCGATGAGATCGTTGGCTGGGTTGGCGATGACCGACCGACACCGGCCGCGCGCGACACCATCGACGCTGCGCACCTGAGCGCCAATGATCTGATGCACCCAGAATGCGTCGTCATCCTCAAGGGGCTCTGCCCAAATCACACGGTTCACGAGACGCTCAGCATCTGTACGATCCTGCACTCCCTCGAACGAGACCACCCATCGGTCCGATCCGGGTACGAGCGCACTCGAGACGACCTCGAACCACTGCCCGAGCCAGAGTTTCGCTCCTGGCGAAAGGCGTTCGTGTCGATCCGAGCCAAGTCGTACCGTGATCTGTCCACGCACTCCGTGGGGTCTGCCACAGCGCCCCACTTCGAGAAGTCCATCCGGCGGCTGAAGAGCCATCTGGGACGTCGACTCCCCGGTCAATCCATGAAGTCGACGTCGACCTCGTGACCGTCTTTGACGGCTGCTGCACGCACGAGAGTGCGAATGCTCTGAGCCGTGCGGCCTCGACGTCCGATGACGCGCCCGAGGTCACCGGGACCCACCTTGACTTCGAGGCGGAGGCGATTGCGTCCTTCGGTCTCGCGAACTTCTACTGCATCGGGATCGTCAACGATCGATTTGACGACATAGTCCAGCACGCTGAGTGCTGTGGGGGCTGCCAACTGATTGGGGTCGCTCACCTGAAGCGGTCCTTCTACTTGCCGCGTGCCGACGTGAACTGATCCCACGCACCAGAAATCTGGAGCAGCTTCTTGACCCGCTCCGTTGGTTGGGCACCCTTCATCAGCCACTGCACAGCCTTGTCGTTGTCGATCTTGAGACCCGACGGCTCGAGACGCGGGTTGTACTGCCCGATGATCTCGAGGAATGCGCCATCCCGGGCGGCGCGGCTGTCACTAGCGATGACTCGGTAGTGCGGCTGCTTTGTCTTACCGACTCGGGTGAGGCGCAACTTGACTGACATGAGATGGTGACTCCTGGTTCCTGGCCTGTGGAAATGGGCCGACGGGCAAGGCTAACGGCGGAGGCGGTTCTTCCCCAACGTACAACCCAACGTACGAAGGGACACTCCGCACTCAGTTCGAGCCGATCGAATCCTCTACAAGGTGCTTGAGGGAAGATGCTTGACGCAAGATGCCTGACGGTTGCCGATACTCAACGGGGACTGAGAACACGTTGGTGCGGGTCAACGAGAGGATGGGAAGCCGGGAAATGCGTCCGACCCGCCCGGTCCGGCTCCCGGCAAGCCCGCAAACCCTCCTGCTCCGAGCCCAGCAAGGGGTGAACCCGCCTTCTTGCCCTTCTTGCCCCCGCCCATTCCACCCATGCGCTTCATCATCTTTTGCATCTCAGCGAACTGCTTCACGAGTCGATTGACCTCGGCCACAGATCGTCCGCTTCCCGACGCAATGCGCTGACGTCGACTGCCATTGATGATCTCAGGCTTGCGGCGCTCATCGGCCGTCATCGACTGAATGATTGCCTCCACCGGCTTGAGATCGTCATCGCCGATCTGGGCGTTCTTCAACTCTTTGGGCATCCCTGGGAGCATTCCCATCAAACCGCCGAGTGGGCCCATCTTCTTGAGGGACTGAAGTTGCTCGAGAAAGTCATCGAGTGTGAACTCCCCGTCCAACAAACGAGCAGCAGCCTTTTCCGCCTGGTCCTTCTCGAAGACTTTTTCGGCCTGTTCGATCAGTGTCAGCACATCGCCCATGCCAAGGATGCGGCTCGCCATGCGATCGGGATGGAATTGCTCGAAAGCGTCGAGTTTTTCCCCGGTACTGGCGAAGGCAATCGGCCGGCCGATCACTTCTTTGACCGACAACGCTGCACCGCCGCGCGCATCACCGTCGAGTTTCGTGAGAATGACGCCGTCGATACCCAGTGTCGAGTGGAAGGACTGAGCGACCGTCACAGCATCTTGACCAGTCATCGCATCGACGACCAGGAACGTGTAATTCGGAGAGACTTCCTTGGAGATCTTGCGAATCTGGTCCATCAACTCCTGGTCGATTGCCAAACGACCCGCTGTGTCGATGATCAAGACGTCTTTGCCAAGACGACGGGCCTCTGCCAGACCGCGCGCGGCAGCTTTGACCGGGTTGGACGTCTCGCTGAAGACAGGAACATCGATCTGTGCGCCCAGAGTTCGCAACTGCTCCACAGCTGCTGGTCTCTGAAGGTCTGCTCCAACGAGCAGAGGGTGCCGTCCTTGGGATTTGAACCAGCGAGCCAACTTCGCCGATGTCGTCGTCTTACCCGAACCCTGCAATCCGGCCATCAAGATCACCGTCGGCGGGCGACTGGCGTAGGTGATCTTGAGCGCCTCACCACCGAGAATCGCAGTCAGTTCCTCGTTGACGAGTTTGATGACCTGCTGACTCGGATCGAGCGCTTTGGAGACTTCGATGCCGATGGCCCCAGCTCTGATGCGGTCGGTCAACGACCGAACCACATCGACATTGACATCGGCCTCGAGAAGTGCCGTGCGAATCTCGGCAAGGACCTCATCGACGTCGGCCTGGCTCAACCTGCCTTTGCCGCGAATCTTTTTGAAGATTCCTTCGAAACGCTCAGAGAGATTGTCGAACATCGCGATCAGCCGACGAACACGTAGGTCACCACACCGTTTTCCACGGTGAGATTGACACGTCGAGAGTTGAAGTCCATCGTCAGCGCGAATTGTTCTCCTTCTCGCACTGCGACACGCACGACCCAGCCATTGGATTCAGCTGTCGAGGTCGCCTCTGATTCGCTCATGCCAAGAAGCGTATTGGCCTCATCGCTGCTGATGTCCTGCATGATCTCACCACCTGAAACATTTCCATCGGGATCCTCGCCTTCAAATACGGGCTCTTCGAAACCAGGCTCAGCAACACCGGGCTCCGTGAAAGACCCGCTGTCGCTCGGCGCCACCAAATCGATGTACTCATCAGCAATCGCAGTCACCGTGAACCTCGGCTCGTATCCCAGCTCATCAGGATCCGCAAGGAATGCATACCCAGGCACCAGGTACAGCGACCCATCGACTCCGTAGAACATGACTAGTTCCTCTTCGACATCGATGATCTGAACAACGATTTCACCGACCGAATTCGGGTCCGAATCGGAACTCGCTGAAGCTGCGGGATCGACTCCGGGATCCCCTGCCATCTGATCCACGAGCCCGGACTGCTGATCGTTGAGCCGTTCGAGACCCGCCTGTGTTCCAATGCGACCGTAGTCAGCCAACTTCTGCGGTTCACTGAGAACGCCACTCGCCCAGACGATGCGACCAGCATCTGCATAACTCACAGTCCACGACAGAGGGCTGCGGATGCCATCGATCTTCATGAAGCCGACCACACTCGCCCCGTAGTCATCGGAGAAGGCATCGATCACGAGGTCGTCGGCGTCGATACCGATGTCGGACATGAGATCCGAGAACAATTGCACTGCTTCGTCCTCGGTTGGCACATCCTGTGGCAGTTGATCTTGCGAACACAGATCCTCGACAACAGGTTGTTCATCGCCAACCGGAGGCTCCGAGTCGATGGTGCCACCTGCTTCACCACCGGAGTCCGAGACTCCCGAATCTGCAAGATCTGCATCAGTGTCCTCGCCTTGTGGTGCAATCGACTCCGTGACAGGTGTCGGCGGAGATACCGAAGCGATGTCCGAACTGTCGAAACACGCAGGATCGATCATCGTCTCCGAGATCGGCGGAGAGTAGTTCCAGTACTGCATCGCGTCTGCAGAGATGTACAGAGATGGCTCAGTGCCATCCGTCGAACCAGCGAAATACCCGCCACCAGAAAAGTCGATCCCTGACGAATCCGCTCCCGATGGGTCAGACGGTGCCTGCAACTCGCCCTCGATGCCGAAAATCGACAACAGGGTTTCGACCTGCCCCATGGGAAGTTCTCCCGCCGTGAGCACATAGGCAGGGCTGTCAGAGTCCAATCCCGCGAGCTCAGCGGCAAGCTCGAAGCGCATATTGGCCAACATCGTCATGCGATCGTTCAAGCCCTCTGTCTGGCTCATCGACATCGGCGCAGCGTCGGCCAGCACCTGCAAGATGGGAGGACCCGCTACATCTCCACCACCACAGGCCGACAGCAAAAGTACCGCTGACGCCAAAGGCGCGAACACTCGGCGAGATGACGGCCCCGCCGGTCGGGATGGTTCTAATGGCCGCGCTGGTCGTGATGTTCCCGAGATCGTTGTCATAGTGATTGGACGTCCTTCATCGAATAGCAGTTCCCGGAATTCCGCGAGGGGCAGATTCCAGCGTGATCAGGTTCTCACACGTCGAACAGAGCCGAGACGAATTCTGCGGTGTCGAACGGCACGAGATCGTCGACACCCTCTCCGACCCCGACAAATTTGACCGGGAGCCCCAACTCGGACTCGATGGAAAAGATGATGCCACCTTTGGCCGAGCCGTCGAGTTTGGTCAGCACAACCCCGGTCACCCCGGCCGCATCTGCGAATTGCCGAGCCTGGGCCAGACCGTTCTGACCCGTTGTGGCGTCGATGACCAAGAGAACTTCGCTCACCGAACCCGGGTCGCGATCAGCAATACGGCGAACCTTGCGCAATTCCTCCATCAGATTCGACTTGGTGTGCAGTCGACCCGCAGTGTCAGCGATGACAAGGTCGAAGTCACGTGACCCGGCGCGCTGGATCGCATCGAACACGACAGAACTCGGGTCGCCCCCTTCGCTTCCGCGCACGACGTCTGCACCCGTTCGGTTCGCCCATGTTTCGAGTTGCTCAGCCGCTGCTGCACGGAAAGTGTCCCCTGCAGCGAGAAGGACCTTTCGTCCGGCTGCGGTCTGCTTGGCGGCCAACTTGCCAACCGTCGTCGTCTTTCCAACGCCGTTGACTCCGACCAACAGCCACACATTGATACGGCCCGCCGGGAGGTTCACCAGGGTGAGCTCTCTCGAGCCTTGGATCAACCGAGCCGACAATGTCGCGCGCAAGGCATCTACCAATTCGGCGCCGTCACGGATACCTGAGTCGGAGACCCGACTTCGCAATTCATCGAGGACAGACCCTGTGACCGCCACACCAACATCTGCCCGCAAAAGGGTGGATTCGAGTTCCTCCCATGTCTCGCGGGTGATACCCGATCGCTGGCGAATACCCCCGAGAGAACTCGTGAATGCATTCGCTGTTCTGCCCAAACGGTCGCGCAACGACGTCGATGCCACAGCCTGTGTCTCCGAAGACCGTGTCGCCGATGACCGTGACGCCGATGACCGTGACGCCGATGACCGTGACGCCGATGACCGTGACGCCAATGACTGTGACGCACTACGAGTACCGACAGAATCACCCGCCGTGTCTCGACTCCGACGTCTGCCAACAATCAGGACGCCGAAACCGAACACGATTGTCACAGCGATCAGGAGCAGGATCACCGTCTGCGCATTCATGATGCTCCACCACCTGTGACAGCAGCCGAACGCTCTGTCACGACTTTGGAAGACCCTCCCGGCTGCATGCTGACCCCGAGAAGGCTGTCCCCGGCTTCCATGGTTCGCTTCTGGTGCGACACGATCAAGAGTTGCGCCTCGCGGCGGAACTCGCCGATCAACCCGAGGAATCTGTGCAGGTTCACGTCATCGAGGGCAGCCTCGACTTCGTCCATGACATAGAAGGGTGACGGACGACTCCGAAAGACAGCGAACAGGAACGCAAGTGCAGTGAGGCTCCGCTCGCCACCGGACAGAAGGCTCAACTTCTTCACGTTCTTTCCGCCCGGCTTGGCTTCGACTTCGATACCGGTGTTGAGCAGGTCGTCCGGGTTGGTCAACTGCAGACGGCCCGTGCCACCGGGGAAGAGATTGCCGAACAGCTGCGTGAAGTTGGCGCTGACATCGGCATAGGCGCTCGCAAAGACCAACTGGATTTCTGCATCGATGGCGGCGATCACTCTCATGAGTTCACGTCGCGTACTGCGTACATCCTCCAACTGCTCCTCGAGGAACCGATGGCGCTCCTGCAATTCGTTGAACTCCTCGAGAGCAAGTGGGTTGATCGGTCCCATCAGACGAAGTTCTCGTTCCAGATCGCGCACACGAGCCGGTGGAGTCACGCCTTCTGGCACGGCGGGAAGCTCTGCTGCCTCGGCAACATCAGGTTCGACGTCCAGTTCACGCCTCAGCATGTCCACTGTGCCCTCGAGACGAAGTTTGACCTCAGCCTCTTCCACCTCTAGACGCCGTGATCGCTCTCTCAGTTCTTCGAGTTCACGCTCGCAAGCCAGCCGCTCCTTTCGCATCCCATCGAGAGATGCCGCAAGAGCACGGACCTCGTCACTTTGTCGACGTCGATTTTCGTGTAGTTCAGCGAGACGAACCTCGATCGCCTGACGATGGTCATCGACGATTCCTCCGAGCCTTTCCATCACGCCCAGAACCCGCTCCAGACGCTCACGTTGCTGACCAGCTTCGGCTCGAGCCTGCGAATCGGCATCGAGCCTTTGCTCGGCTTCGGCGAGGCGCTCTTCGATGAATTGGCGACGCTCAGCAAGACCAGCTTCACGAATTTCCAGGTCTCGTCGTCGGCCAGACAGCAGTGCAGCTTTGGCGTCGAGAGTTGCCCGGGCCTCGCCACGCGCTCGTGCAGCCTCGGCCTCAGCTTGCTCTTCGTGTTCCAGCGATGGAAGCAGACCTTCGAGCTCGTTGACGCGTGATCGCAGGCGGGCGAGGCGATCATCGAGCTCGGACAGAGTCGGCTCCAGCCCCTCGAGTTCTGTTGCAACCTCGCGTCGCTCCCCTTGGGCTCGCGCCAACGCCTCGGATGCAACCGTGAACGACGAGTCGTTGGTATCGAGTCGCTTCTGAACCTCAGACTCCTGTTGACGGGCCGCTTGACTCTCGGTCTGACCACGCTGCACTTCACCATCACGACGAGCGAGCTCGACTTTGGCCTGTTGAGCTCTTTCGACAGCGTCTTCCAGGGCGGCTGCGGTGACTCCAGATCCTGATGTCCCGATGCGCCACCCCGTCGTCGTGAAGCGATCACCCTCGGGTGTGACTGCCACGAGTCGCGGATCCCCCATCACTGCATCGACCGCAGCACTCCAATCGCGCACGCGTACTGCTGACACCAACAAGATGTCGAGGAGATCAGCCACGTCTTTGCGATTCGCATGTACGTGATCCCGAACACGCTCTGCCCCTGAAGGAGTCAACCCCGCCACGAGAATCTCGGCTCGGGCACCGAGCGCAATCACGGCTCCACTGTTCGAGGAACTGCGCAACGTGCCCAACGCCCGCCGCGCAACTTCGGGATTCTCCACCACGACGGCCGCAACGGCCTCTCCGAGAGCGGCTTCGACGGCGGACTCCCAACCGAAATCGATCGATATGAGATCGAGGAGAGTGCCAATGAAACCTTCGACGTCCTTGAGCTGTTCTGCTCCCGCCCGCGCACGAGCAGAGTCCAAGGCGAGCTGCAGAGCTTCAGTGCGGGATTGCCACCGCGTCAATTCACTCTGTGCCGCCGCCCTATCCGTCAGTGCACGCTCGAGTTCGGCCTCGGCTGCTAGACGCCGAGCTTCAGCCTCTGTGACTTCGTTGACGAGGGGAACTTCGACGTCCTGAGCACGTTCGCACTCAGCTCGGAGCCGATCGACTTCACCCGCAAGCCGCTCATCTCGCTCTCTCAAACCTTCGAGACGAACTTGATGCCGTCTGACTTCTGACTCTGCGGCTTCGAGGGAGGCCCGAAGAGATCGAAGTTCACCCCGCACCTCTGCGGCAGCACTTGCAGCAGACGTCGAAGCTGACTTCTGGTCGAACAATGTCACTGCAGCGTCGCGCTCAGCTTCGAACGTCGTTTCATCGACTGCCAACTCGGCCTTTTCAGGCTGCAGTCGCTCAGCACCAGACAGTGCTTCGAGCAGCTCTTGGCGAAGGCGTGCCGCATCTGCTTCCAAGTTGGCAATGACCCCTGCATCCATTTGATGTCCGCGATCACGTTCATAGGAACGTCGCCGCTCGACGAGCAACATCGAGATACCACGCGCACGCTCACGCAGTTGTTCGACTCGAACGAGCTCATCGCTCAAACCGCTGTCACCACGGGCGGTGAGTTCGGCTTCAGCGGCGAGGATCCGCGTATCCAAGTCTGCAAGAGTTCGACGTAGTTCGTCCTCGCGACCCTTCAGACCAAGACGATCTCCGTGGAGGCTCTCAAGACGAGAGCGGAAGGACGCAACCTCACGACCCCCGAGGAAGGTCCGCAGCGCTGTCAGTTCTGCAACGAGATCTCCGTGGCGTCGCGCAGCATCGGCTTGGCGCTCGAGTGGACGCAATTGTCGGCGAACTTCTCGCAACAGATCTTGGACACGCAACAATGAAGCTTCACTCGACTCAAGGCGCCTTTCGGACTTCTCCTTGCGCTTGCGGAACTTGAGAACTCCAGCTGCTTCCTCAATGATCGAACGACGCTCTTCTGGGCGCGCATTGAGAACAGCATCGATCTGTCCTTGGCTGACAATCACATGTTGCTGACGACCGACACCGGCATCGGACAGCAATTCTTGAACGTCCAGCAGGCGACACGACACGCCGTTGATCGCGTATTCGCTCTCGCCTGTCCGGAAAAGTGTTCGGCTGACACTCACCTCGGAGACATCAACCGGAAGCAAGCCTGCGGAATTATCGAGGGTCAATGTCACCTCGGCGCGGCCCAATGCAGGACGCTTGGCTGTGCCAGCAAAAATGACGTCATCCATCTTCTGACTGCGCACAGCGCTCGGGGCCTGGGCGCCGAGGACCCACGCAATGGCGTCGACGACGTTTGACTTCCCCGAGCCATTCGGACCAACGACGACAGTGACGCCCGGTTCGAGATCGAGGACCGTGGCGTCAGCGAAGGACTTGAATCCCTTGAGGGTCAGCGACTTGAGGAACACGACGACTCGACACTACTTCACCCGGTGACCGGACAAACGGGTCGCCTTTGCAAGCGCTGGCACTGCCATCACTGGACCAACGGCCCGAAAATCCCTACAGCCTCTGACAGTGAGAGCACCAGCACGTCGTGCGACCAGAGATACGAGAACTCATGATCCGACCCCGGGAGCACGTCACACATGCTTCGCCTGCCCGCCCGTACACCCTGTGTCGATCCTGATATGCGCCCCCGGATCCCGACGTGTCGACATATCGGGCATCTCGCAGCGTCGAACCCCCCAGGGCGACTGCTGCCTCCAAAATCTCGATCACCGCGTCACGAAGTCTCTTCGCATGGCGCCGATCGAGGGTG
>JAULYE010000022.1:0-2364 GCA_032118015.1 Ilumatobacteraceae bacterium | reverse complement strand
AATGACTTGACCGCTGGCTCGTATGTGAGATTGGCCAACAGATCGGTCGGCACTGGGCCGACTTCGAGATTCGTCACCTTCACACCTGTGCCTTTCACATCGAGGCGCACGATGCGGGTGAAGTGACTGAGGCCGGCTTTCGTGGATGAGTACACACTCATTCCGGCGAATCCGCCATTTGCTGCCATCGAGGAGATGTTGACAATGTGTCCTGCATTGCGCTGGACCATTCCCTGAATTGCGATCCGGCTCAACTGCATCGGCACCAACAAATTGAGACGGAGCATCTCTTCGACTTCCACATCGGAGGTGTCGATGATGCTCTTGGTCGTCTCCATACCAGCGTTGTTCACGAGGACATCGAGGGGTCCACCGAGCGCTTCGGCCCGTTCGATCAGCGTCTGCACCTGAGCAGGGTCGAAGAGATCAGCAGCCACAGCATGGCCCCCGATGTCGGCCGCGAGAGTCTCGAGTGGACCTTTCGAGCGCGCCACCACCGTGACACGGGCACCTCTCGACGCGAATTCACGTGCAATGGCCGCCCCGATGCCACGCGACGCACCGGTGACGAGGACATGTCTGCCTGAGATCTTCATCGACTCAGTCTGACCGACCGATGAACCGCGCACAGGACCGGAGACCACTAGTTTGCGGGGACAGAATCCCGATCCACAAACGCTGACCCTCGAGGAATTCCATGACTCACAACAGCTCACGTCGCCTTCTCCCCGTTGGACTGATCGCCCTTGCGGTGCTCGCCTCGGCATGTGGGACATCGTCGACAAGCCAGTCCGAGTCGACCGATATCAGCGACTCGACGACCCCCACTGCGTTCACCCCCGCCCAGCCGACTCTGTCGGGTGTTCCCGAGACATTTCTCGTCGGTCCTGTCACCGGTGGCAACGGCGAGGTCGTTCTCGGAACTGACGTCTTCGATGGTTCGGCATTCGGCTACGCCGAAACCGAGTACTTCGTGGCGGGGACAGCGCAGTCGTACACCTCGTCGTCCCCACTCGGCGATGATGGTCGATGGACGGTGGAGCCCCACGACACTGCCGGCTACACGACGCGAATTGTCGTGCGACAACCCGAAGATCCTGCTGCGTTCAACGGCACAGTGTTCGTCGAATGGCTGAACGTCACGGCCGGCCTCGACATCGGTCCGGTCTGGTCATACGCGAAAGTCGAGTTGATGCGCTCGGGAGCGATCTGGGTCGGCGTTTCGGCGCAACGGGTCGGCGTCGAAGGTGGCGGCAATCGTCTTGGCGAGACGCGTGTTCTCAAGATCGCCGATCCGGTGAGATACGGGGTACTTGCCCATCCTGGAGACAACTACAGCTACGACATCTACAGCCAAGCTGGCGCCACGGTCTGGCGTCATGCCGACCTTCTCTTTGGCGGTGTCCAGCCTCAGCGTGTGATTGCCATGGGCGAATCGCAGTCCGCCTTTCGCTTGACGTCGTACATCAATGCCCTGACTCAGCAGCACGATGTCTTCCACGGTTATCTGGTGCACAGCCGTGGTTCACGATCGGCAGCACTGTCTGCTGATCCTGGTCCAGATGTTCCGGGATCGAATGCCGCGCGCATCCGAGACGACATCTCACGACCAGTGTTGACCCTGTCAGCTGAGACCGATGTTGTCGGAGACGCTCTGGGGTACCGACGAGCAGCACAGCCCGACACCCAGATGTTTCGTAGTTGGGAAGTTGCCGGCACTGCACATGCCGATGCATACAGCCTTGGGATCGGCGACGCCGACGACGGATCAGGTGTTGCAGGGTCGATCCTCTTCGATGCCATGGTGACGCCACCGCAAGACGTCTACGGCGGACTGATCACCTGCGATCTTCCGCTGAATGCAGGACCACACACCTACGTCGTTCGCTCGGCGCTCGTGGCGCTCGATTCATGGGTTCGTACAGGCACACCCCCACCGTTGATGCCGCCCCTCGAAGTCAATGACGATCTCACTGGATTCGTTCTCGATGCCAACGGCAATGCCCTTGGTGGTGTTCGCACTCCTCATGTCGACGTGCCTGTTGCTGCCCTATCCGGACTGGGTCAAGTGGGAACTGGATTCTGTTTTCTGTTCGGTACCACGACACCGTTGACAGCTGCTCGACTCGCCACCTTGTACGTCGACAAGGCTGACTTCATTGCCAAGTGGCGTGAGGCAGCAGAGCGTGCAGTGGAAGACGGTGGGATTCTCGAAGCCGACCTACCGGAGATCCTCGCCGCCGCCGAGCGCTACCCCGAGTGACAACTCACCGGTGATGCCCTATGCGGCGTTGCGTGGACTCACCTTGCGTCATCTGAGACATCCCACATTGACATCGTTGATGTTCAGCCCCAGCTTCCAAT
>JAULYE010000021.1:0-3077 GCA_032118015.1 Ilumatobacteraceae bacterium | reverse complement strand
GATCAGAACGTGGGGCAATGATGATCCTGAACTCTGGTGATTGCAGTGGATCTCAGGTTCCTTCGATCCATGCCCGTTGGTGGATCTCAGGTTCCTTCGATCCACTGCGGCGCAAGGTCGAGGAGGAACAAACTCACCTGGCTGCAAGTGTCGAACACTCCGCAGAAACTCGAGTCCTCGTGGGTGTAGACATCTGCCAAGGACACACTCAGCCGAGCCACGATGGACAATCTTCGCTCCGGCGCGTCGATGACGCTGACAGTCGAATCGATGGCGGACACTTCGAGAGGCAGGTCCGTGCCACCGATTCCGGCCAACTCAGTAGCAAGCACCAACAGGTCTGGTGGTTTGGTCAGAGGTGGAAGGGTCCATGTGAACAGCAGCGGGAATTCGAAATCTTCGGGCGGGGGTGCATCAGGGTCATCCAGACGTGCCATCTCGTCTTCGAAGCCGAGAAGGGCTCGTGGATCGACTTCCAGAGACAGATGGAGGTCGATGGGACCATCACAGGCCTCCTCTGGATGGAGGTCGACCTCCCAGAGTTGGCGCAACGAATACGTCTCCACGAAGTGGCGTTCGTCGTGAACATGGAATCCGTGCTCCACGGCGTGGCTCTTCATATCGGAGACGAATCCGGCGACATCGATGAAAGCCACGCACTCACCCTAATCGGGGATGTCGGAACTACCCTGTGGCAGTGGACGCGGAGTCGGTGCTCGAGATCTTCGATGAGGCCGTCCGAGCAGTCTCCGCGGCTTTGTCCGAAGTGCGTGACTGGGGTGTGACCGGTCGGCGTCACGGTCAGTACCACGCAGATGTCTTGGCTGATGCTGCAGCCTTGCCGATTCTGCGCTCAGCAGGATGGGGGATTCTGTCGGAGGAAAGTGGGACGGAGAACCTGAGTGCTCAGGTTGTGGTGTGTATCGACCCACTCGATGGCTCGACGAATGCGAGTCGGGGCATTCCTCATTTCGCGACGTCCCTGTGTGCAGTCGACGCCGATGGCCCGTGGGTGGCGATGGTCGCTCACCAAGCACTATCCAAGAGGTGGTGGGCAATTCGCGGCCGTGGTGCTCATGGGCCCAGTGGACCGATCCGAAGGATGGAGGCACCGCAGTGGTCGCAGGCGATGGTTGCCATTTCCGGTCCACCGCCCGCTGACGCCGGGTGGCAACAGTTCCGTGCTTTGGGAGCGTCAGCGATCGATCTGTGTCTCGTCGCCGACGGCACTGTGGACGCATTCATCGACATGAGTCCAAGCGCTCACGGTGTGTGGGACTACGCCGCTGCTGTGTTGATCTGCTCTGAAGCGGGAATCGAAGTGTGTGATGCCCAAGGACGGGATCTCATCGTTCTCGATCACGATCAACGGCGTACTCCGATTGCGGCCCCGCCAGGACTGATGAAAGATGCACTCCGGGTCAGAAACGGGGTGTGACGAACCAGATGTGATCGGGCATCAACTGGCGTCGGCAGCCCGCTGGCCTTCGTGCCACACACGGGAGACGCTCGGGTGACGCAGTTTCCCCAGCGCTCGCGCCTCGATCTGGCGCACTCGCTCACGTGTGATGCCCAATCGTTCGCCGATCTCGGCCAGAGTCATCGGGTGATCATCGATGCCGAATCGTGCACGGAGAACTTCTTCTTCTCGTTCTTCGAGCCGGCGTAGCTGTTCGACCAAGGCTCGACGTTCCAGCGCTGCTGCAGCTGCTTCGAATGGGGACACGGCCATCTCATCGGCAATGAGGTCACCGAGTTCGGAATCTCCGTCGTTGTCGAGGGGAGTGGACAGCGACACCAAAGGCCGGCGGTGCTGGCGTACGAGGGAAACTCGCTCGACGCTGACGCCACTGAGTTCGGCAATCTCTTCAACTGTTGGCTGACGATCGAGTTCGGCGGCGAGTTTCTCCGTGCTTTGATCGATGAGCGAATACACCTCGCGTACATGCGATGGCACCCGAATTGTGCGTGAAGAATCCGCCAGGGCCCGACCGATGGACTGACGAATCCACCATGTGGCATAAGTGGAGAACTTGAATCCCTTTTCGTGGTCGAAACCTTCGACTGCCCGCATCAGCCCGAGGTTGCCTTCTTGGATCAGGTCGAGGATGCCGAGGCCAGCACCCTCATAGCGCCGGGCAACGCTGACCACGAGGCGCAAATTGCACTGAATGAATTGAGCCCGAGCATTGTTTCCGGCATGTACGTCTCGCACCAACAGGGTGCGTTCACGGCCTTTGGGGGCGGGGTCGTCGTCGAGGCGCTCCTGGGCGGTGCGACCTGTGATCATCAGCATGGCAAGACGCTTTTCGTCGGCTGCCGTCAAAAGGGAATACGTGCCGATGTCGTCGAGATACTGACGAAGCAGTTCATTTCCTGCATCTCCAGATCGCGGCGCCACGCTCAAAAAGTAGTTGCACGAGCTCTTTCAAAGGTGGATACCCGGTAGAACGTCTCCCGGTAAGATTTGGTCTCCGTGCGGGCGCATAGCTCAGTTGGCTAGAGCGCTTCCCTTACAAGGAAGATGTCGGGGGTTCGAGTCCCTCTGCGCCCACTGAATCGCGCCATGTCGGTCATGCGTCGCGCCACAACTGGAGCGGTGTGAGCATGCGATCGCAGCCCGATGGCACGGGCACGGCATCTCCGCCCGAGCGCGCTGACACATAGCTGGCGCAGACGATCTCCAAGATCCATCGTCCGAAGTCGACGCTCATCCAGGGTGTCGAGTTGTCATCGAGGTCGGCCATGAAGGCTCGCAACTGATCGACGTATCCGAAAGTTTCGATCATCGGCGGATTCGTCGTCGCCGGACGCAACGGAATGTCGTCTCCGTTGCGTTCGAGGGTCACATTCGGGAGCAGCTCGAGGGTCATCGCCGATGTCTCTGAGGCCGCTTGCAGGCTCCAGTGCGGTGTCGAGGTGCCACGCCAACTCACGATCAGATCGATTGCGAGTCCTTGGGAACACCTCAACGTCACTCGAGCGTGGTCATCGGTCTCGTCGCCTTGCAGGTGTGCTGAGACCTCCACCACTTCTCCGGCGCCCGCTGCGCGAGCAGTGAGAACGGCCAGCGCAAT
>JAULYE010000020.1:1332-6192 GCA_032118015.1 Ilumatobacteraceae bacterium | reverse complement strand
CAAACCACGATCAGCCAACGTCCGCGAAATCGCCGCAGTCAACGTCGTCTTGCCATGGTCGATATGACCCATCGTTCCAATATTCACATGAGGCTTCGTACGCTCAAACTTCGCCTTCGACATGGTTGTTGCTTTCCTTTGCTATCGGTGCCGCACACTGGGTGAGGCGGTATTGGTACGTGGTGTCAAGGATCGAGTGCCGGCGACTCAGCCTCCGGCACGGATCTGGAACGATACCAGCGGATTCGGGATCCCCACGGGGTCCCGAGTCGTCACTCGCCTCGGGCGCGCTTGACGATGTCGCTGGCAATCGCCTCGGGAACCTGCTGGTACGAGTTGAACTGCATGGTGTACGTCGCACGACCCTGGGTACGGGACCGCAGGTCGGTCGAATAGCCGAACATCTCCGAGAGAGGAATCTGGGCACGGACGACCTGTGCGTTCCCTCGAGCTTCCATGCCTTCGATACGACCACGGCGGCTCGACAGGTCTCCCATGACGTCGCCCATGTACTCCTCGGGCGTCACGACCTCGACGCCCATGATGGGTTCCATGATGACGGGCTTGGCCATCTCCGCAGCCTTGCGGAATGCGGCCTGACCGGCGATCTTGAAGGCCATTTCACTCGAGTCCACGTCGTGGTACTGACCATCGACGAGAGTCACCTTGACGTCCACTGTCGGATATCCGGCCAGGACACCGTTGTCGAGCGCGCTCTGGAGACCCTGGTTCGTCGGGTTGATGTACTCACGCGGGATACGTCCGCCGCTGATCTTGTCTTCGAACTCGTATCCCTTGCCCGGGTTCGGCTCCATGGTGATCTTGACGACGGCGAACTGACCCGAACCACCGGACTGCTTGATGTGGCGATATTCGACGTTCTCGACCTTCTTGGTCACGGTCTCGCGATAGGCCACTTGCGGCTTGCCAACCGTTGCGTCGACATTGAACTCACGCTGCATGCGGTCGACCAGGATCTCGAGGTGCAACTCGCCCATGCCGGAGATGACGGTCTGGCCGGTCTCTTCATCGGTGCGCACACGGAACGTCGGGTCTTCATCGGACAGGGACTTGAGTGCTTTGCCGAGTTTGTCCTGATCGTCCTTGGTCTTGGGCTCGATGGCGACGTGGATCACCGGCTCGGGGAACTCCATCTTTTCCAGAATGATGGGATTGGAGCGGTCGCACAAAGTGTCACCCGTGGTGGTGTCCTTGAAACCGAGGCCAGCGACGATGTCTCCGGCCATGGCCACGTCGAGGTCTTCACGCTGGTTGGCGTGCATCAACAAGATGCGGCCGAGACGTTCGCGCTTTTCTTTGGTCGAGTTGTAGACCTCGTCGCCCTTGTTGATCTGTCCCGAATACACGCGGAAGTACGTCAACTTGCCGAAGGGGTCGGCCACGATTTTGAACGCCAGAGCGGCGAATGGGCCGTTCTCGTCTGCGGCGCGCTCGTCTGGCTCCTCTGCTTCGCCGGGCTTGATGCCCTGGGCCGCAGGAATGTCGAGTGGGCTCGGGAGATAGTCGACGACTGCATCGAGCATCGGCTGAACACCCTTGTTCTTGAAAGCCGATCCGCACAAGATGGGGACGAAGTCGAAGGCCAACGTTCCCTTTCGGATAGCTCGTTTGATCTCCTCGACCGACAACTCTTCACCGGCGAGGTACTTCTCCATCAAGTCGTCATCGGAGGTGGCAATCGTCTCCAGCAGTTCCTCACGATACTGATCGGCCTGGTCCACCATGTCAGCAGGAATGTCGACTTCGTCCCACTTGGCACCGAGTTCTTCGTCGTGCCAGATCAGAGCCTTCATCTTCACCAAGTCGACGAGACCCACGAAAGGCTTGGCACTCTCGGGGCCGCCAGCTCCGATCGGGATCTGGATGACCGCTGTCGTGGCCGCGAGTCGGTCCTTGACCATCTCCACCGTGCGATAGAAGTCGGCACCGATGCGGTCCATCTTGTTCACGAAGCACATACGCGGAACGCGGTACTTGTTGGCCTGACGCCACACCGTCTCAGTCTGAGGTTCGACCCCGGCAACCGAGTCGAAAACGGTCACGGCACCGTCGAGAACGCGCAACGAGCGCTCGACTTCGATCGTGAAGTCCACGTGACCCGGGGTGTCGATGATGTTGATGCGATGGTCGTTCCAGATGCACGTCGTCGCAGCCGAGGTGATCGTGATACCGCGCTCTTGTTCCTGGGCCATGTGGTCCATGGTTGCGGCGCCTTCGTGCACTTCACCGATCTTGTAGCTCTTGCCCGTGTAGAAAAGGATGCGCTCGGTCGTCGTCGTCTTGCCGGCATCGATGTGGGCCATGATGCCGATGTTCCGTGTGCGCTCCAGGGGGTATTCACGCTTGGCCATCGTCGTTCGCTTTCAGTTCTCTCGTTGTCGTGTATTCAGGTTCACGTGGCCGCTTCAGCAGCGCGTCACCACTTGTAGTGAGCGAAGGCCTTGTTCGACTCCGCCATCTTCTGCATGTCATCGCGCTTTTTCACCGCAGCACCGAGACCGTTGGACGCGTCGAGAAGTTCGTTTGCCAAGCACTGCGCCATCGTCTTTTCACGACGGGCACGGGAATAATCGACCAGCCAACGAATGGCCAGGGTGTTGGCACGACGCGGCTTGACCTCGACGGGAACCTGATACGTTGCGCCACCGACGCGGCGGCTGCGCACCTCGAGGGGAGGGCGGACATTGTCGACAGCGCGCTTGAGTGTGGCGATTGGCTCGGCGCCGGACTTCTCCTCGACCATCTTCAATGCGTCGTAGACGATGCGCTCGGCAACACTCTTCTTGCCACTCAACATGACCTTGTTCATCAATTGCGTCACGAGTAGCGACCGGTACACCGGATCAGGGTGCATCTCTCGGCGTGGGGCGGGTCCCTTACGGGGCATGTCAGTTCACCTGTTCCTTCATTTGCGATTCACGTGCGATACACGATTGCCGGACTACTTGGCGCGCTTTGCGCCGTAGCGACTGCGGGCCTGCTTACGGTTCTTCACCCCGGCTGCGTCGAGCGCGCCACGGATGATTTTGTAGCGCACACCCGGAAGGTCACGCACACGTCCACCGCGCACGAGGACGATCGAGTGCTCCTGCAGGTTGTGGCCTTCACCAGGAATGTACGCCGTGATCTCGACTCCGCTCGACAAGCGGACGCGGGCCACCTTGCGCAGAGCCGAGTTCGGCTTCTTCGGCGTATTGGTGTAGACGCGTGTGCACACACCGCGACGCTGCGGCGAACCCTTGAGCGCCGGCGTCTTGGACTTGGTGAATTTCGTACTACGCCCCTGACGGACCAGTTGTTGAATTGTGGGCACTCGCCTACCTCGTTCGATGGGGCCGCGCACTGCGTCGCGACCTGCTTGCTGATGGACCCAGCGCCTCGGGCGCACAGGACCGTTTGATGATACGAGCACCGCTCGGACAACGGCAACCCGCTGTCCGAGCCGTAACAATGAGAACCCGATCGGGATCTTTCGGTTCAGCTCTCCCCTGAGCTGCTGAGACCCTCCCAACGCTGACTGAGCACGTCGGACGTGTCCTCGTCATCGCTGTGATACGTCGCCATCGGCACATAATCCGGGGCGTCGATGCCGAACTCCCGATAGCGCATCATTCCCGAACCAGCCGGGATGAGCTTGCCGATGATGATGTTCTCCTTGAGGCCATTGAGCGTGTCGCCTCGACCGTCGATGGCAGCCTCGGTGAGAACTCGAGTGGTCTCCTGGAAAGATGCCGCCGACAACCACGACTCCGTGGCCAAGGACGCCTTGGTGATACCCATCAACTCCGGACGACCCTCAGCGGGGCGCTTGCCCGCCTCGACAGTGGCCCGGTTGGTGTCCCGGAACGTTTTGGCGTCGGTCCGCTCACCGGGAAGGAAGTCCGTGTCTCCGGTCTCTTGCACACTGACACGGCGCGTCATCTGACGCACGATCAGTTCGATGTGCTTGTCGTGGATCGACACACCCTGATCTCGATAGACCTTCTGGACTTCCTCGACGATGTACAGCTGCGTCTCGCGGATGCCCTTGATCTCCATGATTTCCTTGGGATCGAAGGGTCCGTCGGTAATCGGCTGACCGGCCACGACCTCTTGGCCTTCGGACACGATCGGACGGCTCCCCGTAGGCAGAAGGATCGAATGCTCCTCACCAGCGTCATCGACAACCGTGACGTTGATGCCCTTGCCTTCGTCTTCGCCGATGCGCACGACACCGCTGGCCTTGGCCAAACGAGCCGAACCCTTGGGCGTACGAGCTTCGAAAAGCTCGACGACGCGCGGCAGACCGCCGGCGATGTCTTTACCGGCGACACCTCCCGTATGGAAAGTACGCATGGTCAGCTGTGTACCAGGCTCGCCGATCGACTGAGCAGCGATGACGCCGACAGCTTCACCGAGTTCGATGGCCTTACCACTTGCAAGCGATCGTCCGTAACACAGAGCACACACTCCGAGTTCAGCGTCACATGTGAGCACTGAACGCACCTGGACACGATCGGTCGCCGAATCATCGCGTAGCTGCACCAGCAATTCGTCGCCCACAATGGTGTTGCGCTCGACGACTGTGCCATCGGACAAGGTCATGTCCTTGGCCAACGCTCGGCCATAGAGCTTGGTCTCGAGATAGGAGCGGCGGTTCGCAGTATCGGGAAGAACGCCGTCGATCCAGACTCCAAGGCTCGTCCCACAATCCTCCAGGCGGACGATCAGTTCCTGGGCAACGTCCACGAGACGGCGCGTCAGGTAACCGGAGTCAGCGGTTCGCAGAGCGGTGTCGACCAGACCCTTACGGGCACCCGGTGTGGCGATGAAGTACTCGAGGGTCTCGAGACCCTCACG
>JAULYE010000020.1:0-1322 GCA_032118015.1 Ilumatobacteraceae bacterium | reverse complement strand
CTGGCGCATCTGCGTCATGTTTCCTCGGGCTCCTGAGCCGACCATGACCATGATCGGGTTGAAGCGCTGAGCCTCGAACTCCTTGACCATCGCCTCTTGAACCTGTGCGGTGGCATCGGTCCAGATGCGCACTTCCTGCTGACGACGCTCACCGTCGGTGATGATGCCGCGCTTGAACTGCATCTCGACCTTGTCGGCCTGAGCTTCGAAATCGTCCAACAAGGTTCGCTTGGCTGCTGGCGTCTTGACGTCGTCGATCGACACCGTGAGGCCCGACTGCGTCGCGTAGCGATAGCAGACGTCCTTGATGGCATCGAGCGAGTCAGCCACCTGGGCGTTCGTGAAGTTGTCCGAGAGAACCTCGACGAGTTCACCCATCTCCTTCTTCTTGATCGGCCTGACGATGTGACCGAAACGCTCCACATAGTCAGCGGGAAGTGCCTCTTCGAAAAGGAGACGGCCCGGGGTCGTCTCGAACATCTCCATCGGAGAGTCCTCACCAAGGCGAGCGGCGCGCATCTTGATTGCAGCGTGGACGTTGACCAAACCTTCATCGAGGGCGCGGAACACCTCCCAGTTGTGTCGGTAGATCCGACCTTCACCCACGGAACCGGGATCATCTGCTGTCAAGTAATAAGCGCCGATGATCAGGTCCTGCGTCGGGGTCACGATCGGACGACCAGACGCTGGCGAGAGGATGTTGTTGGCACTCAGCATGAGCACACGCGCCTCTGCCTGGGCCTCGGCCGACAGCGGGACGTGCACAGCCATCTGGTCTCCGTCGAAGTCGGCGTTGAAGGCCGTACACACGAGCGGGTGGATCTGGATCGCTTTGCCTTCGACAAGAACGGGCTCGAAAGCCTGAATGCCGAGTCGGTGCAGGGTCGGGGCACGGTTCAGCAGCACTGGGTGCTCGCGAATGACTTCTTCGAGTACGTCCCACACCCGAGGATGGCGACGCTCGACCATGCGCTTCGCGCTCTTGATGTTCTGCGCGTATTCGATGTCGACGAGACGCTTCATCACGAACGGCTTGAACAGTTCGAGAGCCATCAACTTGGGCAGACCACACTGGTGCAGTCGCAGAGTCGGTCCGGCGACGATGACCGAGCGGCCCGAGTAGTCGACGCGCTTTCCGAGCAGGTTCTGGCGGAATCGACCCTGCTTACCCTTCAACATGTCCGACAGTGACTTCAACGGACGGTTGCCCGGACCAGTGACTGGACGACCACGGCGACCGTTGTCGAACAATGCGTCGACAGCTTCCTGCAGCATGCGCTTTTCGTTGTTGACAATGATCTCAGGGGCACCGAGACCGAGCA
>JAULYE010000019.1:0-6750 GCA_032118015.1 Ilumatobacteraceae bacterium | reverse complement strand
CCCACCGGGACTTCGATGAGAGAGTCGCGTCCGAACATGTCAACCACATCGATGACGATCCCGATGTCCACGCCGTAGTCGGGATCCAATGACAGTTCCGCAGCGACCTCGGTGCGCATCGCGAAAAGGCCTCCGAGGGGCTCGCGCAGATCAGCAATGTCGGGGTAGAACAGCGACAAAAGCGGTCGTGCAGTCAGTGCAGTCAAGCGACCCTCGACCGCTCGACCATCCCTGTCGCGCCGGTCGAAGGCACCTTTGACCAGCTGAACAGTTGCATCTGCGCGTAACGCGCGGAACATGGCGGCAAGGTGACCAACATCGAACGAAGACACATCGCCGTCCAGCCAGCCGATCAACTCCGTTCGGCAAGCCGCTATCGAAGCCCAAATGGCATCGCCCTTGCCAACCGATCCCCCATTGACCGAGCACCACGTATCGGTTTCGATCACCCGAGCGCCCGCACGACGAGCAACGTCTCCTGTGCCATCGGTGCTGCGGTCGTCGACGACGAGAATTTCCTGGATCTCTCCTGATGCGAGAAGTCGCGCACGAACCATCGACACGACATCGCCGATGGTTCCCACCTCGTTGTGGGCGGGGATGCATAACGTTGCGCTTCCATTGCTCCACATGACCCTCAGGCTGGGGTCTCTTCGTGACGAATTCGTGCGGATCCGATCGCGATATCGTCACAGGAGTGTCGCGATCACGTCACCGATCGGACTGCTTCATTGATCACTGGACTGTCCCGTCATACTTCACTACGGAAAGCTCTTCGGCCACCCGAGTTCACAGTGAAAGGTCCTCGTGTCGAACATCCTCTTGATCGAAGATGACGAATCGATTCGCAGCGTGATCGCCACGAACTTTCGATCGACCGGATTCGACGTCACTGAAGCCGCAACAGCAGCTGTGGGTCTGCAACTGCTTCAGGAGGGAAGTTTCGATCTCGCCCTCATCGATCTGCGCCTTCCTGATCTGACTGGCATCGAAATCATTCGCACTGCGCGGCCGCTCGTCGATATGCCCCTGGTCATTTTGACTGCGTACAGCAACACCATCGATGTCATCGAAGCACTCGAAGCTGGTGCGGACGACTTTCTTTCCAAGCCGATCGATCTTCAGGAATTGCAGGCTCGATTGCGGGCACTTCTGCGTCGCTATGGCGATCGCCAACGAACGTCTGCACCCGAGAATCTCGTTCTGGGAGAACTCGAACTGCGAATGGATCTTGGCGAAGCACATGTCGGATCATCACGAGTTCCTCTCACCAAGACCGAGTTCAACGTCCTCTACGAACTCCTGAATGCGAACGGAGCACTGGTGTCCAAAGCGACACTCCTCGACCGAGTTTGGGGATACGACTATCTCGGCGAGACGCGACTCGTCGACACACAGATCTATCGACTGCGCGCAAAGTTGATCGCTACGGGCCTACCCGATCCCATCAGCACTGTGCGCGGACGCGGGTACCGCATGAACACCGATGCTGCGATGTGAATCCGTGAAAGCGAACCAACGACCCACCACGAAGGTTTCCACCCAGGAACATGTCTCACTACGTGCCAAAGCAATGGCGGTTGGGGCGGTCATCGGATTCATCATCTCGGTTGCTTCTGGTCTGCTGACGTTTTCATTGGCCAAGTCGTATTTGACGAATCAGCGCGAATCGGCAGCACGGACCCAGTCATTTGCTCATGCACAGTTGGTGGCGAACTCACTCAGCGGCGGCCTCGAACCTTTCGATGCATTGTCTTCGATCCCATCCCCATCGGCGGGATACCGGGTCCTGCTCCTCGACGGAGACGAGTGGATTTCCTCCAGTGCAGGTGTGAGTTCACGGCAGCTTCCCGACACTGTCACCGCCAGTGCACAAGAAAAAGTCCCAGTCATTCAGCGCGCCAATTTCGCAGGCGACATGGCGATATTCACGGTGTTCCCGATCGAAACACCGAACACGTCGATCGCTTACGTCGGTATCTCGCAAATGACGGAGTTGTCTACAACTCTGACTTCGATCACCCAGGCGCTTCTGCTCGGTGTGGGAATCTCCACGATCGGTGGACTCCTCATCGGATGGTGGTTGTCGCGCCGCGTGATGGGACCACTACGCGACATCAGTCGAACAGCAGTCGAGATCAGCCAAGGGAACCTCGAGGCTCGTGTCATCCCACCAGCGGAACCAGATCTGGCCATCATCGCCGGATCCTTCAACGTGATGGCGGATGATCTGCAGACACGGCTCGAGGCAGAGTCTCGCTTTGCAGCACACGCAGCCCATGAACTTCGGTCGCCGCTGACAGCAATCAAGGGCGCTGCAGGAATCATCTCGGGACAGTCCGAAAGGATTCCCGATGACTTGAACCCCACTCTGATTCTCCTCACCGAGAGGGTCAACTACTTCGAGAGGTTGCTCCAAGATCTGCTGATTCTCGGTCGTCAAGCCTCGGGCATCGAATCCGTCAACCTTTCGTCTCGATCACCCGCTCCACTCTTCGAAGCCATCGCAGCGCATTTCGAGGTGAGGAGCGACGTGGTGCAGTGCGATCCATCACTCGAAGATGTCGAGGTGATCGTGGATGTACAAGCCTTGACTCAGGTGATGGGCAATCTCGTTCGTAACGCTGCCGCGTATGCAGGGTCTGTCGAAACCATCCTGATCGCGCGCGAGGGAAACGACGTATTCATTCATGTCGATGACTCAGGACCCGGATTTTCCGAACTCGAGCGCGAAGATGTGATCCGCCCGTTCCAACGCGGAAGACTCTCCCAAGGAGTCGAAGGGGCCGGTCTCGGTCTGTCGATTGCGGACGGTCTTCTCAAGAGCATGGGGTCCCAACTCCGGCTAGGGCGCAGTCCCAGTGGCGGGGCACGATGCTCATTCGTCCTTCCCATTGTCGAACGAGAGCCGACATGAACTGTTCGAAACGGATCGCAGTGCTGTGCACAACGGTGGCATTGGTGGGTTGTTCCACCACCGAAGAGACCGATGTGCGGCCGCTCGATGACCAGTTTCGAATCACCATCGAGTCCAAGAACGAGTCGACAACTCAGACTCCGACCGAGGCCGTGATCATCTATCTCGTGAAAGGACCCGATCTGATTCGACGGACGCGATTGACCTCTTCGTCTTTCACACCCGAATCTTTGATCGAACTCATCGCATCTGGACCGACCGAACAGGAACGTGAATTGGAAATCCGTTCCGCACTCGGGAGTACTCCCCTCGTCATCGAATCGTTGAACGTGACGAATGAAACGATGACGTTGGATCTTGCTTCGGGCTTCGCTGAGCTCCCCGGCGAGGAACAGACTCTGCTGATCGGCCAGATCGTGCTCTCTCTCTTCGAGAACTTCCCATTGTCAGCGATCTCGGTCACTCTTGCAGGAGCTCCAACAGCGGTCCTGGGTCCTGGTGGAGAAGTGATCGAACGCCCAATCTTCCCGTCGGACTTTCGACCACTGGTGGTCAACCTCCGCTGATATCGCGGTCGCCTCCGGACAGATCACCACGTACATCTGTCGCTTCTGTGTCGATGACATCACCGCGTTGTGAGTTCGTGCGCCGGACAACGACGATGCTCCTGTGCGACTTTCGAAGAAGGAGTTTGCGAAACATTGCCCTCGTTGGTGGAAACAGCATCAAAAGACCGAAGATGTCCGAGAAGAAGCCGGGGGTCAGCAGGAGTGCCCCAGCTCCGAGAATCAGCACTCCGTCGACGATGTCCTGTGTGGGAATCCGACCCGCGGTTACTGATTCGTTGAAGCGCCGCCACACACGCAGGCCTTCTCGCTTCACGAGCCAACTCCCGAGGATTGCCACCAGGAACATCACAGCGAGGGTGTTGAGGAAGCCGATGTACCCGCTCATCTTGATGATCGTGTACAGCTCGACAATGGGGACGATCACGAACAGAAGAATCAAGATCACGTTGGCACAGTAGCGTTGTGCCGGATGACTGACCGGCCGCCCAGCGTCGATGCTCTCGCTCGTTCGCTCGCTCACACAGGGCTTCCTCACCCTTTGCTCGTCGATGCATCACGTGAGGCGATCGCCCGTCAGGATCCGTCTGCGGCAGAGGGAATCGCTTCTGACATCGCGAGGAGTTTTCTCGTTCCGGTGGTGAATGCAACAGGTGTCATTGCCCACACCAACCTTGGACGATCCCCGATCGCTCATACCCAAACTGCGCGGGCCCAAAATCTCGAGTTCGATTTGCGCACCGGTCAGCGGGGTAGCCGCCAGGCCGGGATCGGACGACTTCTCGCACGATTGTGTGGGGCACAGGACGCAATCGTGGTCAACAACAATGCAGCGGCAATCATGCTCATCCTTGCGGCAATCGCCCGAGATCGCGAAGTAGTGGTGAGCCGTGGCGAAAGCGTCGAGATCGGCGGCGGCTTTCGCGTTCCCGAGGTCATGGAGGAGTCAGGAGCCCGACTCGTCGATGTCGGAACCACCAATCGCACTCGAGTGTCGGATTACCGCAAGGCAATTCATCGCAAGAACGCTGACATTGCCCTGATCCTCAAGGTGCATCCATCAAACTTCCGTGTCGAGGGATTCGTCGAAGAGACAACGGTGAAACAACTCTCAGAGCTCGACACACCTGTTGTCGCCGACATCGGCTCAGGTCTCCTCGATTCCTCCTGTCCCTGGTTCAGCGGCGGGCCTCCATCGTGGTTGCATGGTGAGCCGGCAGCGCGTCAAACACTTGATGATGGTGCGTCACTGATCACGTTCAGCACCGACAAGTTGATGGGTGGTCCGCAGGCAGGAGTCATCGCAGGCCGTTCGGATCTCGTACGAGCCTGTGCCTCACATCCGTTGGCGCGGGCTCTGCGACCGGGCGGTCTCGTCCTTGCAGCACTGCACAACACCACCCTGGCCTATCTCGGGCGCACCGTGGAGCGTGACGTCCCATTTTGGAGGATGGCACTCGCTTCAGTCGAAGACATCCACTCCCGTGCAACAGCAATTGCATCGGTGCATCCGGCATGTCGGGTCGTTTCCTGTGAGTCGCTACCAGGAGCCGGGAGCACACCTGGAGCTGCGATTGCTTCTTTCGCAGTCGAGATCGACGGTGATCATCTGCAGAGGCTGCGTGAGTTCCGCACTCCGATCATCGCTCGCGTCCGAGATGACAAAACGGCACTCGATGTGCGCACCATCGACCCAGATGATGATGCGCTCGTGCGCAGCGCACTTGCAGACATCCTCGAAGCAGCCAAGATCTCCGAACGTTCGTGAGTCCATGCGAATCGTCGCCACTGCCGGACATGTCGATCATGGGAAATCAACTCTCGTTCGCACGCTGACAGGCATCGATCCCGATCGCTGGGAAGAAGAACGCCGGCGTGGTCTGACGATCGATCTCGGTTTCGCACACATGTCCTTGCCCGATGGAGACAGTGTTGCGTTCATCGATGTTCCGGGCCACACCAGATTCATTTCCAACATGCTTGCCGGTGTCGGCGGTATCCATGGATGCATTTTGACCATCGACGTACGCGAAGGATGGATGCCCCAGACCGAAGAGCACCTTCGCATTCTGGAATTCGTCGGTATCCGGCATGGCATCATCGCTCTCACCAAAATCGATCTCGGTGATGATGACATGCGCGAACTCGCCACTCTCGAGATCGCTGAGCGAGTCGCCAACACATTTCTTGCCGATGCTCCGATCGTTGCGGTCTCGAGCCACAGCGGTATCGGACTCGATGTACTGATCACTGAACTCTCGAGACTCGTTCACGCATCCGACGAGTCACTCGACCGCGGCATACCGCGTCTGTTCATCGATCGAGTCTTTGCAGCCAAAGGAAGTGGAACCGTCGTGACAGGCACTCTCACCGATGGCACATTTGCCGTCGGTGACTCCGTGGCGATTACACCGACTCTGCAACCTGCACGCATCCGTGCGATCCAATCCCTCGGTGTCAGTTACGAGACGATCGGCCCAGGACACAGAGTTGCTCTCAATCTTTCAGGCATCGATCACGATTCGATCGCTCGTGGCGATGTCGTGATCCATCCCGGGCATTGGCTCATCAGTGATCGTGTCGATGCACGCCTCGACGTTCTGAGTGGTCTGGGTCATTCCGTGTCGCGCCGTGGCGCATTCACTGTGCACATCGGTTCCGACGAGATTTCGGCCAAGGTGCGCGTCCTCGGATCCGAGCGAATCCCACCAGGTTCGAGTGGTGCCGTGCGCCTGCACCTCAGTCGAGGTGTACCCATGCTCCCAGGTGACCGCTTCGTGTTGCGCGAAAGCGGTCGCTCGGAGACCGTCGGAGGAGGGGAAATTCTCGACATCGAGCCAGTGATGTCGGCGTCTCGGGCACAGCCGGATCGCTCCATCGACCGAGTGATTGCCGAGCGCGGTGCACAAACCGTGCAGCGCATTCGTCTGCTGACCGGGATCGACGTGGAACCAACGGTCGGCCAATGGGTTCTGGCACCCGACGAACTCCAACGACGGACATCGTCGTTGCGATCGCTGATGGACGATGCCGGCACAAAGGGACTCGACTTAGCGGCTCTCGACGACATCAATCGTGCACTTCTGGCAACTCTCACTGATGTCAAGGTCATCGAAGGACGTGCGATACGCGCCGATCTCGAAGATCCCCTCACACATCATCCGGCGATCGTGCGACTCGAACAGCAGCGTTGCGCACCCGAACCTTGTACCGATATCTCTCCCAGTGATTTGCGGCGTCTGGCCAGAGCGAACATCGTCTTCGAAA
>JAULYE010000018.1:0-2882 GCA_032118015.1 Ilumatobacteraceae bacterium | reverse complement strand
GACACGCACGGGCGCCTGGGCTTTACCGAGTTTGAGGCCGTGCCGGGTGCCGATCTCTTCGAGCGTCGTCTTGAGGGTGTCATGATCCCATCTGCTGAGAGTCGTGTACTCGTCAATGGCATCTGTATGGACAGCATTGGCCTCAGCCGAGGCGAACGTCTTGGTGAACGCGGCGTCGTCCATGGGTGGCGCATCGAGGAACAAGAAGTCGACGAGAGCCACGATCTCTGGCAACACGACGAGTCGTGTCTGAGCCAGCGGTGCGATGGAGCGAAACACTTCTTCATCGAACTGTTGCGGCGTCCACGGCACATCGGGTCCGGTCAGGAACGGCCGACAGGCTTCGATGAAATCATCGAGTGGCAGAGCACGAATGTATTCGCCGTTGAACGAGGCCAATTTCTTCAGATCGAAAAAGGCCGGTGAATGACTGACGTCTTCCAGCCGGAATTCATCTTGAATCTGCTGCCACGGGACGATCTCGATGTCACCTCGCGGCGCCCAGCCAAGCGTCATCAAATAATTGACCATCGCATCGGCGAGATAGCCCTCGTCCCGGAACTGTTCGAGTGCCACTTTGTCCCGGCGCTTGGAGAGCTTCTTGCGCTGTTCGTTGACGAGCACTGGCACGTGCGCCCATGTCGGCGGCGTGTGTCCGAGTGCGTGCCACAACATCTGCTGTTTGGGCGTGTTCGGCAGATGTTCCTCGGCGCGCACCACATGGCTGACACGCATCGACACATCGTCGACGACATTGGCGAGCAGGAACATCGGCGAACCATTGCCGCGCAACAACACGAAATCCTCGATGGTGTCGTTCGCGAATTCGACACGACCGCGCACCAGATCCTCGACAACGGTCTGACCCTCGGGAACACGGAACCGCAACACCCGACCCGGACCGGGTTCGAGGCCGCGGTCGCGCGAGTACCCGTCGTAACCAGGTTTGCCGTTCTGTTTGGCGCGCTCTTGGACCTGCTCGCCGGTGAGATCGCAGTAGTAGGCGCGGCCGTCCCGGTGGAGCTGTTCGGCTGCGGCGATGTGGGCCTCGGCATACGAACTCTGAAAATACGGTCCCTCGAACGTCGGGTCGTCCTGATGGATACCGATCCAAGCCAGAGCGTCGATGATTCCCTGCGTCCACTCGGGCTGATTGCGAGCCTCATCGGTGTCTTCGATGCGCAGCACGAACGTGCCACCGGACTTCTTGGCGAGCGCCCAGTTGTAGAGCGCCGTGCGGGCTCCGCCGACGTGAAAGAAACCCGTGGGAGATGGGGCGAATCGATACCGGGGAGCGTCAGACATGTGGTCTCACGCTACTCGTCGAGATCACCGCGCATCCCCCGCCCTTACCCACTTCGTCATGAGCACGATGTCACGACCATGGACACTGGAATATTTCGAAGACGATCGCGGACATTCGCCCATGGAGAGATTTCTCGACGGACTACCAGAGGAGAAGTTCGCCGCACTCGATGCAGCACTGAGCACAATTCTCATTCGCCACGGCCTTTCGCTCGCCAGCACGAAATGGCTGCGCCCTCTCGGACAAGGCCTTCACAAATTCCGAGTGAGACACAGTGAGGCCGACATTGCAGGCATGTACCAATTCGCAGGTTTTCCTGCTCCATCCAGTTTGCACAGAACCCCAGTCCTCATTCGAGTGTTCGTTCACTTCCACGGCGATCACATTTGTCTCCTTCTCGATGGGTACGACAAAGGGAAAGATTCAAGTACCAGGAAGCAACAACGACAGATCGCCAAAGCTCGGGCACTTCTGTCTCAGTTCCAAAGACGACCAAAAGGGCGATCGACCTGATGGATGTATCGACTCCCCCAAGACCCTCGCTTGAGCCGCGTTGCTGTGATGTGTTAAGACACATACTTGTACAGACTCTTATTTTGGTTGGGAAAGGGGTGAGTCATGACTAAGCGCTACGAGGACTACGCAGGCCAACGCCGGCGGCAACTCAGTGTCGACGGTCGCGTTGCACTATCGGTATTTTCGACGGCCTATGAGTTGGGTGGCACGCTGATCGATGCTCGGCACGCCCGCGGCATGACCCAGCGCGATCTATCCGAGATGTCCGGCATCACTCAGGCCGACATCAGTCGATTCGAGCGCGGTGTCATCACTCCCACAATGCCGACTCTGCTGCGCCTCGTGAAGGCTCTTGGTGGCTCAGTCGCGATCGTCTTCGATGAACAGACACAGAAGACAACACGAGGTTCACGTCGAGCCAGATCTCTGACGTGATGGCGTTCTCCGCGCCTCAACAGGATCCATTGGGTCACTGACCTTCCACAATTCTTAGCGAGGCTCCCAAAGTTCGTGAAACTCTGCCACACCCCCTGGGCATGGTTGATGCATGAGTACATCAGCGGTGGTCACGTTGTCCGTTCCCGAGAGCCTGATTCTTGCCACCAATTCCCTCCCCGAACTTCTCGCGTGCCTGTTCGATGTGAAGCGAGTTCGGGCCGATTTGGACTTGCTCGATGAGGCGATCACTGACGAGTTGGCAGAACGAGTTGCGTCCGAGGGCGGTAGCGATGCATCAAGCGAGCACCCCGCGTACGGTTGTGGCCAGAAGAGTTCGACATGATTTCGGATATTCACCCATGCACTTCGCCGCAGCCAGGGTCGGTATTCCCACACCAAGGCATGACCGATTTTCGCCACTTCACGTTGGGGGCATCCGTTGCAAGTGGTTCTGACACTGCGATGGAAACTCTGCCACACCCCCTAGGCATGGTTAGGGCACGACTTCGGTCGTTTCGATCCGTGAGTTTTCGCAATGGATCCGGTGGTGGCTGGTTGTCGAGCGCGTGGACGGGGGTGTGTGATGTCAGTCAGTGAATCGTTGGTGGCGGTATCCGGATTA
>JAULYE010000017.1:0-12163 GCA_032118015.1 Ilumatobacteraceae bacterium | reverse complement strand
CAGCAGCAACAGATCTCCCCAGCGAACTCCCCGAACACGGGTTCCCGGACAGGATCCGAACTCCGAATAGGAATCGACATATCCGCTGTCCTCATCGGATTCACCGAGACGTTTGGTGATGTACGAGATCACTCCTTCGGGGTCGACTCCAAATCTCACGTCTCCCAGCCCCCCAGACCACAACGACAGGTCTTCGAGACTCGCCACGGCGGTGGTCGATGACGTCGAGCTGGACGATGACGATGATGTCGAGCTGGTCGAGGATGCCAACGGAGCAAGGGTCGACACACCTGTCGTTATCGGTGAAGTCGGAAGCGGTGTCAATTGGTCGTCGGAGGAACCCGACAGACCGCACGATGCGAGGAGCGGCGCCGCAACGAACCACACCAGTGCCGTGGAAACGGCGCGGGTTTTCGAGCGGGAACGAACGGATCGTGACTCAGAATGGGCGAACACACCCTCATTCTGCCGGATCAGCGAATCAAGGTGTTGGCGACACGACCACGCTCCACCAAGTGCAGCTGTCCCATTGTGTCGACATCGACAACCGTGACCGAGGCATTGTCAAGACTGTCGATCACCACGCGGTCGTCACCGAGACATGCTCCGATCACGACGTTGATCGCGATGAAATGGCTGAAAACGACGGTGCCCGCAGCCAGTCCCGCGACATAGTCCACCACTGTGCGTCGAAAGTCCTGATACTCCTGCCCGAGATCGGTCCATGACCCAGCCATCGCCGTGCGCAGCCACGGGACTCGCTCGTGCATCGCCAAACCCGATGGCGATGGAATCTCCGCGACGCGCGGCTCGATCTGAATGGGGACGCCGCGCCACAAGTCCCCGAGGAAGGCTGCTGTCTCCTGACAGCGACGCAAAGGACTCGACACGATGGCTACTGGCTCGAGTACAGCCAGACGACGTGCCGTCTCCTCGGCCTGTGAGCGCCCGACCTCGTCCAAACCCGGGTCGAGATCGGTATCCCATCCAGCCGAGGCGCGGCCGTGTCGGACCAAATGGACTCGAGAGATCCGATCCCGTCCGTTGTGCGTTTCTGGCTCGCTCACAAGAACCATCCAGCTCGTGCACCACCGGGCTGCCCGGGCTCGATGAACCATTCCGTCCCGAAAGCCGCAGCGAACATCTCAGTCGGCATCTGCAAGAACATGCTGCTGTCGGTTATCTGGCTCGCATGACAGGCAATCGAAGCTCGCTTGGCCCCGAGATACGGTCCAACGTCGACTGCCATGGTGATCTCGTCTTGAGTCGATCCGAAGGGATTACCGTCATCGGCAGGACCTTCAGGATCGAAATCAGACTCTCCGCTCGCACGCATCAATGCCCCAAGGTGCGAACGGTTCATCGTCGACTCGAGTAGGCGCACGGGACGACCGTTCGCAGCTGCTATCCGAGCAGCCTCGTGCCCCACCCGGTGAACCTGAATGTGGTCCGGATGCCCGTATCCCCCGTGCCAGTCGTAGCACGTCATCACATCGGCTCCGACTTCGACAATGATCTGAGCCAGTTGCTCTGCAGCCGTACTGACATCGGCTCTGATGAATGCATCCGCAAGTTCGTTCTGCGGCCACCCCGTCATTCCACTGTCGTGATACCCCAGCCAGCGGACATCGTGTGCACCGAGGACACGTGCTGAGGCTTCTGTTTCAGCACGGCGACGGTCGACCAATGTCTCCATCCCATCGAGATCTGCTGGGGTCTCTCCGTGACGCCCATCTGTGGCCATGACGATGACGACCGTATGTCCTTGTGCAGCAGCACGGGCGATCGAACCACCAGTCGCAATCGATTCATCGTCTGGATGGGCGTGGAAGCAAACAAGGGTGCTCACGCGTCGACTACCGCCCCGACAGCGATCAAAGATTCGATGTCCGAAGAAGAAAAACCCCAGTCGGACAGAATTTCTCTGGAGTGATCTCCCGGGTGTGCAGGGGGCCGCGAGATCTCCGCAATCGTGCGTGAGAACCGCGGTGCAGGAGCTGGCTGCTTGACGCCGGCGACCTCCACGATCATCTTGCGCTCCACGTTGTGGGGATGCTCGGCTGCCTCACTCATCGTCAGTACGGGGGCAAAACACACATCCGTTGCTTCCATCAACGCGCACCATTGATCGCGTGTCTTGGTGGCAAAGACATCAGCAATTCGCTTCTTCAAGTGCGGCCACTGGGTCTTGTCCATCTGGCGCTGAAACTCGGGATCGCCCGTGAGTCCTGTCAGCTCGAGTAACTGGGCGTAGAACTGCGGTTCGATCGACCCGATCGAGATGTACTTTCCATCGGAACACGCGTACACGTCGTAGAAATGCGCCCCAGTATCCAGCAAATTCGTGCCGCGATTGTTCTCGTCGTGCAGACCCATCTGCGAGAAAGCCCAGAACATCGACATCAGGATCGATGTGCCATCGATCATCGCAGCATCCACAATTTGACCCTTGCCGCTCTTGCTCGCCTCGAGTAGCGCACACACGACTCCGAAGGCCAAGAACATCCCTCCGCCTCCGAAGTCACCAACCATGTTCATCGGGGGAACCGGAGCTTCGCCCGCTCGACCGAAATGGGCCAACGCTCCCGCGAGCGAGATGTAGTTGATGTCGTGTCCTGCCGCCTGGGAGTACATGCCCGTTTGACCCCATCCGGTCATACGACCGAAAACAAGGCGCTGATTGCGCTGGTGACACACGTCAGGACCCACGCCCAAGCGCTCCATCACGCCCGGGCGAAAGCCCTCGATCAGGGCATCAGCCGACTCCACCAGTCGCAACAACGTCTCGACACCTTCGGGGTTCTTCAGATCGATGGCGATGTTGCGCCGTCCGCGCTGCAAGATGTCTTGTGAGGGTGTTGAAGGTGCCGGTCCGCGCACAGCCTGACTGCGCTCGACCCTGATGACCTCAGCTCCCATGTCGGCGAGCAACATGGCGGCGAAAGGACCGGGACCAATGCCGGCGATCTCGATGACACGAAAACCTTGAAGTGGACCAGTCATGAACCGATCGTATTCAGGAGCCGACTCTCGGACCCCATTCGGCAAGGCAGGCATGGGCCGCGATCGCTGATGTGATCATCGGCTGCAACGGCTCAGGTAAATCATGACCCATATCAGCGAGCATGAGCAGTGATGACCCTGGAACGAGTTCGGCAGTTCGCCGTCCACCGTCTGGCTGCAAAAGGGTGTCATCGGTTCCATGGATGACCAGGGTCGGAACCCGCAGAGCAGCGAGCCCTTCGGCCCTCGAGCCACTCGCGTAGATCGCTGCCAATTGGCGAGAGGCGCCCTCAGGATAAAAGAAGCGGTCGTACCCTCGAGCGGCATCAGCACGTACCTGATCCTCGTCGAAGAACCGTCGAGACTGCCACACACGCGCCTTGACACTGTTGTTGATGAATGCCTCACGGTCAGCAGGAGGAGGAGCAAGCAGAACTTCCCCGGCCTCAGGTGTTGGTGAGCCATATTCCAACTCGCCGGTCATCGACATGATCGATGTCAGCGATCGCACTCGCTGTGGGTGTTCGATGGCCATCGTCTGAGCGATCATTCCGCCCATCGAGGCGCCGATGACGTGGGCGGTTTCGATCTGAAGGTGCTGCAAGAGACCAATCGCATCTGTCGCCATATCCGACAACGTGTACGGGACCGGAGGGATCTCCTCGCCCATGAGACGTGCATGCATCACAACGTTCGGGTCGACTGTCACTCCGTCGAGTTTTCCGGACAGACCACAATCACGATTGTCGAATCGAATCACCTGAAATCCGCTGTTCACCAATCTGGCGCAAAAGGAATCCGGCCAAGCGATCATCTGAGCTGTGAATCCCATGACCAAAAGAATGGGCGGATCAGCAGGTGAACCGAGAGTTTCGTATTCGATGTCGAGAGGACCGATGTTCGACTGAATGATCGCGTGCGCCACGCTGAGACGTTACAGATCTCGACGCTGATTCGAGAATCTCAGCGGAGTATCTCGGGACTATCGTTCCATCATGCCTTCAGGAATGTTTCCGCACGTTCGGTTCGGAGTCCACACTGGACTCCAGCACACTTCCTATGACGTCCTTGAGCCACTCTGGCGCCGGATCGACGAGATCGGATTCGATTGGATCTCTATTTGGGACCACTTCTATGGAGCCACCGGCAAGCCCGACGACGCGGCTTGTTTCGAAGCCGTGGCGATGCATGCCGCCCTCGCCGCAGCGACGTCCCGGGTACGGGTCGGCTCTCTCGTCTACTCGGTCGGCTATCGACACCCCGCCGTCTTGGCCAAGATGATCACGGCGATCGATCACATCTCCAACGGGCGAGCCGATATGGGTCTCGGAGCGGGCTGGGCCCAGGTCGAATACGCGGCATACGGCATCGACTTTCCGTCGATCAAGGTACGAATGGACCAACTGGAAGAAGCAGCGCAGTGTGTGCGCGGGCTGCTGCATGACGACATTACGACGTTCGACGGCAGATGGTTCTCTCTCGTCCAGGCCCGAAATGAACCACGGCCTGTCCAACAGCGCATTCCGATCTGGATCGGGGGCGGCGGTGAAAAACGAACCCTCAATATTGCCGCGCGGTACGCAGATGGCTGGAACGTCCCCTTCGTCGCACCAGAGACATTCGCCCACAAGAGTTCAATCCTCACTCAGCACTGCGAATCAGTGAGCAGAGACCCAGCTGAGGTGAGACGAACCGTCAACCTCGGCATCGCCTGGACGGAAGAAAGCCTCCATGCCCAATTCGGCATGCTCGCCGAAGGAGTGCGCCCTGGTGTTCTCACGGGGAGCGACGAACAAGTCATCGATCGAATCGGCCAATTCGTTCAAGCTGGCGCAGATCAGATCAACATTGCTCTGCGAGCACCATTCGATCACGATGCTCTCGAACGCTTCAGCCAGACGCTGAAACTCGCCTGATCATCTCGTGCCTGCTTTGCTCGAGAACGCATCCGCCGTCGTTCCTGGTCGAGTCAATCTGATCGGAGATCACACCGATTACACGGGAGGTCTCGTACTTCCAACGATCGTCGATCTGAACACGACGATCACAGGTCACTACGCCGAGACCGAAACATGGCATCTCGAATCGCAAACCCATGGGTCTGCTGTCATTCCTCTCGACATCGACCGTGCCGATCGGATCGAACCCCACTGGGCCCGCTACCCCGCTGGTGTGCTGTGTGAGCTTCGCTCACTCGGAATTGACGTACCCGGCTTCACCGGCTCGGTTTCGACGACGCTCCCCATCGGTGGAGGTCTCTCTTCGAGTGCTGCACTCGAAGTTGCGACTGCGCGCCTCGCGCTTCAGGGCGCAGATGGCCGTTCGCCTGCACCACACTCGTTGACCGATATCGAGATAGCGCAGTTGTGTCAACGGGCCGAACAGTCTGCGACTGGTGTGCCATGTGGGATCATGGATCAGTTGAGCATCGTCTCGGGACGGTCGGGATGGGCGACTCTGATCGACTGCGCGACTCTGGAGATCACCGATGTTCCGATTCCAGAAGAGCTGGTGGTCGAACATCGATTCATCACGCCGAGAACTCTTGTCGGCAGTGAATACTCCAGTCGGGTCGCTCAATGTGCTGACATCGAAGCACAAATCGGTCCGCTGCGTGAGGCAACGATCGAGGAACTCGGTCAGCTCGACTCCGATCTCCTTCGTCGACGCGCACGACACGTCCTCACCGAGAACATCCGTGTCGCGGAATTCGCCCAGTCACTGATCGATGGATGCTTTGAAGACGCCGGACGCCTGATGGTCGAAAGCCATCGCAGTCTCGCTTTCGACTACGAGACATCCACTCCACTCATGGATGCAGCAGTCGACTCGACTCTCCAGGAACTAGGAGTCCTCGGAGCCCGAATGACGGGAGGCGGATTCGGCGGCTGCATCGTCGTTCTGAGAATGCGCTGACTGAACCACCTCGATCACTCGCTACCGAGGAGTTTCCGCTTTTCTCGCTCGAACTCTTCTTGGGTGACGGTTCCCCGATCGCGCAATCCTTCGAGGCGTTCGAGCTGAGAGGCCACGTCGATTGCAGGGGCTGGACCGCCTCTGCTACGAAGGTCGTTGTTCTCGATCTGTGCGTGGATCAGACTTTGCACCTCATCCGGGCGTCGAATGTCGACGAAATGCTGTTGGCCGTCCTGACCGGCGGACTCGATTTGTAGGTCTCCAGCGCGGATCATTCTCTCAAACAGGTTCTGATGAAAGTTGATGTTGTTCACCCGTTCGAGGGGAATGGCAATACCTCGTTTGGCAAAAACACCGGATCGAAAGATCACTCGATCGGATGTGACCACGAAATGCGTCGAGCGCCATTTCAACCATTGGATTGCGAGCCAGACCAGACATCCGACGAAACAAGCCGCAAGGATCACCGCACCCCATGTTTCGAGGATGTTGCTGTCGTCCCAGTTCGCAGCCCACAACAGCGCAACCGCTGACAGGACGACGCCAGCCACTGATTTGGCATAGTGCCACCAATGAGGCTTCAAGTCGACAACGACACTCTCCCCCTCGAACAACAACTTCTCCGAAAAAGGTGGGTTCCAAAAGGATGCTTGGGAGCTCATTCACACGACATTACCCCCGCAAGAATTTGAACCCGAACTACACCTCGACTCTCAGGTGCACATGAGCAGCACCTGCCTACGATGTTGCAGTGACCTCCCCCGATGCACCGTCCAATGTCCAAGGACACACGGGCCCTGGAGGAAGCACCTTTGCTGATCTGCGCGAACTCACATCGGGACTCGATGCCGACCAACAGCGAGCAGTGCTGTCAAGTGCTCCACTTCTGGCGGTCATCGCTGGAGCAGGCTCCGGAAAGACTTCGGTTCTCACGCGCCGCGTGGCTGTTCGCTGTTTGCAGGGAAGGGCCGATCCGATGCACACGGCCGTCATCACCTTCACCCGCCAAGCGGCAGGAGAACTACGACGACGTCTGCGATCGCTTGGGCTGCAGGACTCCATCATGGCCGGAACCTTCCACGCCATCTCGTTGTCTTTGCTGCAGCAGCATTGGGAACGAATCGGCCGCCAACCTCCAACGGTCGTTCAGGACCGACGACGACTGATCGGCGAGGTCATCGGTCCTCGTCGAACCTCATTGATCGATGATCTTGCTGTCGAAATCGACTGGGCGCGGGCCCGCAATCTCCCGGCTCGCGCGTACGCACAGGCGTGTGGGACTTCGGGGCGCGTGTCCAACGCCTCGCCTGGTGACGTCGAACGAGTCATGGTCGACATTGAAGCGTTGAAGGTCAAGCGTGGCGTCATCGACCTCGACGACCTCTTGTCTCATGTCATCGACATCGCTCGCAAAGATGAAGAATTCGCCAGCATCATGAGATGGCGCCTTCGCCATCTCTACGTGGACGAAGCTCAAGACATGAACCCTTTGCAGCGGGCGGTTCTCGACATCTGGCGCGGCGATCGCGATGATCTCACGCTCGTGGGTGACCCTTCGCAAGCGATCTATGGATTCAATGGATCGGATCCGGCAATTCTCAGGCAGCTGGAGGATCATTTTCCCGGAATCGAAGTCGTTCGTCTCGACACCAACTACCGATGCACTCCTCAAATCGTGCGCGCAGGTTTGTCAGCGTTGGCCCATCTCGACATTTCTCCGCCTCCACTTCGCTCGGCCCGGCCCGACGGACCTTCAGTCTCGATCTACGGATTCGACGACGAAACCGCAGAAGCCCAAGGAGTGGTGCGACTACTCGAGTCTGCTCATGGCCCTCTCGATTCGTGGCGCCAATTCGCTGTCTTGGCACGAACCAATGCCCAACTCGGGCCCATCCGTTCTGCACTCGAATCAGCCTCGATTCCCATCCGGGCGAACGTGTCACGCAGCAACGACCCCTTGCAGCGCTTCATTCGGGAAGTCGGTGATCTGCCGAGTCGCACACGGCTTGCTGCCTGGTCCCGCGATGCCCAACTGACGGATCCCTTCGAACCCGAAGACCTGCTCCATCGCGACGATAAACCCTCTGAGAATTCCGAAGACACAAGAAAGACCCATGACACTCTTGTTCGAGTCGCTCGGGCAGTCGACGAGTTCCTCGCGGACGGTGGATCCGATGGCCGGTCGTTTCTTGCTTGGGTTCGCACCCAACGTCCCTTTGATGACGTCTCGACTTTTTTCGGAGTCGACCTGATGACGATTCATGGCGCCAAAGGCAGGGAGTGGGACATGGTCGTCGTTGTGGGATGCGAAGATGGACTCTTACCTCACACGTCTGCCAAGTCGACGGCGGCCAAAGATGAGGAAGTGCGGCTCGCATACGTCGCAATGACTCGAAGCGCTGATCGACTGGTATTGACCTACAGCAAGACACGTCGCGGTCGGCGTCGAAGCCGTAGTCCTCTTCTGGATGGCATCGAGACGACTGAATCCGTTGCTCCTCCGCCTCCTGAATTCCTCGAGGCATTGCGCGAACGCCGATCACAGCGCCCCCAGCACGATCCCGTTCTCGAAGAATTGACAACCTGGAGACTTCACGCAGCGCGAGTTTCAGGAGTCGACCCCCGACTTATATGTCCCGATGACGTCCTCGTCGATCTGGCTCGGCTTCGACCCGATTCCATCGATGCACTCGATGCCATTCCGGGTCTGGGCATGCCGCTCATCGCGCGTGCCGGCCCGTCAATTCTGGCTGCGATTTCGCTCGGTATCACTCAGGAGAGCGGCGGCGACTGAGATCGAGTGACGTGAACGTACCCGGTTTGACCGTGATGAACGTTCCGATCGCCTCCGCACACAGGCGATCACCGACTCGAATTTCACCGGACGTCAAGATCTTTCTCCCCTGTACCGAATCGAGACGGCCCACCACATGGAGATCGGTGTTGAGAGGAGTCGGCGACCGATACGTGACCTCCAATCTGCCGGTCATTCCGGGAGAACCCGAAAGCGCCTGAGCGAGCCCGAGAATTTCGTCGAAAATCGCGGCAATGAATCCTCCATGTAGACACCCGGGAGGTCCTTCGTAGGCGTCGCCGTAGGTCACCGTGGCAGATACTTCACGCTCGTTCATCTCGAGGTGGACTCGGGAAGCAAGAGCGTTCAGTGGTCCTGTCACCGGACTGTGACTGAGGAATCCCTGGTGCTCACCCCCAACTGACCCTTCTGCTGAACCGTCGTACATTCGCCCATGCGGACCACGGGCAAGGATGTCTGCGGCTTGTTCGGCCAGATGAGCCGTTCGCTCGAAGTCTGATACATCGGCCATCGAGGTCGCTGTGTGTTGCAAGAGGGCCCGCAATGCCTCAGCCAAGACAAGGCGCGGATGCTCGGACTCGAACGCCGAGGCTCGCCCGGCAGGTATGTCGAGCGACGACTGTCGATCCTGCCCGCCGTCCGTCTCACTCATCGAGATCCACTATGACTATCGAGATCCACTACGACCGGTGAATGGTCGCTGGGTTTTTCCCCTTTACGAGCCTGACGATCGATGACCGTCCACCGAGATCGGGCACGCACCGATTCCGAACCGAGGATCAGATCGATGCGCATCCCCTCACCTTTGTTGAAGGCTCCAGCCCGATAATCCCACCACGAGAACATGCGATCGCCTTCGTAGTGATGTCGAAAGAGATCGACGAGGCCCCACTGCTCGAGAGAACGCAGCGACTCCCTCTCAGGTTCGCTGACATGTGTTGCCCCCTCGAATGCCGATGGGTCGTGGATATCTCGGTCATCAGGAGCAATGTTGAAGTCGCCAGCAACCACAACGTCATCCGTGGGGCTCGTATCGGCATTCAAGTGATCACGCAGCCGGGCCATCCACGCCAACTTGTAGCGATAGTGATCATTCGTGAGTTCCCGACCATTCGGCACGTAGACCGAGCTGACTCGCACTCCCCCACATGTTGCTGAGATCAGTCGGGCTTCGTCATCAGGAGCTTTCCCATCAGCGAAATTCGAAACGGGATCATCGATCCCAATCCTGCTGATGATGGCAACACCGTTCCATTGTCCCTGACCATGGTGAACGGACTCATAGCCGAGTTCCTCGAAAAACTGTGTCGGAAAGGCTGCGTCGGTGGATTTGGTCTCTTGGAGACACAGCACATCAGGACGCACATCACGCATCCATTCATCCACACGCTCAAGACGAGCCTTGAGAGAGTTCACATTCCACGTTGCCAAGCGCACACGTGAACCGTATTCGATCCACGGTCACGTCCGTGGATCGACGATGACTACTTCTTGGCTTGGGTCTTGACGGCTCGAGTCTTCTTTGCCGGCGCCTTCTTCACTGGGGACTTCTTGACCGCCGCTTTGGAAGCTGCGCTTTTCGTGGTCAGCGATTTCGGCGCTACTGGCTTTTTCACTGCTGTCTTTTTGGCGGCTGTCTTTTTCGCAGCTGGCTTTTTCGCTGGCAGCTGCTTGGTCTTTGAGGTGCGAGCGATCACGTCCTTGACGTCGACTTTGCCAGATGCCCGGGGTGTGCCAGAGGCAGTCTTCGCGGGAGTCTTCTTGACAGGAGTCTTTCTGACAGGGGTCGTCTTGTCTGCTGCTTTTTTCGTCGGCGACTTCTTCGTCGGTGACTTTTTCGTCGTCGTCGCAGGCTTCTTCCTCGAGCCAGATGTCATCACCGGTTTGAGATTGACGCTGCGTCGTCCGCCGATGATCTCGACGACCTCCAATGGCACGGTCTCTCCGAGCTTCATTGCCTCACGAGCAGAGCGGGGCGGCGGATCACCCAGAAGACGAAGGGGAACGTACCCCCTCACCTCTCCAATTTGCACATAAGCCCCGTGGGAGGAATAGCTCTCCACGACTCCATCGACGATCGATCCAACGGTGTGATTCTCGACGAAATGCAAGAAGGGAAGGATCTCGTTGACACCCTTGGATGTCTCCACCTTCTTGGATGGCTGCGTCGAGCTTTCGGACTTCTTCGAGGGCAAAGACGCACCGGGCGGAGGCGACTTGGGAACTGGCATCGGCTTCATCGCTGCTGAACTGACCTTGCGATCCGCACGCGCTCCGCTGCCACCGGTCTTCAATGAACGCTCGGACATTCGACTCTTCTCACCGCGCACGGGAAGACGCTCGACGAACACCCAGCCGATATGAGGGACGGGTTTTCCACCGATGAGACGACCCTCGTCGAACAGCCACTTGTACCGACCGTGGAATTCCTGGTAACTGTCGTTCGACAGAATCGACGCTCCAGCCTTTTCAGCAATGCTCAAAACGAAAGCATCACCGCGACCAACGGTTCCGGCGGGTGGAGTCACCAACTCGTTGTGCTCGACGGCCTTGTTGAATGCTGTCACCTCTTTGGGGTCGATGCGATGTCCGAAGGTCGCATCCACGATGACCGTCACAGCAGTCTTCGGATGCTCTTCGAGAAAGGCCAAGACGGCTTCATGGAGTTGCTTGAGACTCGGCTTGGATCTCCCTTCAGTCGCGATATTGGATCCATCAACGATGACGTGTTTCAACATGACCCTTTCAGTCAAGCACGAATGACGCCCCAAGATGGCGATCGCCCTACGATCCAATTGTGACCGCTTCAACCTTGTACTCGGCTGTGCTGTGGGACTTCGGTGGGGTGATCCTCAGCAGTCCGTTCGAGGCATTCCAACGGTACGAATCCGAGCACGGCCTTCCCCTGGACACGATTCGCTCGATCAATGCACGGAATCCCGATGCCAACGCATGGGCCCGTTTCGAGCGCAATGAGATCTCGGCTCTCGAATTCGACACGACCTTCGCTCGAGAAGCACTCGAATCCGGGTACGCCATCAGAGGGTACGCCATCCTCGAACTGCTGCGAGGCGAACTTCGGCCCGAGATGGTGCACGCCCTGCGAACAGTGAAGGAGTCCGGCTTCAAGACTGCCTGCCTCACGAACAACGTGATCGACACCACTGAAACCGAACACAGTGGAGCGGTTGGCGAGCGGACGCGAGCAATCTCCGAGGTGATGGAACTTTTCGACACTGTCGTGGAGAGTTCCAAGGTCGGATGTCGCAAGCCCGAGAATGAGTTCTACGAAATCGCCTGCGCACGACTCGACGTGCGACCAGAGCAATGCGTCTTCCTCGATGATCTGGGGATCAACTTGAAACCCGCCGCAGCACTCGGCATGACAACGATCAAAGTCGTCTCAGCCGACCAGGCCATCGATGACCT
>JAULYE010000016.1:0-3881 GCA_032118015.1 Ilumatobacteraceae bacterium | reverse complement strand
CGACTTCGGTCGCCTCGATGGATGTTTCGCGAACGCCGGACGCCCTGGTCATGGTGTGCCATTTCTCGAACTGTCACTCGCTCAATGGCGCGAGGTGATGAACGTCAACCTCGATGGCGCCTTCGTGACGCTGCGCGAAGCTGCGCGTCATATCGTCGAGCAGGGTCACGGTGGCAGTCTGGTAGCCGTCTCGTCGACATCTGCCATCCACGGAGCAGCGGGCAACGAGGCCTACGGAACGTCGAAGACGGCACTGAATGGTTTGGTCCGTGCACTTGCTGTGGCTCTGGCTCGACACAAGATCCGAGTCAACTCTCTCATTCCTGGCTGGACGATCACCGAGATGGCAGGGCCAGCGTTCGCCAATGACACATTCCGTGACGTCACGACGAAACGGACGCCGGCTCGACGGTGGGCTGATCCAGCCGAGTTCCGTTCCGTCGGGGCATTTCTCGCCGATCCGACTCTGACGTTTCACACCGGTCAGGAAGTCGTGGTCGATGGCGGCTACACAGTTTTCTGATCGATCACGACTCCTGATCGACCACGCCTTCTGTTCGATCACACCTGCGAGGGTCAGGGGATCCGACTCGAATGTTCATGCACCCGATCCACGCACCAGTCCCACAGAGCACCTCGTCGCGCAGCGGTGTCGGATGTACGTGTCGAGCCGAGTCGATGAATCGGACGCACCTGACGATCACAGATGAAGGATCCAGATCTTGGCAGTGACGGATCGCCGGTCTTGGATGATGCCAACCACAGGATCGAATCGGCACCTTGATCGGCGGTCCGCAACAACGGCTTGGTCAGGGTGCGGAACTTGGGCAACGACTCCTGCACACCAGGCGTATCAGCCCATCCCGGATGCATGGCGAAGAACCGCGGATCGGCTCTTCCCGCGGCCCACAATTCGTTCAGAGTCACCTGCGCACGTTTGGCAAGGGCGTACTGGCGGGTGCCGTCATAGGCCGACTCGGGCATCTCGAGGGATTGCCCACCGGCGAAGTCGGGAAGTTTCGCTGCGTACATGCCACCGCTGGATACGGTGATCACACTGTCCGCAACATGATCGGCCAGCAAGGTCGTCATCAGAAATGGTCCGAGCACATGGGTGGCAATGGTTGACTCGTTGCCCTGCGGCGACAGATGCCGCTCCTTGGACAGTGAGCCGGCATTGTGCACGAGAACATCGATCGGTCCTATCGCAGCGAGCTCGATGGATGCCCGGCGAACGGACGCGAGATCCGCGAGATCGCACACCACGGACTTGAGCGTGCCGGTCGCGGCCTGCTCACCGAGCTGCCACATGACATCATCGAGTTTCGATGGCTGACGACCGATGACGATGACATTGGCGTCGAGAGCACGAAGCCAGCGGACAGTTGCCAGACCGAGTCCTGACGTTGCACCCGTGACCGCCACTGTTCGCCCGGCGAAGTGAGAGCGATCAACCTGCTCCCAGTTACGCGTTCGCGAGCGCACCTCATATCCGATCCGCGAGAACCCTCCGACAATCGAAAGATCCAAGAAACTGTCGAGTCCTCGACTCACTGTCTGTCTGTTCACATTCCACCTCCGAGAGCTTGTGCTGTCATCACGATGCACACGATGCCCCGAAGAGACCATGCCACAGTGCGCGGCCAGTTCGTCGTCACGAGACGACGACCGGTATCCACCTGAGGGTCAGCAGCCATGCGTGCATGAAGCGGTACCGAGAGAAGGACCGTCGACCCAAGGGCAACGGCCAAGAGTGCTGCCCCCACCCATGGCCACAGCCACATGACCCCATCGGGTCGAGATACCAGCAGAACGAGTGTGCTCAGACCCTCGACTGCCATCGGTACGGCCACCACATGTCCAGTCCGGCGCTGATGGTCGACCGCAACCGATGCAGCACTTTTCACTCCGAAGGTCGCCAACAAGGGGTAGTGCACATGTTGAACGAACCAGATCACGCCGACCATCACCAGGGTCGACGCGACATTGGCAATCAAGGCAGTCGTGGCCATCACAGAATCCCAATGCCGCCTTTAAGGTGCCGGCACTACGCGTCGACGGCCTCGGCGAACGACGAGTGTTGTCACAGCCAACACAGCAAGACCAATGAGCACAACGAGTACACCTTCGAGGACGTCGTTGTCGATGTTCCGAAAGATGAAGATCGATACTGCGAGCACCACGAGAACCCCACCAGGGAGAATCAGATCGATCCACATCCGAACCGCCCCGAGAGCAAAGATGGCAATTCCGATCAAGAGGCCGGGCAAGAGCCCGTCCAGACCATCACGCTCTGCTGATAGCGCTGTGGACGAGCCGAGAATGGCCATTGCGCCAACTGCACGCACGATGAACGCCAGGTTCATGCGGGTCAGGCCGAGGCCGATCAGAACAGCACCACCAGTCATGATCGGGATCGAGCTCAATTCCTCGTACCAATCGAGAAGAGTCGCTACTTGCCCAGCAACCACCATCACACTCACGGGCAGGGAAAGCGCCGAGACGACGAGTGACGACCGAATGCGAGCGATTCCCCACCCTGCAACCAGAGCAGCCGGAATGATCGCCGTCCATTCGTCGCGCACGTCGAGATCGACCAACGTCAAACCGATCGCCAAACCGCCCGATCCCAGTGCGGCCAACTCGAGGACTTCGGCGAATCGACCCCAGGCTCCGGTTTTCGTTCGCAACCTCCAGGCGAATCCCCCGGTGATCACAGCCACCACGTACAAGACAGCAGCGATGGCGATCTCCGAGGCGTCCTCGAGAACAGCTGCGATCAAACGAATGACGCCGACGAGCACGATCAGGCCCGCCAGGTAGGAGACGATCTCGCGAACCGGCAGCGTGAACCGCGGTGCCGAGGCAATGGTGTCTGCTTCACTTCGTGTGATTCGACCAGCCGTGACGAGATCACTCAGAACAGTTCGTTGCGTGGTTCGTGTCATGGTCTCAGTATGTCGGCGTGGTCCCCACTCTGTCTCGAATTCAACATCCGCGGCACGAACATTGCCGTCGTCCACACACGAAAGAGCACAGCAAATGTGACAATTTCTGTGCGGATTCGTAATTCGGTTGATTTCGCTGCCGGGATCTGGTTTGCTGATCGGGCTATGTCGCACGTGTCCAATGTCCTGTCCGCCGCTGTAGCGGTGCGTCACGCAGGTCTCGTCGCGTCCTGGCATCCCTCCTCGATCTGCGTATCCCCTTCGATGTCGTCGATGCCCGCCCCGCAGGCGTATTGCACGACGTCATGGGCATTCGCAGGCGCAACGAAGGCCGGTTTTGCCGTGGCAAATACCAAGCGTTCGCCCCGGCGGCTCGAGGAGTCACTCACGTAGGTTCACCACCACGACGAGGACACACGAGGCCGCTGGGATCACCCAGCGGCCTTTTTCGTTGTCCGCAAACACTGTCCAGCCAGCAAAAACATCACCACCACGACAACACCACACCAGCTCAAGACACGGAGACACAGACATGACAATCACAGCAACCACCACGATGATCCCAACCGGCTCGACAGCACGATGCGCCGATGGCAACGGCACGCTGACGCCACTGTTCTTCAGCGATGACAATGTCGACATCGCTCGAGCAAAGGCGATCTGCACCCGATGTACCCTGCGCGACGCCTGTCTCGACGATGCCCTTCAACGGCTCGAACCGTGGGGGGTTTGGGGAGGTGAGCTGATCGAGGATGGACGAATCGTCGTCGACCGACGCCCTCGAGGGCGACCGTCCGTCTTACCTCGTCCGATCTTCGTGCTCGATGAGGACCGCTGTATTCGATCCATCACCGACATCGGAGATTGCCGTCCCGGTGAAGTCGTGATCCGCGTCGCCTGATCATCAGATGAGTGACATCAGATGAGTGACAT
>JAULYE010000015.1:0-7298 GCA_032118015.1 Ilumatobacteraceae bacterium | reverse complement strand
GCAGCGAAGGGGGTATGGCGATTCCAGGACGCACCGAAAAGCTGAGCCCGTGGGCCTGATCGGGGCCGTGGTACGGGTCCTGACCAAGGATCACCACCTTTGTTTCGGCGAGGGGTGTCAGACGCAACGCCGCCAAGACGTCCTCGTGTGCTGGGTACACGGGCCCGCGCTGGCGCTCATCGGCAATGAAGTCTTGCAACTCTCTCCAGTACGGTTCGGACAATTCCGCTCGTAGAACCGGGTCCCAATCGGTCGCTTGCACGCCATCATTCTGCCGTGACGAACAGTGCTCCTGCCCGCAATAGCCTGTGGTCGTGGAGCCCCCCAACACCTCGTCAGGCCTGCCGTCGAATGAGTCGGTGAAGGTTCCGGAGCATGTACAGGTATCGACATGGCACGGCTCGACACGCGTGCATCTTGCGTCATTGCCAACACCGCTCGAGCGCAGTGTCGAACTCGATCAAGGAGTGCGCTTGTGGATCAAGCGCGATGACCTCACGGGACTTGCACTCGGTGGGAACAAAGCTCGCAAGCTGGAGTTCTTGTGCGGTGAGGCCCTCGATGCCGGAGCGAACTGTCTCATCACTGTTGGCGCAAGCCAATCGAATCACTGTCGAATGACGGCAGCGGCTGGCGCAGTGATGGGGATCGAAACACATCTCGTACTCTCTGGAGAGAGGCCTGCGAAGTTCACAGGCAACCAGTTGCTGTCGGATCGCCTTGGCGCGTTGCAGCATTTCAACGGTGCACCAGCAGCGTTGTGGGGTGTTCTCGAAATAGCCCGCGAAGAGTTGACTGAAGAACTCGAAGCACAAGGCCTGAGGACGTTTTCCATCCCTATTGGCGGATCCACACCTCATGGCGCACTCGGATACGTTGTGGCATTCGAAGAACTCCTTCATCAGTGTGATGAGATCTCGCTTCGGCCAGCTGCCATCGTCGTGACGTCATCGAGCGGTGGAACGCACGCAGGGCTCGTTGCCGGTCGCGCATGGCTGCGGTCACGGGACCCCCATCGCCACCTTCCTGAGGTTGTTGCGGTTGGAGTCGCCAAGGGAGTCATCGCAGGTATGCCATCGATCAGCGAACTTGCATCTGCCACGCTTCGCCTGGCAGACCTGCCAGGCGAAGTGCTCGCTGACGATGTCATCATTGCATCGGACTGGATCGGTCCCGACTATGCAGTGCCGACTCGCGAGTCTCGTGATGCTCAACAGTGGGCGGCTGGGCGTTTGGGAATCCTTCTCGATGACGTGTACACCGCAAAGGGGATGGCAGGTCTTCTCGGAATGGTCGAGGGCGGACGGTGGAAGGCAGGAGACGATGTCATCTTCATCCACACCGGTGGTCATCCGGAGATCTTCGCCCTGTAATTGATGTGAACGGCAGTTAGCGTTTCCACCATGGCAAAGCTGATTCTCGATGTCGACCTCCTCGCTTTCGAGAATGGCGACGGTGCAGCTCGTCGGGCGGTCGTCGACGGCGTGCGGCGCAGTCTTGCCACTGGTTTCGTCTACACCAGTAGCGATCTCTCCGAGGATCTTCTCGACACGGCGTACGGCATGTTGCGTGAGTTCTTTTCTCTCGACCAGTCGACGAAAGCGCGTTTCGTCGCAGAGGGATCCCATGGACAGACCGGGTACACGGGACTTCTGGTGGAGACCGCGGCGAGCAGTGACAAGCCCGATTGGAAGGAGATGCTCAACTGGTCATCTCCGATTCCGTCTGGCCATCCACTCCGTCGTCGCTTTCCGAACTCGTACCCCGAACAGCTCTTGCCAGATGCTGCGGTACCCGGTATCTCGAAAGTTCTCTACGAATTCCATGAAGCCATTGCAGATCTCCAGCGGAGATTCCTGCGCATCATCGCTGTCGGTATCGGCTGTCACGAGACGTTCTTCGACGACATGGTGACCAACGGTCCGACGTTGACGCGTGCGATCCGCTATCCATCGATGAAGGACGCTCCAGCTGGAGGCCACATCTGGGCTGGAGCTCACGGGGACATCAACCTGATCACTGCACTGCCTCGGGCGACGGCTCCTGGATTGCAGGTGGAAGTCGACGGGACATGGATCGACGCCATTCCGCCGGATGGCAAAGTGATCATCAACACGGGCATCATGCTCGAACGGCTCACGAACGGCGTTCTTCCCGTTGGTTGGCATCGTGTGATCGCCTCGCCCGGATTCGAACAAGAGCGGTACAGCGTCGTTCAGTTCTGCCACCCGCGCCCATGGACGATGTTGGCTCCCGTACCAGCATGCTGCACAGCCGACAATCCGCCGCGCTACTCGACAATCAGCGCAGCCGATGCACTGGATGAGGTCTTGTATCAGATCAATCTCATCGAAGATGCACGGCGTGTGGGGGATTGATGCCTGAGTCGCGTGAGTTGGCGCTCGCCATCGATATCGGTGGAACCAAGATTGGCGTCGGTCTGGTGACGAGACGTGGCGAACTCCTCGATCGCGACATAGTGCGTACAGATCCCGACAAGACCGCTGCTGGTCTCGCTGACTCGTTGAAACTTCTCATCGAACGTCAGACCACACGAGCCGGCGAACGCCATAACGGCCATGTCGTGGTGGCAGGTATCGGTTCTGCAGGGCCGATCCAGCCGAACTGCGAGCGCATCTCTCCGATCAACATCCCAGCGTGGAAGGACTATCCGCTGCGCTCCGAGGTCGCTCGAATGGTGAACGTTCCTGTCTTTGGCAATCTCGATGCCAAGGCGTTTGCACTCGCCGAAGGTTGGTTGGGCGCGGCCCGCGGCATTCAAAGCTTCCTCGGGATGGTCGTGAGTACAGGTATCGGTGGCGGCATCGTCATCAATGGTCAACTCTTGGAAGGGGCCACCGGAAACGCCGGTCATATTGGTCACGTGATCGTGCAACCGGAGGGACATCGGTGCCGCTGTGGTGCACGCGGATGCCTCGAGGCAGAAGCTTCTGGTACCGCGATCGAATCGATCTCTGGCCGTTCGCCCACCCAGCCGTCGTACGAGACGATGCAGAGAACCGGAAAGATGGTGGGCATTGCCGTGGCCAGCATCTGCAATCTGTTCGATCTCAAGTTGGCAGTCGTGGGTGGGTCGGTCGCGCTCGGATTCGGTCCGACGTTCTTCCATGCCGCACAGAACGTTCTCGACGATCATTGTCGGCTCGGTTTCACCAAGGGCGCCCGTATCGTCCCGGCCCGGCTCGGAGATCAGAGCCCACTCATCGGAGCTGCTGCTGTGGGTTGGCGCGGTTTGAACGTGGCAGGCTGACCGGGCGAACGGAGTTGCCGTTCAACCGCCAAGCAGGCGATACAGCCGCTCTGCGGGTCCGGCTCCGATTCTGTGGTGCCACCACGATCCCACGACAATTGCCAGAACCCAATACAAGGTGGCCAGAAGCAGAGCCCAGCCAAGACCTGAGTTCCAGCCCAACCAGTCGTAGACCATGTAGAAGAACAACACATGTCCCAGATACAGCGTCAGGCTCAATTGCCCGGCGCGTTGCAGCGCAGTCATGAGGGCTTGTGAGTCGAAACGTTGTGCGAGACGGGAGATGAGCACGACGGCCAGTAGTGCCAGAGCCAAGGTCGACACGATGTAGGTGGCTCCGCGCTCATCGGGCTGCATCGACGTTGCGATGTACCACATGGCCGACTCGGACACATCGAAAGAGCGGGCTGCAGTTGCTAGCACGTACATCGTGACGATCACGGTGATCAGGATTGCAGTGATACGCGCAAAGTGTTTGCTGATGTCGTCGAGATGTCGACCGAGGATCATGCCGGCGAGCAGAAATGCGAACCAGGGCAACAACGGATGTGTGTATCCCAGAAAGAGCCGAGCTGTGAAGTCTTGGACAGAAGCGATACTGGGTGGATCGACCCATTGGGTCGGATCGCCGTCGAGAAGTCGATGACGGCGCCAGACGGACACGAGGACTGTTGCCGTCGATGTCATGACTGCGATCGCAACGAGAGTTCGGGTGCTCAGATGGAACACGAAAGCGGCTGCGAAAAAGAATGCGCCGTAGTAGAAGAGAATCGTTCCGGGCCAAGCCAGGTCGAGAAAGTATCCGCCGATCAGCAGGATCGAACCACGTCGAAGAAGCCGCAGTCGGGTGTCGTACAACGCTGCAGAGGATCCGCTCGTGCGCGTTCTCTCGGTGAGCATTGTCACGCCGATCCCAGCGATCACCACGAAGGTCGCAGCGAACCGTGTCGAGAGCGCACCGGTGCTGATGTCGAAGACGCGATCGATCAGAGATGTGGGAGGTGCCGACTGGCCCCAGAAGTTGATCATGCCGTGATAATTCATGACCACGACTCCGATCAATGCCACGGCACGAGCCACGTCGGGACCGATGTTTCGTGGCCGGCCGGATCGAGTCGGTCCTGCTGGGGGCCTGTCGAAGGGCGTCATCACATCCAGTGCACGATGTCGACTGCTGTCGTGGTCAACGGTCGTTGCACGTCGACGGTGTCGCCGACTGCGGGACATGGCTGATCAGGAGGTACGACGCACATCGAAGTGTGCATATGGGGAGGCTCCAGCAGTGCCATACGGTGTCGGGCGAAGTGGAACGGACTTCGTCCGTCTTGCAAAGGGATGACCCCATGAGTGGATCCACAGCCGATGATGACGAGCTGCGATCCTGCGTGCACAGGAGCGCCGTGATAGCCGGCCACACCGTCGGTCATGACGGTGTGGACATCGAGGACATCTGCCGAGAGCGTGAGGTCGGTCTTGTCCGCATGCCACAGCGACGTTCCCAGGCGGAGATTCCACGTGCGGTCGGGGTGGCTGGCGCGCAAGGTCGCATATGTGGCCTCGTCGAGATGGCTGACGAAGACGGGCAATACCGGATGGATGTGCCGGATCGAGGATTGAATCTCCTGGAGATTCTCGGCAGTTGTTCCGTGCAGTGGAGGATGGATCGAGACTCCCGCAACGTCGAGTCCCAGTCGATGACACTGGGACACGAGATCGCTCACGCCTTCGGCGGGCACTCCATAGCGTTGCATGGACGAGCGAACTTTCACGATGACCGAACGTGTTCCCGATACGGGAACAGCCGCTTGGGCATGGGCAATGGAACCAACTGTGAGAATGGCGTTGGCTCTCAAATCGACTGGGGGAGCGAGAGTCGGGGTGAGAACGAAAGCTGTGTAGTTCGACGGAACATCGTCGACTTCGAACACCGTCCCGACGGCCATCGACGAAGCGAGGAGTGCTGCTCGCTCGGCGAGCCAGGCTCTCCCGAATCCGTATCCATTGCCTTTGACCACGGGCACGAGTCCGTCGACACGTGCCGCCATGGCATCGACTCTGCGATTCCATGCGGCTGAGTCGACTGTCAGGGTCAGGGTCACGCAAGCGACGATAGCCACCGACACCCGAACGATGTCGGCGAACCTGACGTGACGTGATCATCGAACACCCGCCAACACGCGAAAATCGCGCATGCATCAGAAAGACGACTTGTTTAGTCGGGAATTCATGAGTAGCCTGCCGGCATGACCAAGCGTATTTTCGGCTTCCCAGAGACTGTCAATGAGACATCGGCGCGATTGGTCGCCTTCGGTGTCGTCGCCCAGTCGGTGCTGTTTCTCGTCGTACGCGAGTGGTGGGTGCTCGTGCCGTTGACCTACGGATTCGTGGCCCGAGTCGCTGCCGGACCGAGGTTCAGCCCACTCGGCATTGTCGTGACGCGAGTCGTGACTCCATTTCTGGCGCGCGTTTCAGGGCATTCCGGCCGGATCTGTCCTGGGCCTCCGAAGCGATTCGCTCAAGCCATCGGCGTCGTGTTCTCGGCCTCGGCATTGATCGCTGCGTTGGCAGGGTCCACGCCAGTGGCTGTTGGGTTGATCATCGGATTGACAGCAGCTGCAAGTCTCGAGGCATTCGTCGGGTACTGCCTGGGTTGTGCGATCTTCTCCCAACTGATGCGTATCGGTGTGATCCCTGAATCGGTATGTGAGGACTGCAACGACATCTCGCGGCGGTTGGCTGCCCGAGCTTGAGCAGTTCTCACTGAACTACTCAAGACCGGACCATTCTCAGTCGAAGCGCGGTAGCAGGGACTTGGCAGAGCGCTCACGGAGGGCCCCGTACCAGACACCCGTTCCGTAGGAGATGTCATCGGCAACTTTCACCCACACGGTGCTCATGGGATCCAGCTGTTGCGTATCGGTTCGACTCGCTGACGAGCGACGCTTGCCTCGTAGCGATGGGTCGAGCGCGCGTGCGATGAGAAAGATGCCCACACTTGCACGCACCCTCCGTGAAAGGGCCATGCCGACAATGGTGATCGGCCACCATGTCCGAACAGCCGTCTCCATGGTCATGCGCGCTGCGAAGAGGTGACCCCGACCGGCGAGATGCACAGCGACTCGCCAACGATCGGGCATGGACGAAAGACGCTGAGCCAAACGAACAATCGTCGATCCTGCGATACCGGCTGCGACGACTGGGTGTCCGAGTGCCGTGATCATCAGCACTGCAGCACTCCATGAGTTGATACGCAACGGGCGAGTCGATCCTGGGTGGCGAGTCTCGAGTGGGGCTGCGGCTGTTCCATATCGGAATCGCTGTTCGAAAAGAGCACGCCACGAAGTGCGTGGTTGGTGGAAAACCTCGACCATTGGCTCATATCGGCAGACATGACCAGCAGCCGTGGCCCTCCACACGAGATCGACATCTTCTCCGTATCGCAGAGCCTCATCGAACCCGCCGAGTGCATCGATGACACCCGTTCGAACGAGAAGTGCTGCCGACGGAACATACGCCACGCGTGATCCGATGTGAACATCTGCAGGAACGGTTCCCATGTCGAGGGGGGAGCCGGAGACTTCGTATCGGGTCAAGATGGAATCCCCGGGGATGCTGCGCACTCGTGGGGCAACGAGTGCCACAGACGGGTCAGCCATGTGGAACAGCAGTGGACTCCAGAATTCGTGGGAGGTGGCCGCATCGGGTAGCACGATGTCGCTGTCGAGAAATAGGACGAAGTCGGTGGTGACGCCACCGAGGGCGCAGTTGCGCGCTGGGGCTGGACCGAGAGCGATCTCGTTGCGGAGAACGTACGTACCTGGCAGTTCGCCGATCGGAGTCGATGACCCGTCGTCGATGATGATGATCGAGATGTGACAAGGAAGGCGGGCAACAAGGTTTCGCAGATTTGTGGTCGAATCGACATGAGCGGGAATCACCACGGTCACATCGTCGAGTGTGGGTCGAGACGTCCGGCTGTCATTGGGGCAGGTGTCATCGGGGATCGGGTGGATTGCCCCGGCATGGA
>JAULYE010000014.1:0-3585 GCA_032118015.1 Ilumatobacteraceae bacterium | reverse complement strand
GTGACAATGTGCAGATGACTGTGGAGTTGGGTAAGCCGATCGCGATGGACGAGGGTTTGCGTTTCGCTATTCGTGAGGGTGGCCGTACCGTGGGCGCTGGCCGCGTCATCAAGATTCTCAAGTGATCGGCTGACGACAATGGCTCAAATCATCCGCATCCGCCTCAAGGCATTCGATCACGAGATCATCGATCAGTCGACGCGCAAGATCGTCGAGACGGTGACCCGAACGAATGCCACCGTGCGCGGACCCGTGCCGCTCCCGACGGACAAGCACCGGTACACCGTTATCCGTGGACCGCACATCGACAAGGACTCACGTGAGCACTTCGAGATGCGCATTCACAAGCGGTTGATCGACATCGTGGATCCGAAGCAGCAGACGATTGACAGCTTGCAGCGCATCGATCTTCCTGCGGGTGTCGAAGTCGAGATCAAAGTCCAGAACGCCTGAGAGGTTCGGGCGTCCGACCGGGCGTCCGAGACCTCTTACTCTTTTCACACCCCTTACAGGAACCTTTGTGGGTGAGTCGGGGTAGAAATATGGGCGTGTCCCACTTTCCTCCCCCCACACCACTCGAGAATTCTTCCGGCGAACCGTCTTTCAAACGTGTACGCCGTCGCTGGATCGTGGCGTCGATCGTCGTCCTGGCCACGGTGATCGGCGGATTCGTCGGCGCCCAAATCGCCCAGGAATCCCGTGATGGCGAGGCCTCGCCTCCCACGACTGAGCCGACTGCGTCATCGGAGTCCGGGCAGGGCAGTGGTTCGGGCGGAGAGCTCGTGGGCGGTTCAGGTGGCAGTTCGGGCCAACCCGTGCAAACGGCTCCTGCAGGTAGCGGCGGCGAATTGTCAGTAGCGCAAGTGGTCGACCGGATCACCCCGAGTGTGGTCACGGTCCTGGCGACCATCGATGATGGTATGAATTCGGGGCGGGGAACGGGTACGGGTGTCGTGATCACCAATGATGGTGAAATCGTGACCAATGCCCACGTCATCGACGGAGCAACTGTTGTCCAGGTTCTGCTCAACGGCGGCATCGATCCCGTTGAAGCACGTGTGTTGGCTCTCGACATGGGTAATGATCTCGCCCTACTCAAAGTCGATCAGACCGGACTCAGGCCTGCAGTTTTCGCCACACCGGAATCGATCGCCGTTGGCGACGAGGTCGTGGCCATCGGGTTCGCTCTCAACCTCGATGGCGGTCCAACCGTCACTCGGGGGATCGTGTCGGCGCTCAACCGCACGTTGGTCAACGAAGATGGAGCTCTCGACGGTCTGATCCAGACCGATGCAGCGATTTCCTCGGGTAATTCGGGTGGACCGCTGCTCAACAAACGGGCGCAGATCATCGGGATCAACACGGCAGTGTTCCAGAGTTCCGGAGTCGTAGCAGCCAACAACGTCGGTTTCGCGATTTCCGTCTCCGAGGTGCTCCCGGTCATCGAGGAACTCCGCGCTGTGGCCAATGGTGAGCCGCGTATCGAGGGATACCTCGGCGTCGAGCTCGTGTCGCGATCCGATGGAGGTCGGGGTGCCGTGATCAACTCCGTCACAGCAGGTTCGCCTGCGGCATCGGCTGGCATTCGGGCCGGGGATGTGGTGATTGCAGCTGATCGCACACCGATCGATGGTCAGGCCGCATTCGTAGCTGCGATTCGCGACAAGTCCCCTGGTGACTCGATCGACATCGTGGTCCTACGGGATGGTCAGCGGGTGACCCTCACGGCAATTCTCGCTGAGCGGCCCTTGCCGTAACGACCGATTCCGGTTGTTCATCGAGCCATCCCATCGTGACATCAGCTCGACTCGCCTGAACGCGAGATCGCCCCGGTGAAATTCCTGCGCCTACTGTGACGTCATGATCGATGCACATCTCGGGGGATCACGTCCATTCGGCTTGAATTACTGGCCGCTGCCCGAGGATGATCCGGGGGTCGACGTCGGTCGAGAGTCGATCCGGCTCGTCAGTCCTGACGGAGCCTTGGTTCGCGGCATTCTTTGGACTCCGCCAGCGGGTCGTCCGTGGAAGACGGCGGTGATTCTGTCCCATCCGCGAGGGGATTTCAGCGTGCACTATGCCTGCCCGTTGTTGGCAGCAGCTGGCTATGCGGTTCTCGGCTTCGGGACGCGCTACATGAACAATGACACCGACTGTCTGCACGAGCAGTGCGCGATCGACGTCGAAACCGTCTACCACGAGATGAAGCGACGTGGAGCCGAGGCCGTTGTCCTCCTTGGAAACTCCGGCGGCGGATCGCTGATGGCTCTGGCGCACACTGAACGCGGGATCGGCGATGGGTGGATCGGTATGGCTGCGCATCCAGGAGAGGGAGTATTCATGCTCCAGGTCATCGATCCGAGTGTGGCCGATGAGAGCGATCCGTTCTCGACGGTCCCAGAGCTGGACATGTACAACCCGGACAATGGCTGGCGGCCATGGCCAGAGCCGTGTTCGTACGATCCGCAATGGCTCGTGCGCTATCGACAGGCACAGGTCGAGCGTGTCGCTCGACTCGATGCCGTGGCGCGGGCGAGTGTGGACGAATCCCGAGGGGCTGCAACACAGCTGCGCGGACTCGATGCTGCAAGCGACCCTCGAATGTGGAGGGAGGTTCGCAGGAGGGCAGTCTTCAGTGCCTACATGGTGATCTATCGAACCTTGGCGGATCCCGCGTATCTGGATCTGTCGATCGACCCGGATGATCGACCCATGGGCAGCCTGTTCGCCTTCCCGGACCCGTTCGATGCCAATTACGGGCGGGGAGGTCTGGCACGCACCATGTCAGCACGCGGTTGGTTGTCCACTTGGAGCGGATTGTCGAGCCATGCCAAGTTGGCCGACACCATGCCACGGGTCACTGTTCCGACACTGTTGATCCACCCGACAGCCGACACGGAAATTCGGGTCTGGCAGGCCCGTGAGATCGTGGAGAATGCTGGTGCCTCGGACACGACATATATAGAAATGAAGGGCGCGCCCCATTATCTCGAGGGACACCGACGAGAGGCACTGGCCCATGTGGCGCACTGGCTGGCCGCCCGATATCCGTGAAATACCAGGAACCTTGAAAATCCGACCTCTGAGAGGTTGGGGGGTGCCACAGGGCAGCGGTATCGTTCCACTTTCGTGCGATTCGGCCTCGGCTGAGACGCGTCAATCGATGTCTGTGTGAGCCCGAGGTATCGGGGACCACATGGCAACAACCGAACTCGGTGCTCCGCAGGTCCATGACCAGCGGAGCATTTGCGTGAATGGCGGCAGCGCCTGGATCGCCGAGATCACGAACACCAGAACACTTGCACAGGTGCCAGAGAGTTCTCTGGCTGGATGAAGAGGCTGCCGTATGGCAAAGAAAGCGATCGTCGGCGAAAAGGTCGGCATGACTCAGGTGTGGGCTGACGACAACCGTATCGTCCCCGTCACCGTGCTCCGTGTCGAACCAGCGCGCATCGTCCAAGTGAAGACCAATGAGCGTGACGGCTACGCCGCCTTGCAGGTCACCTATGGACACAAGGATTCATCGAAACTCAACAAGCCCGAGGCCGGTCACTTTGCCAAGGCTGGAGTTCAGCCGGGACGACG
>JAULYE010000013.1:0-13050 GCA_032118015.1 Ilumatobacteraceae bacterium | reverse complement strand
ACACGGCACTGTTTCACAGATGCATCGTCCTCCATTTTGCCATCCAGCATGATTGCACCCGTTCCGTCACCCATGGCGTCGATGACCCGCATGGCATGAGCGACATCGGATGGTCGAGGACTGAAGACTCGTCGGGCGATGTCGATTTGGACGGGGTGCAATGACCAGGCTCCTACGCAGCCGAGGAGGTAGGCATTGCGAAACTGGTCTTCGCACGCGACGACATCTTTGATATCGCCGAAAGGACCGTAGAAGGGCAAGATTCCGTTCATGACGCAGGCATCGACCATGCGAGCCATCGTGTAGTGCCAGAGATCCTGTTGGTACGTGGCGCGTGGAGCATCCGGGTCGTCGGGATCGGCGTCCTTGCGTACGACGTAGTCGGGATGTCCACCACCGACGCGTGTGGTCTTCATACGCCGGTTGGCTGCGAGATCTGCAGGTCCGAGGGAAAGCCCCTGCATCCGTGGAGACGCTGCACAGATCTCCTCGACATTTGCGACACCGCGTGCGGTTTCGAGAATGGCATGGAGGAGAATTGGTTTGCTGAGCCCAGCCTTGGCTTCGAGCTGGGCGAGCAGACGGTCGACATAGTGGATGTCTTCAGGCCCTTCCACTTTCGGAATCATGATGACGTCGAATGCGGCACCAGCTCGGGTGACGATCTCGGTCAGATCGTCGAGCGCCCAGGGAGAATCGAGGCTGTTGACCCGAGTCCACAGCTGGGTCGAGCCCATGTCGACAGTTGTTGCCACACGGATCAAGCCAGCACGAGCAGCCTCTTTGTCGCTGGCCGGAACTCCGTCTTCGAGGTTCCCGAGCAAGATGTCGACGGTCGGGACGATCTCGGGCAGTTTCGACACCATCTTGTCGTTCGAGGGTGGAAAGAAATGAATCATCCGACTTGGACGGAACGGGATCTCGCGAACGGGCTCGGGGGCTCCGACGGCGAGTGGTTTGAAGAAGTCTCGGGCGCTGCGCACACCTCGAGGGTACGCCGTCGATCGTCTCCAGCGAAAGCCTGGCGAGCCAAACCCGTCACGTTCGATCGGTCTGCGCTCGTGGCACCCCTACGCTGACGACCGTGCTCAAGATTGACAACCATGAAATCGATGCCGTGCTGTTCGATGCGGGAGGGATTTTCGTGATCCCAGATCCGACAGTGCTCGCACCACTTCTCGCGTATTTCGGGGCGACCGAGGACCTCGATGTCTACCACCGGGCCCACTACCGAGGCATGGCGGCCAAATCCACGGCCGGCTCGAGCGAAGGTGACTGGAGTGTGTACAACCTTGCCTACGTCGAGGCGGTCGGTGTGCCCAACCATGAGCAGGAATACGCAGCGGACATTCTCGGCCGCACGCGTAACGCATGGTTGTGGCGTTGGCCGCTCCTCGACAGCGTCATGGCATTGCGTGAACTTCATGCGCGCAACATTCCTATTGGAGTGATCAGCAACGCCTCAGGTCAGATCGAAGATCTCCTGGCCCGATCTCAGGTGTGCCAAGTCGGCGACGGTCCTGGTGTGCCGGTGCGGGTGATCATCGACAGCCACATCGTGGGAGTGGCCAAACCGGACCCGCGCATTTTTGATTTCGGCCTCGAGGGGCTGGGAACGTTCGATCGGTCACGTGTGGCCTACGTGGGCGATTCGGTGACGATGGATGTCGGGGGAGCGCGAGCCGCGGGGCTCTTCCCGATTCTGCTCGACCCGCATGACGACCACCCAGAAGCAGATTTTCATCGCGTGCGTTCTTTGATGGATCTTTTGTGAGCATCGAGCCAGGATCAGGAGTATCGGACCGATGGGTTCGGTGGCGACGGTCGGTGGATCTCGAGGACTACGACCGGCGATGGGAAGAGATGGATGCGCGCGGAGAGGCCATCCACGGGGAAATGGATTTCATCGAAAGACTCGTGTCCGGTCGAATCTCGAGCATCCTCGACGCAGGGTGCGGCACCGGTCGAATTGCCCTCGAAGCTGTACGACGCGGCCATCGTGCGGTCGGGGTCGACCTCGACCCGGACATGATCGATCGCGCACGATCCAAAAGCCCTGACATCGACTGGGTCTGTGCAGACCTCTCGCGTCTCGAACTCGACGATCTGTTCGAGATCATCGTGATGGCGGGAAACATCCCTCTGTTCTGCGCGCCCGGTTCACAACCAGCGATCATGGCGTCCCTTGCTCGACATCTCGTTCCCGGTGGAATGCTCGTGTGCGGATTCAGCATCGAACAACGTAGCGGTGGATATCTGCCCAGTGACTTTCGCCGGGACGCAGAATCGAGCGGTTTGACGGTGATCGGCCACTACGCAACCTGGGATGGCGAAGAGTCCCGTGACGGAGATGACTACGCCGTCATCGTCTGCAGCAGAGCCGAGGTCACTTCTCCATCAGCCGACGAGCAATGACTTTGAGACACAGCGTCTCGTCTGCACCCTCGAAGATCGAGAGAACGCGCGCGTCGACATAGAGGCGACTGACGGAGTATTCCTCCGCATAGCCGTAGCCGCCGTGAATCTGCATGGCCTCGCGAGCAACCCATTCAGCGGCCTTGCAGACATACGCCTTGACCATGCTTGCCTCGATGGCTCCCTCACCTTTGGCCATCAACTTGGCGACTTGGTAGCCGAATTGTCGCCCCGCTTGTGTCAGGACAGCCATGCGACCGAGCTTGGCTTTGGTGAGTTGGTACTCAGAGATGGCCGAGCCAAAAACGGTACGGTTCTGCGCGTAATCACGTGCCGACTCGTATGCAGCCTGCATGACGCCGACCGCACGGGCCGCAGTCTGCAAACGGCCGTTCTCGAAACCTTCCATCTGGTAGTAGAAGCCCTTACCCAGACCGTTCTCCTCGCCGATCAGGTTGGATGCAGGCACCCACCAGTTCTCGAGTGCGATTTCGTACGAGTGCATGCCGCGGTAGCCAATGGTGTCGATCGGGCGGCCTTCCATTTTTCCGGTCGAACCGTCCGGGAGGACGTTCTGCGCGAATTGGAATCCATGGGCTTCTCCACGGGGCTTGGGGACGATGAACAGGCTGAGTCCGCGGTGCGTCTTGGAACGATCGGGATCCGTGCGAGCGAGGAGCATCAAGACGTCGGCCCGCGCACCGAAGGTGCACCATGTCTTGACGCCATTGATCACGTAACCAAGCTCTCCATCAGGACCCGTCATCGGTGTGGCCGTCGTCTTCAGACCAGCGACATCGCTTCCATAGTCGGGTTCCGTCACGGCGACGGCTGCCATGACCTCAGCAGTTGCCAACTTCGGGAGCCACTCCTGCTTTTGCTGTTCGGTGCCGCCCTTGACCAGTGCCCGCGTGAGGATCTCCGGTCGAGTGATCAAAGAACCACCGATACCCAGACTGGCTCGGCTCAACTCCTCGGTGGCCACGACCATGGCGACGTATTCACCTTCGCCACCCTCGGAGAACCCGCCGTACTCGACGGGCACCGAAAGTCCGAAGGCTCCCATGTCCGCCAAGCCAGAAATGATGTCTTCTGGGACATCTTCGTTGTAGCGATGGACGTGTTCAGCGCGAGGAGCGATCACCTTGTCGGCGAACGAACGAAACGTGTCCTGCACCATTTCGAAATCCGGATCCAGATGTCGGGGACCCTGATCGTCGGCGAGCGAGGCGAGGAAATCGGGATCTCGGTAGGTCGCCATGAACTCTGCGGCACCAGCAAGAGCGTTGCTCTCCAGACCCCAGAGTGACTCACGTCCGAGAATTTTCGTTGCCAACTCGTGCACCATGTCAGCGGTGAACGCACACGTGATCAGGCCTTCACGTGTTCCCTTCGCCCCGAAATCGAGGAGTGAACGAGCGGTCTCGACCGCAGAAGCTGCGTGGGCGAGGTCGTAGGCGAGGACCTGATGCGTGTCCGGTCCACCGATTTCGGCCAGATGCCGCAAGGACTTTCCGACTGTTCGAGATGCCAGGTCGATGACGTCGGCGGCGGTACGGAGATCGGGCTGGACGGAGGTTGCACTCATGAACCAGACGCTATCCATGAGTGCTGGGGGTGGCGGAAGTCAGAACACGAGGTCTGCTTCGAAGGGCTGTCGGTCACTGGTCACGTCCAAGGGAGTTGCCCTCATCTGACAGGCTGTTGGGGTGAACGATTCCGACCGCAGTGCCGAGATGGATGTGAAGGCAGGTATCAACGTCTGTATCTACTGCGGATCGAGTTCAGGACGTCGTCCGCAGTACCGCCATTTGGCTGAACAACTCGGACAGGCGATGGCCGAACGCGGTATCGGTTTGGTCTACGGCGGGGGACGTATCGGGCTGATGGGAGTGGTTGCCGATGCCGTGCTCGACGCCGGAGGGCGTGTGCACGGGGTCATTCCCCAGCATCTCGTCGATCTCGAAACCGCTCACACAGGTTTGACGTCCCTCGATGTCGTGCATTCCATGCACGAACGTAAATCGAAGATGGCAGATGCATCGAATGGCTTCATCGTGTTACCTGGCGGCCTCGGAACTTTCGATGAGTTGTTCGAAATCCTCACGTGGAATCAAATAGGTCTGATCTCCAAACCCGTGATCTTCTTGGACAGCCTCGTCGATGGAAAGCGGTTTTTCGATCCGCTATTCGACGCCTTCACCCACATGATGGATGAAGGATTCGTGAACGGTTCGACGTGGACGATTCTGCAGCGAACGGACTCCGTCGACGAGGCGCTGGTACGCGTGACGTCGCAAGCGCCGATTGTCGATGGGAAACTGCGCACTCTCGATGTCACGTCGAAACGGAGCCTGCGATGACCACTATCCCGATCCGCTATCCGATGCAGCCCCATGGTGTTGCATGGCCAATCGATGATTGGGAAGTTGAGAAACCCACTTCTGAGGTCCGTGCCACAGGAGCATCGGACCCAGAGTCACGAATCATGCGATCGAGTATCGACGAGTCATTGTCCGCTCTGTTCGATCAGGGAGGTGATCACCGGGTGGACTCTGCTTCAGGGCGGGGGACGTCACTGGCTCTCCTCGTCGTGCATCGGGGCCGGATCATCGCAGAGCGCTACGGACGGCAACCTGCAAATGATTTCCATGACGAGCGCACGATCACCGCTGATACCCCGTTGATCTCGTGGAGCATGGCCAAGAGCATCACGCACGCGATGGTCGGCATGTTGGTTGCGGACAGAAAAATTGTCCTCGACGAGCCTTTGCCGATTCCGGAGTGGAGGCACGACGGCCGCTCGGAAATCACTTGGTCCCATCTTTTGCAGATGCGTGACGGGCTCGACTTCATCGAGGATTACACGGTTGACGCCGAAGGGAACTCGAGATCCGATGTGATCGGCATGCTCTTTGGCAGTGGGGCCGATGACGTCTTCGAATACGCGAGGTCGAGGCCCCAGTCCAATTCTCCAGGAGAGGTGTGGTCGTATTCCTCAGGAACCACGAACATCGTGTGCGGTTTGATCGGCAGGGTTCTGGGAGGTCGTCGTGCCGTCGAAGAGTTCATGAACGAGAGACTCTTTTCCCCATTGGGAATGTCATCGGCTGTAGCGACGTTCGACGAAGCCGGTACGTTCATCGGCTCTTCATACGTTCATGCAACAGCTCGTGATTTCGCCCGATTCGGGTATCTCTATGTGCGCGGTGGAATTTTCGCTGGCTATCGCGTCCTGGATGAACAGTGGGTGAATAGCGCCCATCGCCAGCACGCAGTTGATCCCGACAATGGACATGGGTACGGGGAGCATTGGTGGACGTGGAACGCAGACGAGCGCACTCTGGCCGCACTCGGGTACGAAGGTCAGCGCCTGGTCGTCGTGCCGGATCGAGATCTCGTCCTCGTGCACCTCGGAAAGTGGGACATTGCCACGCAGCCACACCTGGACTCGATACTGACTCAGATCATCGAATCCGTGCCGCTCGATGGGGTCGAGCAGCCAACCTGACCTCGCCTGAACAGCGGCTGTTCTCGGGGACGCGCTGGACGAAGAATCGATTCGTCGTGCGTCTGGACTGCTAAGAAAGAGGGATGTCCGACACGGGTCGGGACGACCCAGACCTGTCCCTCGGAGCGGGCGATTCGCCAGCCGAAGCCGAACAGCGCAAGAGGCGTGTTCGTCGGCGAGCGTTCGCGCGCACCTTCAAGGTCACTGCGACGCTCGTGGTGGTCTATTTCATCTTCTTGAATATTCCAGGACTGCGTAATGCCGTCAATCAGCTCAGTGATGTCGAGCCGGCGCTTCTTCTTCTCGGACTCGGCCTTGAACTGATCGCCCTCTTTTGCTACTCGGGGATGACGCGAGTAGCGCTTGGTCCAGCAGCAGATTTGATTTCCATGTTGCGGATGTTCCGTATCCAGTTGTCCACGCGTGCGCTCTCCAGTCTCGTGCCTGGCGGCACCGCGGCCGGATCCGCTCTCGGCTATCGAATGATGACTGCAGCCGGAGTACCGGGACCCGATGCTGGTTTTGCGCTTGCAACTTCGGGTCTTGCATCGGCGGTCGTTCTCAATTTCATCCTCTGGATCGGGCTGATCATCTCCATTCCATTTCGGGGGGTGAACCCGCTCTACGGGACGGCGGCAATCGCTGGCATTCTCGTGATGGGACTTGCCGCAGCGATCATCATTGGGCTCATAGAGGGGCAATCACGTTCGGAAAGAGTCTTTCGAAGTCTTGCCCGTCGTTTTCACTTCAACGAGGACCGAGCAGGTGAGGCAGTTCGCCATCTGGCGATCCGGATGCAGGAACTCTCGTCTGACCGAGTCATGTTGCGACGCCTCATCATCTGGGCGACTTGTAACTGGCTGATCGACGCAGCTGCGCTATGGGTCTTCCTGCGAGCGTTCGGTGGATCAGTGCCATTCGATGGACTGATCATCGCATTCGGCTTGGCCAATGTTCTTGCTGTGATTCCTTTGACTCCCGGGGGTCTCGGCATCGTCGAAGGTACCTACGTTCCTGTACTCGTCGGATTCGGATTGCCTCGGGCGACCGCTGTAGTGGGCGTGGTGTCCTATCGCATCGCTCAGTACTGGCTTCCGATCGTTCTCGGTGGCGTCATGTATCTGTCGTTGCGCGTCGGGCCCTGGGCGATCGAGCGCAACAAGCTTGCTCCTCTTCGTGATGTGGTGGCGACCGTGGGCACTTTGGATGAGAGCATCCTCGATTTTTCCGAGCGCTACCCAGGACCGAGCAAGCGTCTCCTGAAAGATCCAACTCCCTCGACTGAGGAGACGACCGACTAGTTTTGGCTCATGACCGTTCATGAACGACCATTCGGCCGCCATCTCGAAGACTTCGTCGTTGGAGACGTCTACCGGCACTGGCCGGGAAAGACGATCACTGAGTACGACGACCATCTCTTTTGCATGATCACGATGAACCATCATCCGTTGCACACCAACGATTGGTTCGCCGGCAAGAGTGTCCAAGGGCGCAACGTCGTTGTCGGAAACCTCGTGTACTCATTGGTATTGGGCATGAGTGTCCCCGATGTCAGCGGTGCAGCGATAGCCAACCTCGAAGTCGAGACCCTCCAACACAAGTTCCCAACGTTCCACGGTGACACGATCCATGCCGAGACGAGGGTTCTCGAAGTGCAGGAGAGCAAGTCGAAGAACGATCGCGGCATCGTCACGGTCGAAACCAAAGGCTTCAACCAGGACGGTAAAGAAGTTTGCTATTTCCGTAGGCGAGTCATGGTGTGGAAGCGAGAATTCGCTCCGACACGCGAGCGCCCGTACGACGAGCGTGCAGCCTGGGGTGACAGCTGAAACGAAGGATCTGCGTGTCGTGATGAACGACATCCCACTTCTGGAATCGGCGGATCTGGAACGTCTGCACGCGCAAGTCTTCACATGGGTGACTCCCCGGTTGCGCCAGCTTCCGTGGCGGGATGTTCGGGAGCCATGGCCCATTCTCGTCAGTGAGGTGATGCTGCAGCAGACATCGGTGCATCGAGTTCTCGGTAAGTGGGAAGCCTTCGTCGCTGCATTTCCGACTCCCGATGAATGCGCACAGTCGGAGTTGGGAGACATCCTGCGTATCTGGCAGGGGCTCGGTTATCCGCGTCGAGCACGCAATCTGCACCTGGCTGCTCAGGTGATCGTTTCCGAGTTCGATAGTCGTGTCCCGGACTCTCTTGAGAACTTGCTGTCCCTTCCTGGCGTCGGACCGTATACAGCTCGCGCTGTTCTCGCTTTTGCGTACGAAGCCGAGGCAGCAGTGGTGGATGTGAACGTGGCGCGGGTCCTTCGGCGACTGGTGGGCGCACCGATCGATCTTCGTTCCGCCCAGGTTCTCGCAGATGCCCTGTTGCCCGAAGGTGAATCGTGGCTATGGAATCAAGCGGTCATGGACCTTGGTGCGACGGTGTGTCGACCTCGTCCGGACTGCGACCGATGTCCCCTTCGCGATTCGTGTACGTGGCAGGGTCAGGGGATCGACCCGGCGGCTCGACCAGTGCCGAATATTCGAGCACGCTTCGAGGGCTCAGCCCGCCAAGCGCGTGGACGTTTGCTGAAGGCCCTCGGAGCGGGACCCCTCAGTATCGACGAAGCAGTCACAGTGATGGAGAGGTCACCTGAGCAAGCAGTGGACTTGGTGCAGGCTCTTGTCGATGAAGGACTGATTCGCCGTGTCGGAGAGCTGCTACATCTGTGAGTTGCCCGATTTGCGGCGATCACGCGTCATATACATAGATCGTGTCGGTCGTCGAACGAGGAGACGTACGTGACAAGCAGACGACGAGGCGGTCGCCGTCCTGGCACAATCCGGCACTCTTTGCCGCTTCCACTGCTCGAGCGATTGCTTCATCGGTGCTCGCAGGACGTTCAGCAATGACCGTCGAGACTCCGTAGCGAATCTTCAGGCGGGTAGCGACGAGCGGGTTCGGTGTCGCTGCAATGATCGGGACGGGAGGACGGCATGCTGCAACCAATTCAGCATTGTGTCCAGTGAACGTCACTGCGAGAATTGCCGAAGCGCGTAGGCGTGATGCCAATGCACTGGCGGCGGCTGCGACCGCAGCCCGATCAGGATTGTGGTCAGCAAAGGGAGAGCGGACTCGATCCACCGAGTCTGCCTCAGTGAGAATTGCGGCCATCGCAGACACTGTGGCGACAGGAGCATGACCGATAGCAGTCTCTGCCGACAGCATGACCGCATCGAATCCGTCCCGAACTGCATTGGTGACATCGGAGACTTCGGCTCGAGTCGGGCGATTTCCGGTGATCATCGACTCCAGCATTTCCGTTGCGCAGATCGAGACAATTCCCGCACGCATCGCCGAATCCGCAATGCGCTTTTGGATGACGGGCAGGCGTGCGAAGGGCAGTTCGACTCCGAGATCACCGCGAGCGGCCATCACACCATCGGATACTGCACAGATCTCATCCAGCACCTCGAGAGCCTGTGGTCGTTCGATTTTGGACATGATGCGGACGTTTCCGCCGGCCATCGAACGGGCTTCGATCACATCTTCGGGTCGCTGGACGAAAGACAGTGCAATCCAGTCCGCCCCAGCTTCGACAGCAACTGCGATATCGGCCCGATCCTTATCGGAGTACATCGTCACACGAACATCAGTGTCAGGGAGATTCACGCCACGGCGACCCTGTGCAACACCTGGAGTCAGAACAGCGGCGCGCACCATGTGGTCGTCGACGGTGAGAGCTTGGAGCACGATGCGCCCATCGTTGACGAGAATTCTCTCTCCTGGTTGGATGCCGACAGCACAAGGGTCGAAGCCGACGTGGGCAACGGAACCGTCATCGGGACCATGGCCATGCTGATACAGAGTCACCTCTGCGCCGGATGCATCGATCCCATCGACCAGTCGAAGTTTGGGACCCTGGATGTCGACGAGAATCCCGATATTCGAGTTCTGTTCGCGAGTCGAGCGGACGATTCGGCCCACGTCCTCGGTCGACAGATGAGAGCAGTTGATGCGCGCTACAGCGACACCTGCGGCATACAGCGCTGCAACGTCATTGTCACTGGCTGGACCGAGGGTGGCAACAATCTTCGTTTTACGCATGTTCCCATCATGACCGACCCGCGAGCGGTGGTCGCGTCAGTTGTGATCAGGAACGGGTGACAGCGGCGACGATTGCCTCGAAGGCCGCGTCGGCGTATGAGCGCATCTCGTCGTCTGTGCGATCCTGAATCGGATGGGGCGTGAAGACACGAGCTACGTCGGGGAAGCCCAATGAGATCGACTGGGCATCGGCCGCAGAGACGAACTCCGACGACGCAACGAAGACGCCAGGAATACCCCGGCGCTCGAAGTCCACGATGTCGTGCACACTGCACGACGTACAGCTGCCTCAATCAGCGAGGGCCTCGATGACGACCTGGCATTGCATGGAAATCTCGTGGCGCAAGTCGACCGGAGCCGGTTTGGTGAAGGTTGGCTTCTTGAAACGGCGCACATCAGCGCCGATTTCGAAAAGCCGCTCTTCGAGCCTGTCGATGAAGACATCACCGCGGGCTTTGGAGATGTCGAGAAGGCCAACCGTCATACCCTTGAGGCTGACCGGACGTCCGACGCGCTCCATTGTCGCAACTCTGCGCTCATTGGTTGGATCGAGAAGTGTCGTCATCGGGAACCTCGCTCAAGTTCGGACTGGTCGTGTGACGGGTTGACTGCCGACGTCACCATTTGCCCATCCGCCAATGATGGCAGAAAAGAGTCCCGCACCCCCGCCCGCGTGGACGAGAAGTAACCCGCCTGGGCGGAACTTTGGCAGGACCGCATCTCGAAGGTGTTCAGGAATCCCTTCGGCGATACCTCCCGCTCCGCGCACGAGTTCGTGCCCGGGGATCTGAAGTCGGGCGTGGATCTCCTCGAGAACGCGATCTCGGTTCCAGCCTGCCTCGGCAAAGACCCGAGCGTGTTCGGGCCCCACGACCAAGATGGCATCGAAAGCGAGAATGGCCTTGGGGTTGTGGAGGGTTCGTAAGCAAGCGGCAAAGGTCGTGGCGAGATCATTGGGATCACGTGCCAGTTGATCGACGACGCATCGTGGACCCTCACCTGGGAAGACGGTGACGGCATCCATCTCCGGTTCGACACCTCGGCTGACGGCAAGGCTCGTCCAGGGAGAACCCACCTCGTCTTCTGCGAAACAAAAGGAGATCTTCCCCGGATTTCCGTGAGTTGCCCGGTCCACTTCGCCGGGTCGACCTCCACCGACGTTGCGAATGACCAATTGGATCGCACGGCCGATCGTCAGGTTTGCGCGGTTTCCTTGACCGAAAACGTTCATGCCGCTGTTCATTCCGATGGCGCGCGTTCCCGGTCCATTGCAGACGATGACTGGACCGACCGGCATCGTCGTAGCAAGCACACCATGGATGTTGAAGGTGTCGTTGCAGACGGCTTCGATGCCGGCGATGACCCAGGGCAGGTACTCCGGTTTGCAACCTGCCATGACGGCGTTGATGGCGATCTTTTCGATTGTGACATCGACAAGATCTGGTGGGACGACTGCAACAACGTCATTCGGCGCACGAGACGTTCCAGTCAGCATCCGGAACACGCGCTCTTCAGTGGGAGGAACGACAGGGAGACCATCGGTCCATCCGCGATCGAACATCGCTTCGAACTCGTCCTCGGCCGAGGCAATGTCGACGCGCCGCGCTGTGATTCCCGTTCCAGAAAAGAGGGCGCGCAGTCGATCGACCTTGTCGGGGTCAACGCTGAGGCTGCCGCAACCGGGACGAAAGGCGGGCAACTCAGGTGCGAGATCGACGATCCCACTCAAGGATTCCCATGATGCTCGATCCCACCCGACGGTCCGATCGACTTCGTCTCCGTCGACGACGCGAATCAAAGTCGGCACGGTCTCGATCTCGTGGAACCAACTGATGGAGAGGTCGGCATCCAGGTGCGGGTCGAATCCCTCTGGGAACTCGACGTCGTCTTGAACGACAACGGTGAGAGCGCCTTGTGTTCGCAATTGCTCGAGCACGGGTACGACCATCCGGCAGGTTTCGCAGTCTCGTTTGACGACGACAGTGAGGCCATTGCTCAATTGAGGCTTTGTGGACACTTTCGGATGTGCCTGCGTCATGTCATGCCTCGTTCAAGAAGTCGAGGATCGAGGTATTGACGACGTCGGGTCGTTCGAGATGCAAGAAGTGCCCCGAATCGTCGATGAATTCGGCTCGGGCAGTATCAGGAAATTCGGCGCGGGCGAGTTCGGCGACTTCGATTCCCATGCAGCCATCGTTTCGACCATGGAGGTACAGCAGCGGTTGGGGCGGCATAGTGCTGCTCAAATCTTGTAGCGGCTGCAGAACTGGATCGTTGTATCCCGCTCCGAGTGTCGCTCGGTAGTAGCCCAACGCAGCCTGCAGATTTTCGGGAGCGCGCAGACTTGGTTTCAAAAGGTGCAAGTCCTCCGAGGCGTCGTATCCAGGAGACCAGTCGGCCCAGAGCATGTCGATGTAGGCAAGGTCGTTCGCTCCCACTATGAAGTCGGCGAAAGGATGCTGGAAGAAGAACATGTACCAACTGCGCTTGATCTGCGCGAGGTTGGTGAGAAAAGCGGCTCCGACAGCAGAGCCAGGGGGTACTGCCATGGTCACGACTTTCGACCACAGTTCGGGACGGTGACATGCAGCGATATGGGTGATCACTGCCCCCCAGTCGTGCCCGATGATCACAGAATCGTGCCGACCGTTTCCGAGCTTTTCAGCGAGACCGATGACGTCGACTGCGGATGCAGCGGTTTGCAGGCGTCCGTCAGCCGGGATGGTCGTTGGGGCATAACCACGAAGAAATGGGGCGATGGCTCGGTAACCCTTGGAGGCCAGGAGAGGCAGGAGGTGTCTCCACGTGTGGGCCGAGTCCGGAAATCCGTGCAAGCAGACAGCGAGTGGGCCATCGTTGTCCATACCGGCTGAGAGATAGGCGATATTTTGGTCGCCGACGTCGATCGTGCCGATCTCAGATGTGCTCATGGCGAAACGGTAGCCCTGGAATGGGACCACGACCGATTCGGGTGCGACGAACGTCACCCCCATCTCCTCTTTCTCTTTTGCCTCAAGAGGATTTAGCGTCA
>JAULYE010000012.1:0-9966 GCA_032118015.1 Ilumatobacteraceae bacterium | reverse complement strand
CAGTGGCGAGTCGCCAAGTGCAGGTGAGAGCCTCGGCGTTCCGATCAACAGATTGCGATATCAAGCCATGGCCATCAGCGGATCCCTCGCAGCATTCGGGGGCGCTTACCTGTCGAGTGTGTTCACGAGCACGTACCGACAGGGTCAAGTTGGCGGTCAAGGATTCATCGGGCTGGCAACCACCATCTTCGGCAACTGGAATCCATTCGGAGTGTTCCGGGGTGCGTTGCTTTTCGGCTTTCCGACAGCACTCAAGTTCCGTGACGCCAAGAATGTTCCGGCGCTTTTGTTGGTCGCTGCCGTCATCTTGGTCCTCGTCGCCATCTTCCTCGCATCTCGTTCCAAATCGGCTGCTGCTTCCGGGGCACTCATGGGAGCGATCGTTGCCGCAGCGACCTACCTGCTCGTCGACGATGTGCCACGCGAATTCGTTGCAGCGGCGCCGTACATCGTCACCGTTTTCGTCCTTGCCGGAGCCCGCCAGCAATTGCGGCCTCCTGCTCATGCAGGTCAGCCGTACCGTCCCGGCGAGAGCCACTAGACATGTCGATTGTCAGCCGCCCGTGCGGCTGACATGTCACCGACTTTCGAGGTGGGCGACAGCCTGTACTTCGATTCCACCGCGGGGACGCTGAGTCAAAGTCACGGTCACCCTCGTGGGTTCGGCCGTCGTCATGATCTCGCGTGCAATTTCCGCAGCGAGGGCCTCGGCGAACACCGCACGGTCGCGAAAACTCCACAGGTACAACTTGAGGCTCTTCGATTCGACACACCATGCCTGCGGGACGTACTCGATGACCACATGGGACAAGTCGGGCTGACTGGTGACGGGACAGATCGACGCGAGTTCATCGGTCGTGAACCGCACCTGAGCCACGTTTGCGGGTGCAGCAAAGACCTCGACGTGTTCGATTGCCTCTCGGACCGTGGCCCCGAGAACGGTGAGTGTGCGCTCATTCATCGAGATCAGGGTACGCCAGCATCCCCGCAGAGCCACCTTCCCCCGGAGACCAACAGTGGCTTCAGCAGTAGAATCAGACCATGGGAGAATTCCTCGACGATGCAGCCATGACCCGCTACTGCGCCGACGGCTACCTCGTGATCGAAGATTTCGTCTCACGCGACGTGTGCCGTGACCTCAAACAGCGCGCCGAGCAGATCCTTCACGATTTCAATCCGGATCAGCATCGGAGCACTTTCACAACGAACGAGCAGTCCAGACACGCCGACCGTGAATTCATCGAGTCAGCTTCTGGTATCCACTGCTTCTTCGAAGAAGAGGCCTTCGATGACAAGGGTCAGCTCGCACAACCCAAGGAGTTGAGCGTCAACAAGATCGGCCATGCACTTCACGATCTCGATCCTGTCTTCGAATCCTTCACCTACACGCCCGAACTTGCCAGCGTCTCCCGCGACATCGGCCTCACCGACCCTTTGGCGCTGCAGAGCATGTACATCTGCAAACAGCCGCGCATCGGTGGCGAGGTCGGCTGCCATCAAGATGCCACGTTCCTCTACACGGATCCAATCTCCGTCACTGGCTTCTGGTTCGCGATCGAGGATGCAACTCTCGAGAACGGCTGTCTGTGGGCTGAACCGGGTGGACACACGTCTTCTTTGCGCAAACGATTCGTACGAAATGCAACAGGTGATGGGGCAACGTTCGATGTCCTCGATCCGTCTCCCATGCCCGAGCCGCCTCATGGACTCGTGCCGCTCGAAGTCCGAGCTGGAACCCTCGTCATCCTCCACGGCCTTCTTCCACACTGGAGCGATGTCAATCGCAGCGACAAGAGTCGCCACGCGTACTCACTGCACTGCATTTCCGAATCAGCCTCCTACCCGGCTTGGAACTGGCTCCAGCGATCTGTGGATCTTCCCCTCCGCCGACTCGACACCGTGGCGGCATCGCGATGACCATGACTGCTTCAACCGTCGACCTCGCATCCAAAGCGCCCAAGGTCTTGTTGCACGATCACCTCGACGGAGGTGTTCGCCCTTCGACGGTGCTGGAACTGGCACAGGAATACCATTACCTGGGCCTACCGACGACCGACATCGACGACCTTGCGCGATGGTTCCATCGAGGCGCCAAGCGCAACGACCTCGTTCTGTATTTGGAAACGTTCGCCCACACGGTCGGTGTGATGCAGCATCGGGACGCGATCGAACGCGTTGCGTTCGAGTGTGCCCAGGATCTTGCCAACGACGGAGTCGTCTACGCCGAGGTCCGAATGGCCCCCGAGTTGTGCACTGAAGCGGGACTGACTCTCGACGAAGTGATGCAGGCGATCATGGACGGGTTCGAGCGCGGTTCCAAGGGCACAGATCTCACGATCTATGCGATCTGTTCGGCCATGCGGACCGCTCGACGCAGTCTCGAGATCGCGGAACTTGCGGTGCGCTGGCGCGACCGCGGTGTCGTCGGTTTCGACATCGCCGGTGCCGAGGCAGGACACCCTCCCACTCGACATCTCGAGGCCTTCAACTTCGTGCAACGCGAAAACTTCCACTCCACCATTCATGCCGGTGAAGCATTCGGATTGCCGAGCATCTGGGAGGCAGTCCAACTGTGCGGAGCTGAGCGGCTCGGTCATGGGGTGCGCATCGTTGACGACATCACAGGTCCAGAGGGAAGCGAGGAACTCGGGAGGCTGGCCGCCTACGTTCGAGATCGCCGTATTCCGCTGGAGTTGTGCCCAACGAGCAATGTCAACACGGGTGTTTGCACATCGATCTCCGATCATCCGATCGGCATGTTGCGTCGGCTCCGTTTTCGCGTCACGGTCAATACAGACAACCGGCTGATGAGTGACACCACCATGTCCAAGGAGTTCCGCCAGTTGGAAACCGCGTTCGGCTGGGGCCTCGACGACTTCGAATGGCTGACCACCAATGCCATGAAGAGTGCCTTTGCCCCGTTCCCTGAACGCCTCCGGATCATCAATGGTCTGATCAAACCTCGCTACGCCCTACTGCGGGCCGAGCTCGCCATGGGAGCCGCTGCTCGCTGACGTGCGACAATGGCTCCATGCCGATTGTCGTTCATACCGTCGAACACCCGCTCATCGCCGACTCACTGACACGCATCCGCGATGTCACCACTCCCAATGCACTGTTTCGACAGGAGCTGGAGCGAGTCGGGGCCCTGCTTCTGGCCGAGGCCACACGCGATCTACCGACGAGGAATGTCCGGGTCCAAACACCACTCACCGAAACCGATGGCAAAGTGCTCGTCAGCCAACCGGTCGTCGTACCGGTACTGCGCGCTGGTCTCGGATTCGTGCAAGCCGCTCAGGATCTTCTACCCAATGCCGATGTCGGGTTCGTGGGCATCAGCCGCGATGAAGAGACGTTCGAACCCAAGCCATATGTGAACAAGCTGCCTGAGACTCTTGCTGGAAGGCGATGCTTGGTTCTCGATCCGATGCTGGCAACGGGAGGGTCGTTGGCTCACGCTTGTCGGCTCTTGATGGAACGAGGAGCGACAGGTCCCCTGACCGTCATCTGCGTTCTCGCAGCGCCTGAAGGAATTGAATTTCTGCGTTCGACTGATCTCGACTTGCGGATCTATACCGCAGCCATGGACGAGCGCCTCAACGAGAATGCATTCATCGTGCCCGGACTCGGCGATGCCGGTGACCGACAGTTCGGCGCCCCCCACTGAGACTCAAGTCACTTGACCCACTCACTCTCCGCCACGAACAACTGCTCCAAGGAAAACGCAAGTACGTTTATCACTCCGACAGGTATTTCGTGGGAGGAACGCCGTGTGCTGGAACGTGATTTCGAAGAAGTTGTCGGTAGGTACTCAGCCTGGGACTGATCGTCCTCAAGAGAGCTTCTCCGGATCTCGATCATGAGGTCTCTCCCCGACGCTCTCGCATCTCGACAAGGCGATGATCGTCCGGGATACACACATCTTGGGCGCACGGTTTCCTGGTCCCAGGTCGCGTCCGAATCTGCAACCCGAGCCGAGATCCTGTCGAACTTTCTCCCCCCAACACGCCCCAGACGCATCGGAATCCTGCTCAAAGATCCCTCTGAGTACCTGTTTTGGGTGGCCGGGGCGATCTTGAGCGGATCCTGTGTCGTCGGATTCGATCCGGACAACCTCAAAACACTCCTCAGCGCCAATGCAACCCCGGCAGGTTCTCCTGTCATCGTCTCTGACGGCACCGGGCTCGAGTCACTCGCTCATTTGGGTCTCGACGCATCGCACACCATCGACTTGAAGGGGGACCGCTTTCTCACGATGACAGACGACGTCTCCGACATATCCCCTCTCGATTCGACGGCTCAGGATGATCGACCACTTTTTTCATTTCGTGAGGGGGTTTCAACGAACGACTCCTCCACCATCGATGTCTCCGCAAAGCAAGCCACTGCTGCCGCCCGCCAGGTCGTGATGGCCACTGAGCTGACACTCCATGACATCTGTTACGACCCACTATCTCTCAGACATGAGAACTCGATGTTGGCCTGCTGGGCTCCCGCAGTGATGGCTGGATCCGAAATCGTTCTGCCCGGAAACTTCACCCCCGCGCAATTCCTGGACGATGTCCAAGAATTCAACTGCACCTTTTTCACCTTCGCCGGAACGATGATCGCCGATGTGCTGGATCTTCCTCGAACCGGCTCCGACTCAGATCACAGGCTTCGCGTCGGATTCGGAACCGACTCCACGCCGGCACAACGCCAAGAATTTGCCGACAGGTTTGCGTGTCCCATCATCGATGCCCAACAGTGGCACTCGACGGTGCTCTTGGGTTCCTGATCAGGTCCGGCCCGGCAATGGGTGCGGGTGAGCGAAAGGCTGGAGAAGTGCATCGGTGCCACCATCTGCGAACAGCACTTGGCCGACGATGTACGACGATTGTGGAGAGAGCAGAAATCCGATCACGGATGCGATTTCCTCTGGGCGCCCCCATCGACCCAATGGGATCGGTACCCGATCGAGGGACGCCTTGACATCTGGGATGTCGAGGAGAGGACGAACCATCTCTGTGTCGATGACTCCCGGAGCGACGCCGTTGACACGAATTCCATCTGCGAGCCATGCCGCCGCGTTTTGTCGAACCCAATAGGCGATGGCCAGTTTTCCGGCCGGGTAGGCGGTGAAGGGTGGAGTCGTCGCGAAATGGCGGACAGCATCGTCTTCGTCGTTGTCCAGATAGAACATGGCATCTTCGATCCGAAGTCCGGGAGTCATCGTCGTCGAGTTCGACGAGACCATCACCAAAGCTGCGTCTTGCCCGCGAGCCAGAGCCGAACGCAGACCATGAACGACCGCCATGGTCCCGTAGTAGTTGACGCGCACGATCACCTCCTCAGGGTGGGGCGTGCTGAGTCCAGCGCAGGGAACGAATCCGTCGAGCACACCGCCACAGGCATTCAGGACCTCATCGATGATCCTCACCCGGTCCTCTGCTCGGGCCAGGTCTCCCAGAACCTCTGCATCACGGAGATCGATTCCGATCACCTCGATCCCCGCAGCCTCGAGATGCTCACGGGTTGCTCGACCAATCCCCGAAGCCGTCCCAGTCACACATATTGACTTTCCGGTTGATCTACCGGTCGCTTTCGCAGATGTCTTCATCGTTGCTGTCACCGTCGACTCCTTTGGAGCTCTCGCCGAGATCAGTGTGGCAGATTTCGGCACAGCAGTGACTACCGTCTCGGTATGCGTTCGATCGTCTGTCCTGCTTTTGGCCCTCTCGACACTTTGGAACTCACCGAATCGCCCGGTCAACCGCTCTTTCCGGGTTGCGTTCGGATCGACGTCCGTGCTTGTGGCGTCAACTATGTCGATGCCCTCTTCGTCCAGGGTAAGTACCAGATCAAACCGCCGACCCCATTCGTACCCGGCATGGAAGTCGTGGGAACGATCTCCGAAATCGCCGATGACGTCACGGACTTCGACATCGGTGATCGCGTCTTTGCCAACGTTGGTCTCGGTGGTTACAGCTCCGAGGTGGTCGTGTCAGCAAAACGGATCTTGCGTCTCCCAGATTCGATGAGTGATGGACAGGCGGCAACTTTCATGCAGAGTTACCTCACTGCCTGGTTCGCTCTCGTCGAGCGCGCTCGTGTCGAATCCGGCAAATGGCTCCTGGTTCTCGGTGCCGGTGGCGGAGTTGGTCTCGCCGCTGTCGATGTCGGCCGTCACCTCGGCTTGCAGGTCATCGGAGTCGCTTCGACGCCCGACAAACGTGCCGCAGCTCATGAGCGCGGCGCCGTCGACGTCATCGACGCACTCGTCGACCCGAATGAAATCAAAGAGCAGGCCAAGAGGATTTCACAGGGCGGAGTCGATTATCTCTATGACCCCGTCGGTGGCGAGCTCGGTGAGACGTGCCTGAGGACCCTGAACGACGACGGCCAGTACCTGGTTGTGGGATTCGTGGCGGGTATTCCACGACTCCCTGCAAATCAGATTCTGTTGCGGAATCGTCGCGTCACAGGTGTGGATTGGGGTGGATGGGCTGGACGTCATCCAGCCGAGAACGATGCCATGCTCACCGAAGTTCTCACTCTCATTTCGAACGGCTCCCTGTCTCCCGTCGAACCGGCTGCGTACCCGTTGGCCGAAGCGGCCCTCGCTCTCAGCGACCTCGAAAATCGCAAGGTCTCCGGCAAGGTCGTCCTCGTTCCATGAGCACGGTCTCACCAATGTCCGAGCGTCGCCATTATCCCCTCCTCAGCCCCAAGGTGTAATCGCTCATGCACCAGGTCTTTCCCCTCCTTCGTGACGCGGACGTCGCAGAGCTCTACGAGAACCCGAGTCGTCCTCGTCCCTCCAATAGGCCTTGGATCGTTCTGTCGATGATCAGCTCTGCAGACGGAGCAGTCTCGATCGACGGTGTGTCAGGTGGATTGGGCGGACCTGCTGATCGTGCAGTCTTTCGTCATCTTCGATCGATTGCCCACGGAGTGATCGTTGGAGCAGAGACTGTGCGACAGGAGTCGTATTCCCCTCTTCCATCTCATCAACAGCTCATCGTCGTGTCCAGGACGAAGGACTTGGGCACACACAGCAATGCCCTACTTGCGTCCGGGAACACTTCGATCGTCTCCGGACAAGCGCACAGTATTTGCGCATCTCTGCCGGGAGATATCTGGATTCTCGAAGGTGGGCCGACGTTGAACGCCCAAATGTTGGCTGACGATTGTGTGGACGAAATATGCCTCACAATCTCCCCGCGCTTTGTCGCAGGACAGGCAGACCGGATCGTCACGGGACGCGACCTCGTCGACTCCACATGGGATTTGGCACATATCGCCCACGAGAATGCTTTCGTGTTTTTGCGCTACGTCCGCTCGCGTTTCATCTGAGCCAGTGGAGGTCGAACGCCAAGATTGAGGATCACTTCGTCCCCGTTGATGCGAAACAGGGTCGGATTTTCTTGGGCGAACATCACAGGTTGATCGATGCGATCGAGCAAAGTCGCTGCGACCTCAGCGGCCTGAATCGCCAATACCTCAAGTTTGTGGTGCCGATGCAGTCTGATACCCAGATCCACTTGCCCGAGACTTTCGTAACCGAAAGCTTGAGCCATGTCGATGATCATGCCGATCTCGACACCCCACCCTGTGGAGAAAGGAATGTTCTCGAGCATCGATCGGCGCCCCGCGAATTCCCCAGCAAGCGGCTGATGCATCTGTGTCAGTTCAGGGTAGAACAACGACAGCAGGGGTCGTGCCACCAATTCCGTGGTGCGACCTCCTCCACCAAGATGGGATGGTCTTTCGTAGCTCGCCTTGACCAATCCCAATTCGGCATCCAACAGGAGCGGTGTCACGAGCTTGACGATCCACTCACGCGCGAAACTCGTGATGTCACCATCTACCCAAACCACGATGTCCCCAGAGCTCGCAACCAAGCTCCCCCAAAGAGCATTGCCCTTGCCAGCACCTGGGCCATATCGGTCGTGGATCTCTTCGATCGAAACGACTCTGGCTCCGCCCTGTGCGGCGATGTACGCCGTCTCATCTGTCGAGCCATCATCGAGGACGATCAGCTCGTCGACGAGAGTGCCAAGGAGGTCTGGCTCGATCATCTGAATGAGATCGCCGATCGTTGCGGCTTCGTTCTTGCACGGGATACACACCGACACCGTCGTTGACCCTTTCAGCGCAAGGGCGGTTTCGAGATTCCAGGAATATGGATCGAAAGTCTTGATCCGTGTGACCATCGTGGTGGATTCTCCTCGCCGCACAAGGATCATTCTCTGGACGGCGTAACGTTCGGGGGATGTTTCTCTATGGCGTGATCAACGCGTCTGCGGACTCGCTGAACACCGACTCGATTGCTCTCGACGCTACCGCCGCGCTCGGTCGCGGGAAATACCTCCTGGAAAGTGGATGCCAAGGTATCGATCTCGGCGGGCAGGGGTCGACTGACAATGCAGATGTCGTTTCCTGGCAACAAGAATGGGAACGATTGCACGACATTGTCGAAGCTCTCTCCCAGTTAGGGGTTCCACTCAGTATCGACTCTTGGAAGCCAGAGGTCGTGCGCCTCGCCCTCGAACATGGTGCGACAGTGATCAATGCGGCCGACGGAATGCAATCCGAAGAGATGTGGATGATCGCTGCCGAATTCGCCGCCCCGATTGTGCTCCCGTTTCTGTCAGGACCGAATCCCCGGGAAATGGAACTCGTCAAGGCCGATCCGATTCAGGTGATGAAGGATTTTTTCGAAGGGCAACTGCGAGTCGCCGATCGATACGGACTTCGGCATTCGTGCATTCTCGATCCTGGAACGGGTTTTGCCCCGTCCAACTGGCCGTGGGACGAGCGATTTCTCTATCAAAAGCATGTGTATTCGCATCTGAACGAACTGCGAGTGTTTGATCTCCCGCTTTACATCGCTCTTCCTTGGAAGGAAACGGCCCAACACGACGAGCTCTTGGAGATCGTTCTGCACCAACGACCCGAGTACGCCAGAGTTCACTATCCGGAAAAGGTTCGCAGGGTCGAGCGCGAACTGGGTCTCATGTGAGATCTGCGAGCATCCCACGCGGATACACCGCATCCGGGGGCAGCGAATCCTCCCAGCCGACTGGGCATCGCTGAGGACGCACCTGAGCGAGTGGCGCCAAAACGAATCGACGTTCGGCGTATCTGGGATGGGGAATGGCCACATTGCCACCTTCGATGACCACGTCATCGAAAAAGAGCAGGTCCAAGTCGAGTGTGCGCGGTCCCCAATGTACGACACGCTCACGACCACCATCAGCCTCGATTCGATGCAGCCATCGCAACAACGCGTACGGATCCAGTTCGGTTTCGATGACGACCACCATGTTCAGATACGCACCCTGATCGAGGGGGCCACCTACAGGATCGGTCTCGAACACTTCGGACTGCGCCACCACCGAGTCACCCAGACGCTCCAAGGCGAATCCCAGGTATCCCACTCGATCTCCCAGGTTCGATCCGAGAGCGATGACTGCCTCGTGCTTCATCAGCCGTGCCGAGGAGGTCTCCAACCGATGGATCCGAACAGCCGAGGACTGCACGTCAACTGGGATCGGAGGACGAAGTTTCGTCAAGGTGAGCTCGACCGAGTGAACACGGGGAAATTCGAGAACAGCATCAGCCATTCGCTGTGCCAGGCGTTCGAGAAGTAGGTCACAACTCTCCTGTGCCACCGCAACGAGACGCTCACACACCTCTCCATAGTGCACAGTTTCCGTGAGGTCATCAGAGAGTCCAGCGTCATGGAGATCGAGGTGGATGTCGACATCGATGCGCAGCGGCTGAGGGGCATTGCGCTCATGATCGAGAACTCCGACCACACTGACAACTCGCAATCCGTCGATGAGTATGTGATCGAGCACGGCAGCCACGGTACCGTTGGAGCATGTCCGATGACACTGCTACGACATTTTCGACACCATCTTCGATATCTGACGCCTTCGAACCTGCACGAGTCGTCGCTGACCTTCGGGAACTCGCCAA
>JAULYE010000011.1:0-6493 GCA_032118015.1 Ilumatobacteraceae bacterium | reverse complement strand
TCGTTGGACCCCTCGGATTGCGCTGGCCCTTCCTTGTCTTTGCCTGTTCAGCCCTCATTGCCCTCCTGATCGTGAGCACCCAACGTCTCCCGGCTCTCGTGCGGGCAACAGGATCACAGCGACTCCCGTTCGGTTTGTTGCGCGAACGCTCCGTTCTCGTACCGATCCTGTTTCTGGTTTCTCTGGCACTTCCCGTTGGTCTGTACGACAGTCTGTGGGACAGATTCCTCACCGACCTCGGAGCCACGGACACTCTCGTGGGCATCAGCCTTGCCGTGTACGCGATTCCGTTCGTCCTGTTGTCACGTGCTGGAGGACGACTCGCAGATGGACGCGGGCACGTGGGTATCGCCTTCATTGCCGTCATCATCGTGGCACCGCTGACCGCCCTCTACGGGGTGTTCACGTCACCGTGGCTACCGATCACGATCGGTGTCATCGAATCGTGCGCTCAGGCAGGTGGTGCACCTGCAGCCCAAGGTCTCCTTGCCCGTGGTGCACCCGTTGGCCGCGCCGGCGCAGCCCAAGGACTAGCCGGCGCATGCAATCAACTCGTTGCCGCCGTAGTAGCCATGTTGGCCACATGGGGATACGGACACATGTCTGCACCCGCTCTGTTCTCGATCGCCGCATGCTGCGTGTTGCTGCTCGGCGTCACCGCACGTCTTCTGGCTCGTGACCTCGGCGTTTTGCGAGCAGCGACGAACGCTGTCAGCTGAGACGTTCGACGATCATTGCCAAACCCTGACCGCCGCCGACGCACATCGTCTCGAGGCCAACGGTCTTGTTCGTCTCCTGCAAACCGTGAATCAACGTCGTCATGATGCGCGCACCAGTCATGCCGAAGGGATGACCGAGAGCGATTGCCCCACCGTGCACGTTCAACTTGTCCCAGGACACGCCGAGATGCTTGGCCGAGGGGATCACCTGAGCAGCGAACGCCTCGTTGATCTCGACGAGGTCGATATCGTCAATGGTCATTCCCGCACGCCTCAATGCCTGGCGGCTGGCCTCGATCGGGCCGAGGCCCATGATCTCGGGATCGAGTGCTGACACACCGCTCGACACGACGCGAGCCAAGGGTGTGATACCCAGCTGCTTTGCTTTCGTGTCGCTCATGACCATCACTGCTGCGGCACCGTCGTTCAACGGACAGGCATTACCAGCGGTGATCTGGCCGTCGGGGCGAAATGCCGGCTTGAGCCCTGCGAGACCTTCCACGGTCGTTCCTTCACGAGGGCAGTCGTCCTTGCTGACAACAGTGCCATCTGGAAGGGTCAACGGTGTGATCTCGGCTTCGAAGAACCCGTTGGCCACGTTCGCACTCGCACGATCCTGGCTCAACTTCGCGAACTGATCCATCTCTTCACGGGTCACGCCTTCGATCTCACGCACGTTCTCCGCTGTCTGACCCATTGCGATGTAGGCGTCGGGCAGGCCACTTGCAGGTGCCCATGTGGGTTGGCCGCCTCCAGCTCGCAACTGCGAGCGCTGGCCCGGCTCGCCAAAAATCGAGTTGGGTGCAGTATCGGATGCTCCCGATGCATAGCGGCTCACCGCCTCGACGCCAGCAGCGATGAAACAGTCGCCTTCGCCGGCTTTGATTGCATGGGCTGCCATGCGGATGGTCTGCAGACTGGACGAGCAGTAGCGGTTGACCACCACACCGGGTGCCTCAGGAATGCCTGCGAGCAGAGCCACGATGCGACCGAGGTTGAAGCCGGCTTCTCCAGCTGGCTGACCAACACCCATGATCAAATCCTCGATGTCCGAACCCTTGACTTGAGGAACCTTGACCATCAAGGCGCGCACGATCTGAGCTGCCATGTCATCGGTACGCAAGGTGGTCAACGAACCTTTGTTGGCACGGCCAATCGGACTACGGGCGGTGGCAACGATGACTGCTTCAGGCATGAAACTCTCCGTTCTCAGGAAGGTGCGCCCCCTTGAGGCGTTCCTTCAGGACTCTTCGATGTTAGCCACCGGTACGGACATCCACCTGGCTGGCACGATCCCCTGGTCCGCCCTCGGCGCTCTCACGATGCATGTCCTCGACGTTGTCGGCGACCCGGGAACCATGTGCTCAGGGAGCTGTTTCGTTGAATGTCCGCAAAACGGGGCCGCGTGGGGTGACAGCGATCCGCGACATCGACGCTGTGTCGAGGTGTGTACGCCAACCGATACCCACATCGACACCGAGCGCCCACGCGATCGACGATTTGATCGGCGAAACATGCGTGACGATGACAGCAGTCCGCCCGTCAATCGTTGCGACGAGGTCCTCGCACGCCTGAGACACCCGCTCTTGCACCGACCACAGGGACTCTCCGGCCTCCGGCGCAAAGGAAGAATCGCTCCGCCAAGTCGCCCACATATCGGCGGGGACGTCGACTTGGGGAACACCTTCGTAGACCCCGTAGTCGATCTCGATCCACCGGTCGTCGATGACGATCTCGAGCCCCAATCCTGCTGCGATGGCTCTGGCGGTCTGCTGTGCGCGCACGAGAGGGCTCGAGATGATCAGCGCATTGTGATCCAGGGTCGACAGCAAGTGCTGTGCCACGCGTTGGGCTTGAACCTCACCAACGTCGTCCAACGGGTTGTCGGTACGTCCTTGCAGACGTCCTGTTGCGTTGAACGCCGTCCGACCATGACGCACGATCACGAACTGACCTGATGTCACGCCGTCAGCCAACCTTCCCTCATGAAGGTTTTGCGGCGCACTTCATCGTGAAGTCCGAATCGTTTGACAGCGAACACGCACAGCCCAAGACCAACGACCTCGAGAACGATGTTGAACACTCCCCTCTCGACAACGGGAAGTGGGCTGTCGCCGAAAGACAGACCGGTGAACGGCCACCAGAACACTTTCGTATTGTCGAAAGCGCCATCAACGATGAGATGGATGAACATGCCAATGGGAATAGCGAGCAACTTTTTGCGGATCGCCCGACGTCCGATCGTCAGCAACATCACCGCAAAGAGAACAACGACGCTCATTGTGACGGAGTGAAATCCGCGAGCCCCGCCCCATATTCCATCGATGACATCTGGAAGCAGCACACCCACGATGAGAAATCGGTAGTCGAAGCGTGGATCCCGAAAGACCGACCACACCGCAAGCACCGACGTACCGACGAACCACAAGAACACGGTCAGCGCACCAGTAGTCGGCTGCAGTTCGGACATTCAGCGACAGCATCGACGGGCAACCGTTTGATTGCATCGATTTCCGAAATGGAGATGTCCATGTGGCAACCGCCGCACACTCCACCTTTGATCTCTGCGACAGCGACACCGCCAAATGAGATCCGACGACGTTCGTATTCATCGAGTTCCCGGACATCAATACCTGACGCCACTTCAGCCCGCTGGCCCCTCAGACGCTCGATTTCGGTGTTCATGTTGGCCATCGCTCGTTCGAGATCTATTCGGGCCGCATTCTCAGCTTCAGCAGCTGCAACCTCTCGATCGATCAGATCAGCAAGTGTGACATCGGCTCGAGCTGAAGCTTCGAGAAGTTCGAGACCGCGATCATCCAGGGCACTGCGCTTCACTTCCAAAATCTGGATCTCGTGTTGCAGGGCTTCGGCCTCGCGCGGCGCAATGACTGTCTTCAACTGACCTTCGAGTCGACGTCGATGCGTATCGACACCATTGCTTTCGGTCTCGATCGCGACGAGCTCGGATTCTTGGATCTGCTGCTCCCGGCGGACGTCGTCACGCTGCGACCGGAGACGAGAAAGGTCGTCGATGCGATGGGCATGCTCAACACGTTCCGCCAAATGATCGAGAGCATGGCGCGCCTGATCGATCAAGATGTCGATCTTTTGAAGGTCGAGGAGAACGTTCACGAGCATGTTTTCACGACCATGTTTTCACGACCGTTTTCTCGCGATCATGTCTTCACAACTGGGACACCACGAAAATGTCGCCGTCTTCATCTCTTGGACGCTACGGCACCGGCTGGCAAGGCACGACGGCATATTGGGTCGGATCAACGGTTGGTACGGGCCACAGTGGGTCGAGCATGCCGCGAGGCACCGTTGTCGTGATCCGGGCAACCTCTGGTGGCACGTCGACTGCTGTGCCGTAGCCGAGTTCCGGAGAGACCGGGATCGTGTTCTCGGTTGATTCTGGGCTCTCGGAGTCGTCCGGTGTCGATGTGGTCGTAGTCGTGAAACGGTCCTGGAGCCCCTGCAGGGGGCTCTGGGGCACCGCGTATGCAAGACAGTCGACGCCAGGGAGAAAGATCTGGAAGGGTTCGCGCAGATTGGCCGGTGGTGCCGCAAATCGGCTCGGCGGAACGCCGAACAACGCTGCATCCATCGTCGCCTTCCAAATCGCTGCCGGGAAGGTTCCGCCCTGGACTCGGCGCACTCCTGCGTCGACGAACTCGGGAATGTTGTTCATCGGTAGATACAGGTCCGGGTGACCCACCCACACTGCCGTCGTCAACTCGGGCGTGTACCCCACGAACCAGGCATTGGTGTTGTTGTCCTGGGTCCCGGTTTTACCGGCAGACTCCCGACCCGCAAGAGCCGAACGTCGCGCAGTTCCACTCGTCATGACGCCTTCGAGAATCGACGTGACGCGGTTGGCCACATCGGGAGTGAAGACCACCGTCCCTGGATTCTCATGTTGGAAGACGATCCCGTTCGGATCTTCGATTCGGTCGATGAGATATGGCTCCATGTGGACGCCGCCATTGGCCAGCGTCTGAGCACCTGACGCCATGTCGAGCGGGCTCATCTCGTTGGCTCCCGTTGCGTACGAGGCATAGGGGCGAAGCGGCTCGCGCGTGGTTTCAACAGTCGCTGGTCGCAGATAATCGCTCGATGCCATGCGGTATGTCGTGTCGACGACACGATCGAGTCCGACTGCCTGAGACAACCGCGCATAGGCACAGTTGATGGAGAACCACGACATTTCCTCGAGGGTGCTGACGGCACGACTGACACCCTGGCCGATCTCGAATGGCTCGCTCGGATTGTCCGGATTCGGGAAGGTGCACGGAAGTGTGCCATCGATGAGGTCATTGTTCTGCACACCGGCTTGGACAGCAGCTGCGAGAATGAAAATCTTGATGCTCGAACCAGTCTGACGAGTCGCAAGCGCAAGGTTGACTTCGTTACGTCCCGGCGCGAACGGCTGCCCTCCCACCATGGCCCTCACGGCACCTGTCCTGGTGTCCAACGTGACAACGGCACCTTCGATGCCTGACAGGTTCTGCGGCAGCTTTTCGGTCTTTGCAGCTTCTGCTACACGCTGGATATCAGGGTCGAGAGTCGTATGGATCCGCAAACCCCCACGGAACAGTCTGTTGTACCGCTCGCGATAGGTCTCACCGAGCAGATTGCTTCGGTTGAGAAGGTACGACTTCACTTCCTCACTGAAGTGCGTCCTGATGATCGTCTTTTCCGGAATCGTGCGCACGATCTCCGGGATCTGCCAGCTGCCTTCGCAGCGCGTGCGTTGCTCATCGGTTTCAAAAGGCTGCAGACATCCAACGATGACATCAGCTTCGTCTTGTGTCATCAGTCCGACTTCGATGACGGAGTCCAATACTTGAGCGAAACGTCGACGACTCTGTTCGGGTTTGCGAATCGGGTCGTAACTCGATGGCGCCTGAATCAATCCAGCCAGGAACGTTCCCTCGGTGAGAGTCAAATCCTCGACTCGCTTGCCGAAATACACCTCGGCTGCCGCCTGGATTCCATAGGTGTTGTTGCCAAGAAAGATCGTGTTCAAATACCGCTCGAGAATGTCCTCCTTCGAGTGTTCCTTTTCCAGTCGCAATGCGTACACGATCTGTAAAAGCTTGTATCGACCATCTCGTTCGAGACCTCCCAGGTACTCGATCTTGACCACCTGCTGAGTGATCGTCGATGCTCCCTGGCGCGCGCCGCCTTCGAAGTTCGACAGAGTCGCCCGGAACAGACCCCGGACATTGACGCCCTTGTGCCGATAAAACTCGCGGTCCTCCACGGCCAAGATGGCGGAAATGACATCTTCGGGGATCTGCGACAGTTCGACGGGCTGGCTATTTTCCAGTTCATAGGCCGCGATCTCATTGCCCTTCGCGTCATAGACATAGCTGCGCTGGGCGATCCCTCCCCACTCAGGAAGGGTGATTGGGTCCTGCTCATGGGCATTGGCGGCCTGCCACAGTCTCGGAGCGACGGCCACGACAAGAGCACTGACCACAAGAGCTCCCGCCACGATGACGATGCTCAGCCGCATCCACCAGGTGATCAATCGCACAGCGCCTCCACCGTAGTTGCCCATCGGGTCGAGTCGGCGTCACCTCATGCGAGTACCGTCGCAGGTGTGAATACGACCCATCGCCCTTTTCGTTTCGGTGTTCAAGCCTCCCAGGCCCGCTCCCGCAAGGAATGGGTGGATCTCGCCCTTCGAACCGAGGCTGCGGGCTACTCGTGTTTGACCATGCCGGATCACTTCGATGACCAACTCGCTCCGGTTCCGGCCCTGA
>JAULYE010000010.1:0-88610 GCA_032118015.1 Ilumatobacteraceae bacterium | reverse complement strand
CAATTCAGAAGGTCCTGCTTGATCACACCGTTACGCTAACGGTTTACGGTCGTGACACGTTCCCCTACTCGGTGAGCGTTGTCGGCGCCACGAACTGCGACTGATACAGCCGGTGATAGGTGCCCGCACGTTCGAGCAGCTCTTCGTGAGAACCTTGTTCAACGATCGCTCCATTGTCCATCACCAGAATCGTCGTCGCATCGCGAATGGTGGACAATCGGTGTGCGATCACGAACGACGTACGTCCGGCCCGCAGCGCGTGCATGGCTTTTTGGATCAGCACTTCGGTGCGGGTGTCGACCGAGCTCGTGGCTTCATCGAGAATCAGAATCGTCGGGTCGACCAGAAAAGCCCGGGCAATGGTGATCAATTGCTTTTCTCCAGCGCTCACCGACTGACCGTCTTCAGTGATCAACGTGTCGTATCCAAGTGGCAGTGAATGGACGAACCGATCCACATAGGCAGCCTTGGCCGCTGCCCGGATCTGCTCGTCTGTCGCAGTTGGGTTCCCGAACGCGATGTTGTCGCGAATCGTGCCGTTGAACAACCACGTGTCCTGTAACACCATGCCCACCTGCGAGCGAACGTCCTGGCGTGACATCTGCGCGATGTCACGCCCATCCAAAAGGATCCTGCCGCTGTCGAGATCGTAGAAGCGCATCAAAAGATTGACGAGCGTCGTCTTGCCGGCTCCCGTTGGTCCAACGATGGCCACCGTCTGGCCGGGTTCGGCCACGAGCGACAGATCCTGGATCAATGGTCGATCAGAAACGTACGAAAATGCCACATGATCGAATTCGACGCGACCCTGCGCGGTCCCATGTGCGGGTGTCGGTTCCGGATCCGGAGTCTGTTCGGTTTCATCGAGAAGTTCAAAGACCCGCTCAGCAGACGCGATCCCTGACTGCAGCACGTTGAACATCGAGGCCGTTTGAGTGAGCGGCTGGGTGAACAGGCGTGAGTACTGAATGAACGCCTGCACATCGCCGAGGCTCAGATTGCCGCTCGCAACCCGCACTCCCCCAACCACGGCGATCGCCACGTAATTGAGGTTGCCAATGAACATCATCGCTGGCTGGATCGAACCGGACATCAACTGCGCTCCGAAACCGGCCCGACACAAACGATCATTGATCGCCGCAAAACGCTCCTCTGCCTCGGCCTGACGTCCGAACACCTTGACGACGGCATGGCCGGTGAATGCCTCCTCGACGAGACCGTTGAGTTCACCGGTGTGGCGCCACTGATCGATGAATTTCTGGCGCGATCTCTGGGCGATCTGCTTCATCGTCAATATCGAAAGCGGAATAGTGACGAGAGCGATCAGCGCCAAGATTGGGGAGACGACGAACATCATTACGGTGACCCCGAGGATCGTCAGCAACGACGTCACCAACTGACTGAGTGATTGCTGCAGGCTTTGTGAGATGTTGTCGATGTCATTCGTGACACGGCTCAACAGATCGCCGCGGGCATGCTGATCGATGTACGCGAGCGGCAACCGGTGCAACTTGGCTTCGACATCACGTCGCAGCCGGAACATCGTTCGTTGCACCACACCTGACAGCACGAACGCTTGCCCATACGACAACCCGTAAGCGACGACATACAGCACGACGGCTACGAGCAACGTCGTGTGCAGACGTCCGAAATCAACACCATCGGTTTTGCCACGAATGCCATCGAAAACGATGTCGGTGGCGCGACCCAACAGACGCGGTCCAAGGACTGTGAGGGTGACGCTGCCGATCGCCATCGCGACAATGAGTAGGACGAAAACCTGATCACGGGCCATGCGGCGCAGTAGTCGATGCAAAGTTCCCGTGAAGTCTTTGGACTTCTCCGTCGGAATGCCGACCGTGTTCATGCGACCCGACCGCAGTTCAGCAACAGTCGCCCCAGATTGCACGGGTGCGGCGCCTTCCTTGCTCATGACTCCACTCCCACTGTCACGGCTTGGGATCCGAGGATCTCCTGATACGTCGGATTGGTTGAAGCCAGATCGTCGTGCGTACCGAGACCGACGACACGACCGTCTTCGAGAACCATGATCTGATCCGCGTGGCGAATCGTCGACACACGCTGGCCGATGATGATCGTCACCGCCTCGCGTAGCAGTGGTTGCAAACTGGCACGCAGGTGAGCATCAGTGGCGAGATCGAGCGCCGAGAACGCGTCGTCGAAGAGGTAGATCCGTGGACGGCGAATGACTGCCCGAGCAATCGACAGACGCTGGCGTTGGCCACCGGAGACATTCGCGCCACCTTGGGTGATGACTGCCTGCAAACCCTCGGGGCGTTCACGCACGAAATCAGCAGCCTGGGCGATCTCCAAGGCTTTCCACATTTCATCTTCCGTCGCATCCTGCTTGCCGTAGCGCAAATTCGACGCAACCGTGCCCGAGAACAGATATGGCCGCTGTGGCACGTAGCCGAACAGCGATCCGAGCACTTCGACTGAGAGCTCGGCAACGTCGACACCATTGATCCGCACGACACCGTCGGTGGGATCGATGAGCCGGGCGACGATGTTCACGAGTGTCGTCTTACCCGATCCCGTACTGCCAATGATCGCCAACGTGCGACCGGAATCGATGCGCACGTCGACATCGGCCAGCACCGGCTCGTCGGCCCCCGGATACCGGAAACCCACATGGCTCAACTCGAGCGACACCGGACCATCGAGATGGGTCACGGGCATCTCGGACAGTCGAATCGATGATTCGGTGGTCATGACCTCTTGAATGCGCTCGGCGCTGACTGCAGCTCGTGGCAACAGTGCAGCCATGAACGTTGCCATCAGCACCGCCATCAGAATCTGCGTCAGATACGTGAGATACGCCACGAGTGACCCAACTTGCATCTGCCCTGCAACAATGCGATCCGCAGCCAGCCACACGACAGCCACACTCGACAGATTGACGATCAGCGTCGCTGTGGGGAACAACAAACCCATCAGGCGACCACCCCTCAGTGCCATCGCCGTCAGATGTTCGTTGCCGGTCTGGAATTTGGCCATTTCATCCGTCTCACGGCCAAAGGCACGCACGACTCGCACTCCTGTGAGCTGTTCCCGCAAGATCTCATTGATGCGGTCGATGTACTCCTGCATCCTGCGAAACGTCGGCACCATCTTCGAGATCACGGTGCCGAGCAGCACCACCACGATCGGAATCGCGACCACGATCACCCAACTCAGCGCCACATCTTGTTGCAGTGCAAGAATCAACCCGCCGATCGCTGTGAATGGTGCAGCGATCAAGAGTGTGCAGGTGGTCAGCACCAGCATCTGCACCTGCTGGACGTCGTTGGTAATGCGCGTGATCAGCGACGGCGCACCGAACGTCGACACTTCACGCGCCGAGAAGCGATTGACGCGTTGGAACAGAGCTGCTCGGGTGTCCCGGCCAAAATTCGTGGCTGCCCGCGAGCCAGCATGAACGGCTGCCACGGCGAAGACGACTTGAGCGAAAGTGACGAGAAGCATCACCCCGCCGAGGCGCCAGATCACACCGGTGTCACCACGGGCGACACCGCGATCGATGATGTCAGCATTGACGGTTGGCAAGATCAGTCCAGCGACTGCCTGCACAGCTTGAAAGCCGACGACAGCGAGCAATAACGAGCGATACGGGGACAATCGCTGGCGTAAGAGATCGGACAACATGGGCGTACCTCACCGTACTGCGCTGCACCAACCAGCCACGATGTCACCAGATCACAGAGTCATCGATATGCGCCCAGACAGACCTGTTCATCACCGTTACATTGGATTCATGCTCCCCCGACTCGTTCTTGTCAGCACTCTGGTCGTTCTCACGGCATGTGGTGGAGGTTCCTCCTCATCAGATGACTCGACAGCGGATGGTTCGACGGCCGGGACAGTGACCGAAGCACCCACGACCGAACCCACCGAACCGTCCACGACAGAATCCCCTGACACCACGGAGCCGGTCACTCTCGAGCAGCCGGCAATCTGGCCCGGAGCATCCGATGTGTTCACCACTCCCGAATCTGTCGTCGACGATTTCGTGCTGAGCATTCTCGGTGTCCCTCCCGTTGTTGGCGAATTCATGGCTGGGGATGCGCGCAGTGGAGAGATCGGGGTCTACTCCCCCGGAGAAGGCGGGGCGGAGATATTGCGCAGCATCATCCTGGTACGCCAACTCGGGCAGTCCAATGGATGGTTCATCATCGGCACGCTCAATGACAACGCCATGGTCACGAGCCCGGTTTCAGGTGCAGAGATCGACGCCGACGACGTATCAGAGGTTGTCGTCGAAGGGATGGCCGAAGGATTCGAGGCCAGCCTGACTGTGTACGCGTACATTGCTGGGCGCACGGAAATCCTCGATCAGGAAACAACGATGGGCGGCAATCTGGGCGTGCCCGGACCGTTCCAGGTGACACTCGATCTGTCCGGCGCTCAACCGGGTGACACGGTGATGCTGCTCGTGCGCGGTGGAGTCGGGCTCGAGACTGATCCTGGCGAATTCGGAGCGATCCCGATTCTGATCAGGTGATCGCGAGAGTTGTGATCACCTGATCACGGCTTGCCGCGAAACGGCGTGATACCACCAACGGGAACTCGACCGAGACGACCCGACTGATAATCGTCGAAGGCCTGCTGGATCTCGTCCTTGCTGTTCATCACGAACGGGCCATAGGCCACGATCGGCTCACGAATGGGCTGGCCTCCGAGCAACAACACATCGAGCGACTGATCATCACGTGCCTGCATCTCGAGGACATCTCCAGGTCCGAACACGGCCAAGTTTCCGAGCCCGAATGCATGTCGTTCTTCACCGACGAATCCAGCGCCTTCGAGCCCGTAGGCAAGGGCGTTGAACGCTGGATTCCACGGCACGACAAGTCGTGCTCCCGGCGCAAGAGTCACGTGCGCGACGACGATCGGCGTTCGAGTCGATCCGGGGCCGGAGTGTCCATCGATCTCACCCGCGATGATGCGAATCAACGCACCACCGTCGGGAGATGCCACCAGCTTCACGAGATCTGCTTCCAAGTTCTGATACGCCGGCGAGATCATCTTCTTGTGACTCGGCAGATTCACCCAGAGTTGAACGCCATGAAACAAGCCACCGGAGACGACGAGTTCTTCGGGCGGTGTCTCGATGTGCAAGATGCCGCCACCTGCTGTCATCCACTGTGTGGCGCCATTGCTGATCACTCCGCCGCCACCATGGGAGTCCTGGTGCACGAACGTACCGTCCATGATGTAGGTGACGGTCTCGAACCCGCGGTGCGGATGCCAATCCGTGCCCCGTGGCTCATACGGGCCGTAATCGACCGATCCCATCTGATCCATGTGAATGAACGGGTCAAGAGCTTCCTTGCTGATACCAGCGAACGCGCGGCGCACTGGAAAGCCCTCCCCTTCGAACCCACTCGGAGCATTGGTCACAGCCAGCACTGGGCGCACTCGATGCAAGGTGAGATCCGGGTTCGACAGTCGAGGCAAGGTCATGGTGTCGGCGGTTACTGCGGGCATGGCGTCTCCAAGTGAGGATCGGTATTTGTTGCGGGCGCAACTATCATGCCCGATGGATGACCCGATGACACGACTCAGGACTCGATATCAGGGGGAAACAAGAGTGCCGAGCGACACATCCCAATTCGCAAGCGGTGGACAGCTTCTCGTACCCACGGGTCTCCATGACAAGTGGGGACCTAATCCAGGAAGGGGAATGAACCCTGTCGAGACACAACCCTCTCCGACTCGAATCACATGATCAGCACCCATGTCCCGGGCGGCCTCGGCAACGGCGCGGTCCACATCGAGAGGGGACAAAGCCAAGGACTCGAGAACGACACATTCGAGAGCATCACCCCGCCGTCGACCTGCCACGATGACAGCTCCAGCTCCATGTGTGATCAGACGAGCTCCCAGCACCGGATCGCCGTACCGCCACTGGAGAAATCCAATGGTTGCATGCGTGCGAAGACTCCTCGAGTCGATGATGTTCGAACGTACGACACGATCACGCTCGAGAAGCGCAGCCACATTGTCGAGGGACTCCGCTATCGCACTTCCGACGGTGATCGGTACATGATGAACCGATGACCGTGCGCGCAGAGCCCACAGGCGCGGGACACTGTCGGGTCGCATGATTCGAAGGGCAACTGGCACGCGGCCGAGATCGCGCCATTGCGCGCTCAACCCTTCAGCCCGACGTCCCGTTTCCGAAGAATGGAACATGAAGTCGATTCCCTCAGCAGCGAGCAGAGTTCGTCCTTCACCTTCGAGAGCTGCATGGATGTTCTGTCGAAGGGAGGTCGACTGGACATCGGAACCGATGGCCCAGTTCTCCAGTCGTGCCGCCCGCACCAAAGAGTCACCGCGCTCGAAGTCCCATCGTTGCCACGTGGCGACACCAACTGTTCGACCATCATGGGTGGCCACCAACATCATCGATTCACCAAAGGGGTTGTTCCGATGTTTTGTCCAGAACATCTCCTCGAACTGGTGGTTCCCTGTTGCGCCCTCTGCTATTCGGCAGATATCGATCATGTCGCCGATGTCGTAACTGCGAGCTATTCGCACGTTGATGCCTGGTGCAGGAGCGGCCACCGAACTCGTCGGAACGGCTCGAACCAACCGCTCTCCATTGGGTCGACTGCGACCGATCTTTTGATATAGATCTTCGAGAAATGTCTGTGTGCGTCGAACGTCGAAACGCACCGCACTTGCATACGATGCCGAGGCCAGCTTCGCCCACAATTGGCGATCTTCGTACACACGTTGGATTGCGCTCGCCAATGCTGCGCTGTTCTGTGCAGGTACCAACAACGCCGTTTCTTGGTCGGCGAATTGTTCGGCGATTCCCCCGACCTTGGTCGCAACGATCGGCAAGCCAAGAGCACAGGCCTCCATCGCAGCGACCGGCAACCCCTCCCACTGCGATGCCATCACGAAGGCATCACACGCGCCCATGACTCGCACTGCATCGTCGCGATAGCCGGCAAGGACAACTGTGTGGCTCAGTCCAAGATCGGTACGAAGCCGGCGAACAGCGCGTTCCTCCGGGCCTTGTCCGATGGCCACGAATCGAACAGGAATGCCGCGATCGGAAACGATTTTGGCTGCCTGAAGAAGATTCGGGTAGTCCTTTTGCGGTCGAAAACTGGCCGTCATGACGACGACGAACTCGTTCGGCCCGATTCCGAACTCTGCTCGAATCGCAGAGCGGTCATATCTTTCGGCGCTGATTGCATCGATGTCGATGCCATGGCGCAAAACGTGGACACGGCTCCGAACAGGTCCGATGACCGACCGTGCAACTTCCTCAGAGACAGCAATCGTCGCTGAATCGAGCAGAGACGTCACCATGTGGGCGAATCTGGTCAGCGGACGAAAGGTCCTCCACTGATTGTGTTCCGTACTGACAATTGCGGGTCGCTGGTTGCGCGGCATGGTCAACGCCGCCAAGCGCACCACACTTGCAGGCAACGGTGAATGCACGTGAACAACATCCCAGTTGCCGTTGCGGATCATCGCACCCAGACGGAGGGGCCAGAGGAGATCTCGTTTCCCCCGACTCACGCATGTCGTGCGAACGCCGGCACTCTCCAACTCGTCCACAAGGTGATCCAAATGCGGATTCACATACACACACTCGACTAGGAAAGTGTCTCGATTGCGTACTCGCGCTTGAGCGCAAAGAAGCTTTTCTGCGCCACCTGGCCCGAGGGTCTTGATTGCCCAAAGAACTCGCATCACTCAGGAAATCCCAGACAGGCTCAAGGACTGACGATAGAACTCGCTGTCGGCACGCAACTTGTCTGGCGTGTCGAAGGCCATCACTCGACCACCCTCGATCACCATGATGCGGTCGCACATGTCCAACGTCGACATCCGATGAGCAATGATCACCACCGTGACATCTCCACCCAAGGCCGCAACCGTCTCGCGAATGAGTGCCTCGCTGTGCACGTCGAGAGCCGAGGTCGGTTCATCGAGAACGAGAAGTGCTGGTCGACCTGCAAGGGCTCGTGCAATCGAGATTCGTTGTCGCTGACCTCCTGAGAGCTTCACTCCGCGCTCACCGATGTGAGTGTCGAAACCTTCGGGAAGCGCCTCGATGTCTCGCAGCACATTGGCCTCGACCGACGCTTCTCGAACGGCCTTAATATCGATGTTGTTGCGAAAGAATCGGATGTTGTCGGTGATCGTGCCAGTGAACAAGTGTGGGTCCTGCGGTACGAACGAGGTCAAGCCCGTCCATGCAATTCGCTCGACATCCTGCAGGAGCACACCATCAACAATGATCTCTCCCGACGTCGGCTCACGCAGACCGAGCAGAAGTTGCACGAGCGTCGACTTGCCGGCCCCCGAAGGCCCGATGACACCAACGATCTCGCCTCGTCGAATCTCGAATGAGACTTCGGTCAGCGCAGGTCGGTCCTTGCTGTAGCCGAAACTGACGCTACGAAATTCGATCGTCCCCATGTCGGACAACGGGATCGAACCCATTGGCGCGCTGTTCGCTCGGTAGCGGTCTCTGGTGTTGTCGAGCTCTTCGAGAAATGGCATCCCTCCTGCGAGGGAGGCAGAGGAAGATTGCAATTGCTGGCTGTAGCTGAGTGCACGCAGCATCACCAACATCACAGCGCCGATCGCAGAGAGTTCCCGCACACCCACAGAGGCAGCAACGATCAAGCCGAACACCAATGCGCCATACGCCAAGGTCGTGTAGACGTGCGGCAGGGAACCGCGCAGGGTTCCTGATTCACGTGACGTGCGTGAGACCAGATCTGACTGCTCATCGATCATCTCGCTGAATCGTGACCGCACCCCAAAGGTCTGCATCTCGAGACCGAGTTCGCCGAGTTCACTCAAGGATCGGGAATACTCCATCTGAGCGCGTGACGAGGCTCGAGCCTTGATGCGAATCCGTGCACGAATAGGTCCGAGCACCGATCCGAGAGCAAGTAACGCAAAGACGACGATGATCGAGGCGACCGGGTCAATGGCAACAGCAAACACCAGCAAAGCGAACAAATTCAATGCTGCCGAAATCGTCGATGACACGGCTCCGACGACGCCGGCAGCATTCCCAGTGAATCCGGTGACCAGCTGTTGCAGTCTGCCACTGGGCTCGTCTTGCTGTGTCGCCCACGATGCGGACAAAAATGACTCCGACAGCTCACGACGCAAATCAGTCGACACCTTTTCGCTGAAGCGCACCGACACGGCGACGGCGAGCAACGCCAAGGACAACTTCACCACCAGCAGAAGTACCGCTATCACCAGAGCCCAGTTGATCGACACATCGATCGCTGCGACGAGACCCGTGATCTCCCGACCGTCGGCGATCGAGAGCGCAGTTCGCGTGACGACCACGAGAAAAAGCGCCTCGACGGATCCCGACATGAATGACAGAGTCGTCAAGGCAGCGAGCCACCAGCGATAGGGCGCGATGAGAGTACGAACTCGTCGGCGTTGAGCCGTACGTTCCTCGCCGTTGGGGCGATGACGCATCACGAACGTCCGACTTCGCTCATCGCTCTGAGCGTAGCGGTACGGTTGGGGGGTGAACCCACGGGTACTCGTCCTCCTCACCGACGATCTGTCCTCAGTCTTGGTTCGCGGGCAATTGGCGTATCTCATCGATTGCGGTATCGAAGTATCCGTTGGAACGCGCATGGTCGAACGTGATAATTCTCCCTTCGATCCCGGGGTCGAGGCTCATCACATCGACTTCGTACGTCAACCTTCTCCTCTTGCTGACCTGCGAGCTCTGTGGCAGACGATTCAGCTGATTCGCCGTCTTCGGCCGGACATCGTTCACGCATCCACCCCCAAGGCCGGGCTCCTCGGCATGATCGCTGCCCGACTGTGCCGAGTTCGGATCAGAGTGTTCCAAGTTCGCGGACTTCGATATGAGACAGAAGTCGGATATCGCCGTCGATTGTTTCGCTTTCTCGAACGGACATCCATCGCACTCGGGACGCATGTGTTTTTCAACTCCAACAGTTCACTCGCTATTGCCCAACGAGATCATTTGATCGAACCCGGCAATGTGATCGTGCTGGGCTCGAGCTCTGGCGTCGATGCCACACGTTTCACACCCATCACGACTGCAGAACGCATGCAATGCCGAGAGGAGATCGGTCTCCCCCTCGATGCACAGGTCATCGTCTTCGTCGGTCGCCTCACCAAGGACAAAGGAACTGAGGACCTGGTGGACGTGTTCACGAGTCCTGACTTCACGACTACTGGGTTCACGAATACTGGGTTCACGAGCGGTGGAGGCGATGACATCTGGCTCCTACTCGTGGGCACATTCGAAGACGGCGACCGCATCTCCCCCTCTGTTCGCCGGACGATCGCCGAGCATCCCCGCATCGTGCATCATCCGTGGATGGACGACACCCGTCGCGCGTATGCAACAGCGGATGTCCTTGCCTTTCCTTCCTATCGAGAGGGTTTGCCCAATGGGCCACTTCAAGCACAGGCCTGCGGCATTCCTGTTGTCGCCTATGCGGCAACGGGAACCGTTGACGCCGTTGTGGACGGAGAAACTGGGATCCTCGTGCCAGTTGGTGACCGCAAAGCGCTACGGCACGCGCTCCTACAGGTACTCGAGGACGAGGAACTGCGTCTGCGACTCGCGCATGCTGGGCGTGAGCACGTCGTCACCCACTTCCAACCTCACAGGGTCTGGGAGCAGATGGTGGATATCTTCCGACGAGCACTCGACGACCGATGAGCGAGCAGTCGTTGAAGTGCTTCTGAGTCAGCGATGCATCATCCATTCGATTGTGGCACGCACACCAACTTCAAGATCGACGGGTTGTACTCCTGGGAACAGGTGACTCAACAACGTCATGTCCGCCTGAGAGTGCGGGACGTCACCAGCGCGTACGGGCTGGTGTTCACACTCGAGTGAGTGACCGAGGAGGAGTTCGATCAATGCGATCAGCTCCATCAACGTCGTACGCGATCCGAACGCCAGATTGACCGGGCCTGGATGCACGACGCGGCGCACCAGAGCATCGACGATGACATCGGCGACGGTGCCGACGTAGGTGAAGTCACGTGATTGCGTGCCGTCGCCATGTACGGTCAACGGCTGACCAGTCACAGCAGCGTGGACGAATGCCGGGATGACAGCTGCGTAGGCGTGACCAGGTGCTTGACGGGGCCCGAACACATTGAAGAAGCGAAACGCCAAAGTTGGCAGATCGAAACTGTGCTGCCATGCGAGCGCATATTGCTCGGTTGCCAATTTGGACGCCGCATACGGACTGAGTGGCGCGGGGACGAGACCTTCGTGTTTGGGGAGAGCAGGATTGGACCCGTACACCGACGATGACGACGCAACAACTGTGTAGGCGTTGTTTGCCCGACGAGCAGCCTCGAGAACCCGCAACGTGCCTGTGGCGTTGGCTTCATGCGTAGCTTCTGGCTCGAGAAGCGATCGTGGCACCGAGGGCCGTGCTGCCAAATGCACAATGGCGTCCACACCTCGCGTTGCATCTGCGAGTGCGTCGACATCGAGGATCGACGCCTCGATCAACTCAACCGATGATCCAGCAAGATTGTCTCGTGAGCCCGTCGACAAATCGTCGATGCCGATGACCTGTGCATGTGCCGACAACGACGCACAGACGTGAGATCCGATGAACCCGGCAGCTCCGGTGACGCAGACACGCATGCGGTCAGGTTACGCAGTGGCCACGCCTGAGCCCGATCAGAGCTCGGGGACGCATATGCCGTTTCAGTGTCCGTGTGACTCGAATGGACGAGCCGGCACTCCGACCACCGTCGCGGATGGGGGAACATCGCGGGTCACCACTGCCCCAGCTCCGATCACAGCACCCTCGCCGATATGCAGACCCTGCAGAATCACTGCGCCGGAACCAACCACGACACCTCGACCAATAGTGACCGATCCGGCAATGTGGGCCCCGGGAAGAACCGTCGTCATCGATCCGATGTTCGAATCGTGACCGATCGTCACCCCGTAGTTGAGATGCACGTGATCGCCGAGCACCGTGGCCACTGATACGTGCACCTTGGGTAGGATCACAGTTCCGACACCCACGCTGCACTCCTCCTGCCAGGTCGTCGAGGCATCGATGACGGCTCCCCAGCGCACGTCACGAGAGGTCATGGTGTCGACCAGAGTGCGACGAATATCCGGATCGGCAATGGCCACGATCATCGTCACTCCGTGTGGGACGTCCTCGGCACGACACACCTCGACACCAAGAATGGGACCATGCACGGTGTCATCGACGAAAGAGGCCACGTCGAGACCAAGGGACCGAGCGCAGATCGCAACTTCGCGTCCGAATCCTCCTGCACCGTAGATGTACATCGACACGCCACGAACCCTAGTGGTCACCCTCATGTGGCTCGAGCATGAAGCAGAATGGGCGATGTGAAGCCCAGCCCCTGGCTCGATTCCTCTTTCAAGCGAACAATGGACATCGTGATCGGGGTTGCGAGTTTGGTGATCGCGACACCGATCATCATCGTGTGTTCGATGGTGATCCGCGCCTCATCGCGCGGACCGGCCATTCTTCGCCAAGAACGAGCAGGCCATCATGGCGAGTCGTTCGTCGTCTTCAAATTGCGCACGATGCGCGAGACGCGTCTCCAAAACGGCTCATTGGCACCTGATCAAATCCGCATCACTCGCTTCGGTGCCATCTTGCGGCGACTCAGCTTCGATGAACTGCCCCAGATCTGGAACGTCCTGCGCGGTGAGATGAGCATCATCGGACCCCGCCCCCTGCCTACTACCTACACACCGCTCTACACCGGTGACCAACAGCGACGGCAACTCGCCAAACCAGGACTCACCGGTCTCAGCCAAGTGACATGGCGCAATGCAGGAGCGTGGCCATCGAAACTCGCATCCGATGTCGAGTACGTCCGCACCGCATCATGGGCACTCGACATGCGCATCTTGTTCTCCACCGTCACGATGGTTCTGACCGGCCGCGGTATCTCAGCCACAGGTCATGCGACGATGCCCGAATTCACTGGAGAAGAGTCTGCACCACATCGATGACGTCATCGATCTGAGCGTCACTGAGCACACTCGAACTGGGAAGGCACAGACCCTGCTCGAAGAGATACTCCGCTGTGCCGTCCACGAAAGCTGTCGCACCTTCGTAGATCGGTTGGGTGTGCATCGGCTTCCACAACGGTCGGCTCTCGATGTCATGGGCTGCCAAGGCGGCAATGACTCGGTCACGAATGTCGAAATCTTCGAACAGCGCACAGGTCAACCAACCGTTCCATCCGGACCACTCGGGAACGGGCATGAAGCGAATACCGAGGACGTCTTGCAATGCCGATCGATACCGTGCGTTGATGTCCCGACGACGTTCGATCATCTGCCCAAGACGTCGTAACTGCACCCGCCCGACAGCAGCGAGCAGGTTCGACATGCGGTAGTTGTACCCGATGTCGTTGTGCTCGTAATGCACCACCGGCTGTCGCGCTTGCGTTGCCAGGTAGCGCACGCTGTCGGCCAAGGGTTTGGTCGGGGTCAACACCATGCCTCCGCCCGACGTGGTCATGATCTTGTTGCCGTTGAACGAAAAAACGCCAACATCACCGAGCGTCCCGGCCGGTCTTCCCTTGTACGTCGACCCCACCGCTTCAGCAGCGTCCTCGATGAGTGCCATGTTGTGCTTCCAGCACACGTCTCGGATCGCATCGGCATCGGCGCACTGACCGTACAGATCGACCATCACGACAGCCTTGGGCTTCTTGCCACCTTCGATACACCACTGCACCGCCATGTCGAGAACCTCCGGCGACATGTTCCATGATTCGAGCGTCGAGTCGATCAGGATCGGCTCTGCTCGGCAGTACGTGATGGCATTCACGGTGGCAACGAAGGTGAACGTCGAAACGAAGACGAGGTCTCCGGGACCAACACCGCAACTCAACAAAGCCAAGTGCAGTGCCGACGTTCCACTCGACACGGCCACAGCTCCAGGCCACCCTGTGAAAGCGGCCATCTCGGTTTCGAATGCATCGATGTCCGGACCTGCGGGAGCGATCCATCCCGAATCGAAGGCTGCGAGCAGGGCTTCGCGTTCTTCATTGCCCACGTCCGGGCTCGAGAGATAGGTGCGTGTCATCGCCCGACCATCACCGAATCTGTGGTCGCAGACGATCCCCACACGATTTCGAAACGGACGCCCAACACCAGGACCGACGCCATGGATTGAACATACGGTTCCGAACCGATCAGTGCAAGGACAATCCGTCCCAAATGTGGCCAGGAATCACGAATATGCAACATCTTGACATTCTCCAGAAAGTTCGACCGTCACGATGTTTCGGGATCGAAGTGGATGCCATGGCGCAGATACATCTCTTCACAGGTCTCCCATCCCAAAGAGCGGGCGTGGACATGACTCACGAGCGGGTGGATGTCTCGTCGATCCTCTTCACCTCGTCCCCACAATGTTTCGTGCAGCTTCTCCCCTGGTCGTAGGCCAGTGAATTCGATCGGGATCGGCGGCGTGCGGCCTCGCGCCAACAGACCAGCCAGATCAGCAATCTTGACAGGTCGACCCATGTCGAGGATCAGCACCTCGCCGCAGCGTCCGATCGCTCCAGCGTAGATACTGAACTTGGCTGCTTCGTTGATCGTCATGAAGAACCGACTGACATCGGGATGGCTGACGCGCAAGGGCCCACCGCGTTCGATCTGCTCTCGAAACGTCGTCAGCACCGATCCGCGCGAGCCGAGTACGTTGCCGAATCGCACGGACACGAAACGTCTGTCGACTGCCTGTCCAGCATCCCGCTGTTGAACTTCCTCGGCCACTGCAGCAGTCAGCCGCTCCGTCAGCCGTTTCGACCAGCCGAGCACGCTCGTCGGATCGGCGGCCTTGTCGGTGCTGATGTTCACCAGCGACTCGACATCGAACTCCTTGGCAACTGTGAGGACGTTGTGAGTACCGACGACATTGGTCTTCCAGGCTTCTTCAGGAGCCCTTTCGAGAAGGGACACGTGTTTGAGAGCAGCCGAGTGGAACACGACATTGGGACGGTGTTCAGCGAAGACTTCACGCAGTCGATCGATGTCTCGGACGTCAGCGAGCACGAGACGCGGATCGTCGAGTTGCCCAGAGCCCGTCATCGACAGCAATGTCGCATGCAGACCTGATTCGTCTCGATCGAGCATGATCACCCGCTGTGCACCAAAAGCAGAGAGCTGACGACACAGTTCCGAGCCGATCGACCCGCCTGCACCGGTGACCAGGACGCTCTTGTTGCGCACGAATGCTTGCACCGCGTCCACGTCGATGTCGACCTGTGCCCTGCCGAGTAGGTCCTCTTCGGTGAACCGCTCCAGCCGTTGGCCATTGACTCTGCGAAATCGGTCGTGTTGAGGACGAATCGTCAGAAGTTCCAATGTGGCAACGGAGGCGACACGTGTACGCAGATCACTCGATGCGTCGGCGATCGCCAACAACGCCGTGGTGGCACCGACCCGCTGGGCCACAACTGACAGTTGATCGGTCGTTCCCAGTACTGGAACTCCGTTGATCCTCAAGTTCGCCTTGAGTGGGTCGTCGTCGACGAAGGCGACAGGACGAAATCGGGCGCTGCGATCATGGATCAAGGATCGCACGACATCTTCTCCGGCTTCGCCAGCGCCGATCACCACCAGTGGCTCCACTGCTTTGGCGCTGCGCGATCTGCTTCTCCACAATCGCCATGCCGATCGGCCACCGACACTGAAGGACATCGCAAGCAGATAGGCGGTCAGCGGCACCAGGGTGGGAGCGTCTATGACAAACACCGCGAACAACGCTTCGACGATCCCGACAACAGTCATCGTCCCACCGAGTGCGATGACTTCGTCGAAGGATCCGTACCGCCACCGTGAGCGATACAACCCGCCAATGGTCCCGGCGATGATGAGAGCAGCCAGAGTGACTCCGAACATGCCCCACTTCTCGGCGGCCGAAAAACGCGAGGATCCATCGTCGCTGTGGAGCAAGGACACGAGCAGAATCCCGATACCCCACGACGCACCATCGGCGATGAAGTGAAAGATTGGAAGTGCTCGTCGCACGAATTTCATGACCACTCTTTCCCAAGTGCATTGGCCGACAACAGGGCTGACGGACGCCGACGGCGCCTTCGACTCGACCCAGAGTAGACACCGCATGTGACCACCCAGACAACAGCAGCGGCGCTCATCTGTACCTCGACTGCATCATTTCTGTCAGAAGCACGAAATGCCTCACATAGATATGACAAACAGTGTGAACAGCGGGAACGACCGGTGCCTCAAAAAGCCTGGGGCTAGAGTCCGTCTCGCATGCCTGGCCTGACCATCCGCCCACTGGTGTTTCACGGCCGGGACATCTCCCTTGCCATCGTGGCTGCCCTCGCCGGTGTCGTGGCGGTTTTCAGCGGTGCCAGCCCCACTGGAAGTGGGCTCTTCGACACAGTCGTCATCGGTTTCGGTGTTGCCTTCGTGACGTGGGTGGCGGCGAAAGCCTCATGGAGAACGCTGACCGGGGCCGCTGTGATCTCTGCGCTCGTCGCCTGGAATGCCTGGCTGATCGCCATCGCTCTGATCGCACTCGTGCTCGGTGCACTCGTTGGTACTCGGGAGAAGAACTCCGATGTCACACTCAGCGCGATTGCCGGTGTCACTGCCGGCATGATTCTCAACGTTCTCATACGTTCTGAAATGCGCGCCTTTTTCGGCTTGTCCGCTCTGGTGGCTCTCGCTATCACGTCCGCACTACTCGTCTCTGGCATACGAGCCCTCCCGCGCGCCGAACGACGAATGGTCCTGTTCACGAGTGGAGCAGCTGTTGGCTTGATGGTCGTTGCCACTGTCGGATTCGGAGCAAGTGCACTGAGTGCACGCGGTCATCTCATCGATGCAGTCGACAATCTGAGAAAGGGAGTCGACCTCGTCAACGACGGAGACATCGACGAAGCAACGATTATGTTGCGCGAGGCAGCACAGGATCTGTCGACCATCGAGAGCCGGATGAACGCTCCCTGGAATCAGCCGGCGCGCATTGTTCCCGTGATCGCCCAGCACCGATCGACGTTGATGACGTTGTCTGGAGGCGCCACAGATCTCATCGACTCGATCGTGGACGAGCTCGAGGGTCTCGACCTGCGCAAGCTGAAACCTCAGGACGGCCGCATCAACGTGCAAGAAATCGAAACGGTCACCGCATCTGCAGATCGACTACTCAGTGCACTGCAGAACATGCAGACGGTGATCGCTGATGCCGATTCGGACTGGCTGCTCGGACCAGTGGCTGCCCAACTCGACGATGTCGGCAACGAAGTCGATGGGCAACTCACCGCTGCCGTCAATGCCCAAGAGACTTTGCGACTCGCGCCAGCCATGCTGGGCGCTGATGCCCCACGCCGTTACTTTTTCTTGTTCACCACACCGGCCGAAGCCCGCGGTAGTGGCGGATTCATGGGCAATTGGGCCGAAATCGTGGTCGACAATGGCGACATCGAACTGACACGTACTGGACGTACCCGGGAGTTGAATCAATCTCGTCCTTTCGGCCAAACCTTGAGCGGTCCACCAGATTTCATCAACCACTTCAAGCGCACAGGCATCGTGGCTGGACGCCTGAACTGGACGACGCCGACTGTGTGGTCGTTCATCAACCCCTCGCCTCACTTCCCCTACGTCGGCCAGGTCGTCGCTGAGCTGTATCCCAAAAACGGTGGTCAAGAACTCGACGGCGTGTTCAGTATGGACCTGTTCGCTCTCGGCTCATTCCTCGAATTCACGGGACCGATCCAAATCGAAGGCTCTGACCGTGTCCACAATGCCGACACCATCGTCGAGTTCCTGCTGTACGACCAATATCGCACCACGAACGACCAAGAAGAAGCAGACCGCAAAGACTTCCTCAAGGACGTGACGCAAGAGGTGTTCGAGCGACTCCTCGATGGCGCGCTCCCTGATCCTCTGGATCTTGTCGACACGCTGTCACCGTTCGTTGCCGAGGGAAGTCTGATGGGGTACGCCACCAACCCTGAAGAGCAAGCCTTATTCGAACGTTTGAACATTGCCGGGGCACTCCCAGAACAGGGTCTGCAGGATTCGCTCACCATCGCCTTCAACAACTACTCAGCGAACAAACTCGAACTCTTTCTCGATGTCGACATGACCTACGACTTGAAGGTCGCAGCAGACGGCCTGGCTCGCTCACAGCTGACGATGAACCTCGCCAACAATGCTCCGACGAGTGGCTGGCCTGACGGCGTGATCGGTAATTACATCGACAAGCCTGTCGGCACCAACCGCATCATGGTCATGTCGTACTCGAAGTTGAAAGTGGTCTCTGCCACATTCAACGGGGAACCGGTTCGGTCGTTCCGTTCCGTCGAGGCCGGGTACTCGACCGCGGACTGGATCGTCGAGATTCCAGCTGGCGAAACGGGAACGCTGGTTGTCGAATACCTCGGCTTACTCATCGTCGATGAGGACTCGAAGCGGGTTCCACTCGTGTTGCGCACACCGCGCCATGTCACACCCGTCGAGGCAGAGGTGCTCTACACGCGCCCCGACGGAAAGCAACTCACTGCATCGTTCGATAAGCCCGGAACGTTCCGCTTCCCGCTGGGCTCAGAGAATCTCGCCGACGAATGACACGTTGCGCATGATGTTCTTGGTGTCGAACACCAGGGACGCATGGGCTGCAATCACCTGCGGGTCGAATTCGGGATGGTCGACAAGCACGATTGCGATGTCGCACGACGAGAGTTCGTGCTCGCTGAACGGTACGAGAGGATGGGCGAGGTCGAGAGCATTCACATCTGGGATGTACGGATCGCAATAGCGCACCTCGGCACCGCTCGCCGCGAGCCGTTCTGCGACGTGCACCGACGGACTTTCCCGCCAGTCGCTCGTGGCCCGTTTGTAGGCGAGTCCGAGAAGCAGCACCCGCGAGCCATTGAGCGAGCGGCGGTGCTGATTGAGCAGCGACGTCACACGAGCGTGAACATGATCCGGCATGTGCTCGTTGATGTCATTGGCCAATTCCACGAAGCGGAACGTGCGCCCGAGGTTCTGCTTGACACGCCACGCCAGATAACTCGGATCGATCGGCAGGCAGTGACCGCCCACTCCCGGGCCGGGGGTGAACCGCATGTACCCGAAGGGTTTGGTCGAGGCAGCGTCGATGGCCCGCCAGATGTCGACATCGAGATCACGGGCGAACATCGCCAGTTCGTTGACGAGAGCAATGTTGACGTGGCGGAACGTGTTCTCCAACAACTTCACCAGTTCGGCTTCGGCACACGAGCCAACCGGCACCGTGGTGTCGACGAGAGCCGAAAAGAAAGTATCGACGACGGCGAGACCGTCAGGCGTCGAACCACTGACCACCTTGGGCGTGTTCACGAGACCATGTGTGCGATTGCCCGGGTCGATGCGCTCGGGTGAATAGCCGAGATAGAAGTCGTCCGGCCCAAGACCCGTTCCTTCAGTCAGGATTGGGCCGAGCAGTTCTGTCGTCGTGCCTGGATAGGTGGTGGATTCGAGAATCACACACGCTCCTGGACGCAGATGCGCCGCCAGGTCACGGCCAGCAGCTTCGATGTAGCCAAGATCGGGAAGACCGTCACGCAGCGGTGTCGGCACTGAAATCACCGCAACATCGAATCCCACAAGGTCGGTCGGATCAGAGGTCGCGGTGTATCCGCGATCGAGCGCCGCCTGCAGTTCGGTATCGGAGACATCGCCGATATAACTCGAACCGGCTTGCAGGGATTTCACACGTTCCGGCGACGCGTCGTAGCCGAGCACATCAAAGCCCACATGTGCAGCGCGCATTGCCACCGGCAGGCCGACGTAGCCCTGACCGACCACGGCCACACGAGCTGAGCGGTCGCGGATTCTGCTCAACGCATCCTCGATCTGCACGTTCTCCCCTTTCGTCGACCCACCCATCGACTCCAGCGCTCAGCCTAGAGGTGTCATCTTGGGCCCGAAGTACAGTGTCGACAACACCTGGAGGCACAGAACATGCGTCGATCACCGTTCGCTTTGATCATGGCAGCGTTGCTTGCATTGCCCGCATGCGGTGGAGGAGCAGCCACCGAGTCGACCACGACGGTCGCACTCACGACGACCACCATCGCCCCGTCGACCACGGCAGCACCCGAGACAACGACTACAACGACCGAGCCCTCGGGAGTGCTGCCCGTCCCTGAGGACATTCCCCTGCCGCCGATCGCGCAGCTCGCTGATCTGCAGTTGACTCTCACGCCGCTGCTGCAGATCGAACATCTCCTCGGCATGGCCTGGAGTCAGAAGGCGCAGTTCTTCTACCTCATCACCCAGGACGGGCACGTGTATCGCGCACCGCAGGATTTCTCGACATCGGAACTGGTGCTCGACCTCACGGCCGAAGTGTCGCCGTTCGTCTACGGATCCGAGCGCGGCATGCTCGGCATCGCCGTCAACCCGATCGACGGCCGCGTGTTCCTCAACTTCACCGACTTGAACAACGACAGCCACATCGTGTCGTTTGCGATCGTCGACGGCATGCCCGATCCAGCGTCACGACGTGAGGTGCTGTTCGCTGAACAGCCCGGTCTCAGTCACAAAGCAGGCATGCTGGTGTTCGACGATGCCGGCACGCTGTACGCGTCCTTCGGCGATGGTGGCGGCAACGCCGGTCGCACCTCACAGGATTATCAGTCACTGCTCGGCGGCATTCTGCGCATTACTCCCAACGCTGATAGCGACGGCTACACGGTGCCGGCGGACAATCCCTTCGTGAACGATCCAGACAAGCGGCCCGAGCTGTTCGCCAAAGGTTTGCGTCAGCCGCATCGCTTCACGTTGAACCGTGCGAACGGAGAGATCTACATCGGCGATGTCGGCGAGAACAATTGGGAGGAATTGAATCGCATTCCTCCCGGCACGAGTGGCCAGAATTTCGGCTGGTACTTCATGGAAGGATTTGGTCGCCGTTCACCGGGCGGGCGGGATCTGACGTTCACCGAACCGCTGTACCAGTTCGAACATCCAGGCTGGATCGCGATCATCGCCGGGTACGTGTATCACGGAATGAACATTCCACAGTTGCGTGGCGCCTTGCTCGTTGGTGACATGACCGGGCCGATTCATGCGATGGGCAATGACGGACTGCAACGGCTGACCATCACCGAGAAGGGCAATGTGCTGACGTCCTTCGCTGAGGGTCCCGATGGCGAGTTGTACACGCTGTCGCTCGACGGTGGTCTCAAGCGCATCGACCCTGCCTGAGGGGTCTATGAAGGTGCCCGAATGTACATTTCATGAAAATTTCTTCCATCATTATGTATGTTGCACAGTTAGGAGCTCAGGGTTCTCCTTCCGATTGCCTGGTCGGGAACCGCACTATTCCCTTATTCCACACATCCAAAGCGTCGTTGTCGAACTGACGACCACCATCGACACTGCCTGTTGAGTACTAAAACGTTACGCCGATCACGATTATGTCAGGAAAATAGCAAGATGAACCGTCCGTACAATCCACTGGAAGAGTTTGTCATAGCGAATGGGAGGGCGAGCTCTCTCCACCGCTAAAAGGTGGGAATGTGAATCATCCAGTGGCGAGTATTCGGCGGAAGCGAACAATTGCATCGAGCGTGATTGCGGCGATGGCTGTCACGACTCTGTGGGTCGGCGATGTCGTCTCGGTCGATGCGAAAGCGGGAGACCCGGCTGTCAGTGTCAGTCCTTCGGGAAACTCTGCATCTGAAGCAAGTGCGGGCACCCGAACATTCACCTTGACGGCTGCGGCCGCCATCACAGCCGACGTCACCCTTTCGGTCAGCGGCGCAACCGGAGGCTCTTCGTGCACCTCCGGTGTCGACTACATCACACCTGGATCGGTGACCTTCGACAATCACACTTCTCGTCCATTCAACCTCACCATCTGCGATGACTCGGTCGTCGAGTCCGATGAGACCATCACCATCGCAGTGACGGCAAAGAACAACGACTCGTACACCGCAGGGTCATCAGCAACGTTCACGATCACCAACGATGACGTTGCGCCACCGACAACGACCACCACAACAACGACTACCACGACGACGACTACCACCACAACTGTCGCACCCACCACGACGACGACAACCACCACATTGCCACCTACTCCGGTCATTACTCTCGAAGCATCGGGGAGCTCGGTCAACGAAGGCGACTTGACCGGCAACACCATCACGTTCACGGTGAAGGCATCGCGCACACTCACAGCCTCAGCCAAGGTGAACGTCGGCGGTTTGAGCGGAAACTGCACGGGTAGCGCTGTCGCAAAACTGGACAATGTCTCCGGTGGTGCCGTCACCATTCCGAACGGTCAGAGTCAGGTCACGTTCACGGCCACCACCTGTGAAAACACGACGTTCGCTGCTGCTGACACGTCGTTCACTATCTCGATTTCCAGGCCCAACAACGAAAGTGGGAACTACAACCTCGGTACCGCCACGAGCCGCACTGTCGACGTCCTCGCTGACGACCTCGAGGCCTCTGACATCTCCGGTTCCGTTGCGATCGATGGTGTCTTCGATATCGACATCGCAAAGGATCTGAAGGTGCCGACTGGCGCCACCGTTTCAGTGACCCACAACTGGTCTGGCGCTGACGGGGCCGTTCAGGTGAATGCCAGTAATTCCCGTAATCTCGAGTTCCGCCCCTCTGAGTCGGTGACCGCAACCAAGACCGTCACTTTCAGCTACACCGTCACTGACTCGCGCACTGGTGCATCGGTCACCAAGTCGGTGAGCATCACGATCGACGTGGCTCCCACGTGTTCCGTCCCGACCATCTCCAATCTCAGTTTCAACGTCGATTTTGCTGGTTCTGCGACCGTGGAAATCCTTCCTTCCACTATCGACGGCAAGAGCCTCTGTGAGGACGGGTGGTCACTACGTGCTTCAGGAGCCAAGGCGGGTGACGCCACGACATCTGGACGTAACTTGACGTACACCCACGATGGCAGGGGTTCGGGCAACACCGCCACAACGGACACCTTCACCGTCGAGCTGACTGTTGGCTCGACCAAGACGACCGCAACGGTGACGGCCAACGTGGCCAAGGACAGCCGGGGTGTCCTCCAGATGCGTGACTTCTACGATTCGGAGATCCTGTGGATGCAGCCGAGCAACAGCCCCAAAGTCTGTGATCCGGTCGTCGAAGCTTGGAATCTCCTTCCTGGAGCGACGTATCTATTGTCGGTCTATTCATCGTGGAGTGGCAACGACGAAGTCGTTCTCCATGACAATGTCCCCGTTGTCGCAGACGGTCTTGGTCAGATCACCTGGCCGGTGACTGAAACCGACCGTGATCGTTATTACAAGGCCACACTGACACGAGCTACCGACGCTGGGGCCGTGTCCATCTCGTCAAAAGTCTTCGAGCGCCTCTGCCCCCCTCTCGTGGAGATTTCTGGTCGCACCACCCGTACGGTCGAGCTGTTCAAGGACCCCGCTGAGCCAGGCACAACTGGCGCAGCACCTGAATACGTCGAGCGCGAATTCGATGTGGTTCTCCAAAACACGTCACCACGTGCGGCTGCAACGGTGACCCTGCGTGTCACCGGCTCTGGACTTCTAGACAAATTGGATGAGGGAATCGAATACAGATTCAACGTCGATGGCCAAGCCCCCAACTCCGACCTCGTCGACATCATCGTCCCCACTGAAGATGGCACTGGCTCAGGAGTCGTGACCCGCACGCTGGTCGTTCGTACGTTGCATCGATCGGATCTCATTCCAGAGTCGATCCCCTTCAACATCGAGGTCATTTCAGATCGTTCCAACAACTCGCCGAAGACTGACCAAACGCTGATCATCACCCGGCGTATGCGCGTTGTAGCAGAGCCTGTGACGCGTAGTTACGGCACCGTCTCGACCGCTTTCCCGACGCAACTCGTGGGTGAGGTCGAGAACCTTTCGGCCAATATGAACGGAACCCTACGTTGTACCGGCGCATCGCGCACCACCCCGATTGGCACGTACGCCAACCAGATCGTGTGTAGCGGTCAGACGAGCGTCAACTACAAAAGAGTCGAGTACCGCCCCGGCACGTTGACCATCACACCCGTGCCGGTGACGATCCGAGCCGACTCCTACAGGCGCCCACAGGGTTCCCCGAACCCCTTCCTCGACTTCACAGTCACAGGCGTGGATCCTGCTCTGATTTCTGGAGTGGCGTGTTCGACCGTTGGTGCAGATGCTGCTGCCGGGACTTACCAGATCACCTGTTCGGCGACAGGGCCGACGTCGACCAACTACACGATCACGTTCGTCGCTGGAACGTTGACGGTGACTCCGACGGTGACGTCGACCACGAGTTCCCCGACGACAGCACCGACGACGTCTGCTCCGACAACGACGGAGCCTGGTTTGGCGCCGTCGCCCACGACGACGTCGACCACGACCACCCTGCCTGGTGGTGGAGTGCTTGTAGAAGTCGCCAGTACGCCTGCTGAACAACAAGATGGCGAGCTGGAAGTCATCGAAACCACCGACAACGACGACATTGTCGATGTCCCAGAAGGTGGCAAGGAGATCAACACCGGTGGCGGAGACGACATCGTGTCCTCGGGTGCTGGCGGCGACAAGGTCAATGGCGGCGACGGTGCCGACCGCATCGACAGCGGTGATGGAGATGACGAGATGGACGGTGGCGAAGGTGATGACGAGCTCGTCTCGTTCCAGGGCAATAACAAGATCAGTGGTGGTGGTGGTGACGACAAGATCGTCTCTGGCACCGCTGCCGGTGGCGAAATCTCCGGAGGTCCGGGCGACGACACCTTCTACAAATTCGTGGAGCGTGAATTCAGCATTGGGAAGAACACTGTCCTGACGGACATTGAGAACCTCGTCGTGGTGTTGTTCGACTGCGCCGAGCTTCCCACCTACGAGTCGTTGAACACTGAGCAACTTCTCGCAGCGCTCGCCCTCGAAAGCAACATCGTTCCCAACATCTCGATCGAGTGTCGTGAGAATCCACTCTCCACGCCAGGTCTCGACAAAGATGGGAACGACGTTGGACTGCCACTCAAGTTGAGCGACATTTCGACCGGGCCTCAAGGCGACGAGTACTACATGCGCAAGTCGTTCGATGAGATGGTCAACATCGCCTGGGCTCGTGTCGAGGCGCAGCGGCCGCGCTTTTCCAACTGGGTTCGCCAGAACGGCGTCGATGGCGTGCAGACCTACTGTGCCCGTACCCCATTCCCCTGCGCGCCCGTCACTGAATCATGACCCCCACATCAACGACACCTGGGTCCAACAACCACCGTCGCAGGGTCGCTGTTGCCGTGGTTGCAACATTGGCGGCGGTCGCCGCAACATTGGGCATCATTCGGTCGTACTCCGATGACGGCGTGAATGAGGCCTACTGCGACGGTATGGGAACGATGATGGGCGACATTGCCGGCGCGCAATTCGCGGGCTTGCGCGAAGGAACATTCGCCAACTTGATCCTGCATCTTTCGCCGAGCCTGGCCGCCACTCTCGACCTTCTCATCGGAGTTGCCCCATCTGAAACCAAGCTGCTGCTCGAGTTGCTGAAGGACAACTTCGATCTCGGTGAGCAGCAGCTGAAGAGCACCATGGGCTATTCGGATGTCGTCATCGAACAATTGCGGATATTCGAGATGGACGAAAACTCGCGCCTCGCGGATGTATTGCAGCCCGACACCAACCCGGAGAGTCTGGCGTCGGCTTCTGCCAACCTCACCGACCTTCTCGGCAGCACGTACTTTGCCCGCCTAGCCGGCGAGACTCCACGCTTTCGAGCCGACGGTGTGAAATGCGGAGTGTTTCCGCTGACCGACGAGGACGGGTGCTCGGATCTTCTGCCCAACGCGTCGATCGCAAGCTCTTATGGTTTCCCGATCGAACAGTACGACTCTGTTGTCGCTCTGACATACGACGATGGCAATTGTCAGTGGACCATCAACTACGAACCCTCCCCTCAAAATCTCGAAGGTGAAGATGCTTTCTTGTGGGTCGACGTGTTCTCGAACACTGTGGCCAATCGTGTCCTCACCGCCCGACTCGCCGAGCCTGGTGACGTCACGACACAGCCAGTGATCGTCGATGGTGCCCGCCACTCGATCGGTGTGTACCCGTGCGGTCGCACGGCCTACGTCGACTTCGACGGACGAAGCGCCGTGGTTGCGGCCTGCGGTCCTCGGGATCTCGACGACACGACACTAACCAACTTGGCCATCGAAGCCATCGAAAGCCGCTGACAGCTCGGGCCTCGGCAGTTGTTTTGGCTGTCGACGACAAACCTACGCTGTCGCTGATGAGCCGCACCGAAGGAATCGATGATCACCATGTCGATTCTCACCATGTCGACGTTCAACTCTGCCCCATGAGGTCACGTTCTCCTGTCCAGATCTCTCCTGCCCAGGAACGAATCCTCGTCATAACCCACGTGGTGGCGACATGGTTCATGGTCGGGATGATCTGGACCATCCACACGGTTCACTACCCGCTGTTCGCTGAAGTCGGCGCCGACACCTATGCGCAGTACCAGGCAGCGCACGTCGACCGCATCGGACCGCTTCTGGCTGTGCCCTGGCTCATCGAAGGTCTCACTCTGTTGGCTCTGATGTGGTTGGCCTTCCTCGGAGGGCGCCATGACCTGCAGATACCTGTGCTGATTGGTGCCGCGGCAATGGCCGTCGTCCTCGTGATCAGCGGATTCTGGTCTGCTCCGGCGCACGGTGACCTCGCCGATGGTTACGATGCCGCCGTGCACGATCGCCTGATGACGGCGAACTTGGTGCGCACCTTGGCCTGGACTGTGCGTGGCGTGATGGCCGCGTGGATTCTGTGGCTGATATGGCCGCGAACAGCTGATCGCTCCCTGGATCAGTCCGCGTGATTCTCCAGCACTGGGGCGCGACGCCCGACGAGATCGCAGGGCCTGTAGTCGGCGACGACCTGTGCCCTGATGCGCGTGTTGTTGCGACCCGCTGCATCACGTTGCCTGCACCTGCCCAGGACGTCTTCCCGTGGATTCGCCAGATGGGGTTCGGCCGGGCCGGCTGGTACAGCTACGACTGGATTGACAACCTGGGCCGTCGGAGCGCTCGCACGATCAACCCCGAATGGCAGGACGTCCACAGCGGATCCTCCGTACCCGGTGGGCCGATCGACTTCGAAGCCGTGATTGTCGAGCCGCCACGGGCGTTCGTGTTGCGCGTCGTACCGAAGGGCCGTTTGGCACATCGCCTGTGTTTCACTCTCGCCTATGAGTTGTGGGACGATCCGGCCGGCACACGCCTGGTGACCCGGATGCGCTCGCGGGTATCCGTGCCCGGCGGCGCCGCTGTCGACCGTTGCCTACTCGGACCAGGCGACGGGATCATGCTCCGCAGGCAACTTTTGATCCTGCGGCAACGCCTCACCCGGTGACAGGCCTCTGAGGGCGGAACCCCGAGCGAACCGTCAGCGGTCTCCGAGCCTGGTCAGAGACTGTCGAAATTGGACGCTTGTCATATCGTTATGACCGACTTCAAGGAATAGGCTTCGGTCCATGAAAAGGTCACACTGGGCGATTCCGGCGCTAGCCATCATGATGTTCGTTCCCCAGATGGCCTCGGCTGCTGTCCCGACGGACACATCGACCCCGACAGAGACCTCTGTCCTCGTCGAATCCCCTAACGTCACCGAGTCCACGGTCGCGCCCGTCGCTTCATCAGCGCCCCCGCTCGACACCACGCTTCCCCCGGAACCGGCTCCCGAGGTCGGTCCGACTGCGACGTCCGAATATGTGGTTCTCTACGAACCGGGCACGAACGTCGCCGCTGAAACCCGTGAACTCGTGGTTGTCGACGACGTGGAGGTGACGGAGGTCTTCACCGACGTCGTGCCCGCCCTCACCGTTGAAGCCACCGCAACAGAGGCGATCGAGATCGCCCAGGATCCGAGCGTCCTGGCCGTCGAACCCAACCGCATGTTCACCGTGGCTGCCTCCCAATCCAGTCCCCCGTGGAACCTCGACCGTATCGATCAGCCGAATCTGCCCTTGAACTCGAGTTTCACCTACCCGGACACCGCAGGTGAGGGTGTGGATGTGTACATCGTCGACACTGGCATCTACGGATGGCACGTCGATTTCGCCAATCGCATGGCGTCCGGGTTCACGACTGTGTACGACGGTTGGGGAACCAATGACTGCAACGGCCATGGCACACACGTTGCGAGTTCCGCTGCAGGTACCACATGGGGAGTTGCCAAGTTGGCAACGCTCGTGCCCGTGCGTGTTCTCGGCTGTGGCGGCGGCGGATACCTCTCTGATGTCGTCGCCGGTCTCAACTGGATTGCATCACAGGCCTCTGGTCCGTCTGTCGTCAACATGAGTTTGGGAGCAGAAGGAACGAGCGAGATCCTCGACACTGCGATCAATAACTTGGTCGCCTCTGGTGTGACAGTCGTCGTGGCCGCAGGAAACGAAAATGACGACGCCTGCGAGTACACACCATCGTCATCTGCCCTAGCAGTGGCAGTTGGAGCGACAACCTCGTCAGATGCACGTACCGGTTTCTCGAACTACGGATCGTGTGTCGATATCTTTGCGCCCGGACAGGCCATCGAAGCGGCCTACCCCTACTCAGCGACTGCAACAGAGACGCTGAGCGGAACGTCGATGGCATCACCACATGTGGCCGGTGTCGTAGCTCTCATCCTTGGCGCCAATCCCACGGCAACCCCAGCACAGATCGTCCAGTCGTTGACCACGAGTGCCTCGACTGGTCTCGTCACGAATGCGGGAACGAATTCACCAAACAAACTTCTCGTCGTTCCCACCGAGACGCTTCCGCCGCCGCCACCGACCCCGCCAGCAGCCTTCGGCAAGACAAACCCGGCATCGAGCGGCGCAACGGTCTCCCAATCCCGAGTCACGTTGACTTGGAATGCCTCGACGGGTGCTCAATGGTATGAGGTGTGCTTCGCGACCTCATCGCGTTGTTCGTCGTGGGTGCGAGTCACCGACACCAGCTACGTGACACCCCTTCTGCGCAACAACAGCCGCTACTACTGGCAGGTGCGCGCGGGCAACTCCGTCGGTACGACACTCGCCAACGCTGGTAGCACATGGTCGATGCGCGTCTCATTACCGTCACTATCTGTTCGAGCACCGCGACCCCAGCGAGCGATGACGAACTTCGCTCTGTCCCTGTCGGGTCGTGGTGGTGTGCAGCCATACACATGGACCTCGACAGCGCTTCCCGACGGACTCACGTTGGTGGGAAATGCCATTCGTGGTGTTCCCACCGTCTTTGGGACGTTCCCTGTCACGGTCACCCTGATGGATGCGGGTGGCGGAACGGTCTCGACCACAGTGTCACTGCGATTCACTCCTCCGATGCCGGGCGTGTTCAGCAAGTCTGTGCCGATCGCTGCTGCGACAACCCTCAATGGACCGACCTACACACTCGAATGGGATGCCTCGCCGTACGCAGACCGCTATGAAGTATGCCTGTCGACATCGAGCCGCTGCCGATCATGGACGAGCGTGACAGGCACCTATTACACCACACCTGTGTTACGCGCCAACACTCGCTACTACTGGCAGGTTCGAGCCGTCAACGCAACTGGTCGAACTGATGCAGGTGGCGGCGTGTGGTCGTTCATCACGCCGAGCTGATGCGCTTCACACTCAACTATCAGTGACGTGGTAAAAGCTTGTGCCGTGTTCGGCGTCGAATTCGTGAACCAAGGATCCCAACAAAGATCCCGTAGTGGTAAGCAAACGTTGCAATTGCGTTATGACGTCGAGCCCGGAGCACCGATTTGACAATGCGCACGCCTGCGCGACGTACATTCATCAGCGCACCCCACAGCGTCAGAGGCGTGAAGACATCTGGATGCAGAGTGGTGATGCGTGGATACATCTGACCCTGTCGAAAGTATTTCCGGATCACGTTCCACACAGAACTCGGAATCCTGTAGTCGACGATGGCGTCTTCGAGCCAGACGAACTGCGCACCAGATCTCTGTGCCCGCACCATGAATTCGATCTCATCGAACCCGTAGAGGAAATCCGGGTCAAATCGTCCGCAGCGCTCCCAGACGCTGCGATGAAAGCCGAAGTTTGCACCCCAACCGAACTGCACATCGCCGGCAATACCCGGAGCAACGAGTCCGTTGGACTGACGTTGTGCCTGCAGACTGTTGATCCGATCGATCACGACGGGCCCTGCAGTGATGGCACTGCGGGTGATTGACAAGGCGTCGATATGTGCAGCAAGCCAGCCTGGGCGCACCTCGTCATCACAGTCACAGAAAACGATCACATCCGCTCGCGCTTCCTCGACACCACGATTTCGAGCATGATTGGCGCCACGAACCTGAGAGGCCTCGACGATGCGGATGGGAACCCTGTTCGTGATCCGATGTGACTCGACGACAGAACGGGTGCCATCCGTAGAGCCATTGTCAGCAATCACGATCTCCCATGAGGTCGCGACATCCTGTGCCAGGAGTGCATTGAGTTGCAGACCGATCGTTGCCGCGCCATTGTGCACAGGGATCACGACAGAGGCCATCGGTCGTCCACCTGCGATTGGTTGAGCAGAACGTAACGGTGATGTCATCCCACAGGCAGTTTGACATTGCCGGATATCGGAGTCGTCACTGTTACTCCCGCGAGACCCAGGATGGTCGGCATCACATCAAACGAGCTCCACATGCCGAGGCTCGTGGGCTTTGTGTCCGGTCCAACGATGACACACCTCCCGATCGGACTGACGTGACCACCGGTGCGGCGCGGCGGAACCGGGCCGATGACACCGAGATCAGGGTGAGAGAACCCAAGCACATCGTCAGCCCAATACACAATGAGATCGACATCGTCATTGGCTCGTTGCAGTGGATCGCCGGTGCGGCGCTCGATCTTTCTCACCACCGACTTGCCGGTGCGCGATTCCGTACACGCCATGATCAACGTCTCGATCTCGTCAATCACTGCGTCGTACTCGTCCACGTTCACGACTCCGTGGGCCTCACGACCCTGCACGTTGAGGCGTATCCGTCCGTCATAGAACGACGGCACAGCGAACGCCTTCATACCCGACCATTGATTTCGCAATCGCATGATCGGCATCCAGTCGAGCGACAACTGTCCCGGTTTCAGATTCGGCCTGACGGGACGCGTGCCAGTGACCGCCTGTCGACGCACACGGGCGATGAGATGCTGCACACGCTTGGGCAAGCGTCGGCGGACCGACCTCGCCACACGCCGCAGACTTGGTACTCGACCGCTGCTATGTGCGCCAAGAATTTCCGACACCCATGATTGCGACGATAACAATTTCGGTATACCGCGACGGTCGAGCGGGAATGACCTGACCGGCTTGTGAGGAATATCACACCACCTGGCCAGGAGATCTCCCAAAAGCACCATGCTCGGCGCGTCACTGTTGTTCAGTCCCATGCCGTGCATAGAGAACAGAACCACTGTGTCATTCGGGAATGCGTTGACGATCTCCCCAACTTCTCGATCGACTGCGGCATACACCGAACGCAGAGCTTTGCCAGCCTGGGGCGCTGATCTCAGACGAGCCCATGGAGACGTTGCGTCAGCACCGTGGAACAGTCCCTCGCTTGCGCTGTGTGATTCAGAAAAGCCAATGACAGCCAGTTTCCAATCGGTGAATCGTTCGGTCAGCAGCCACTGTGCGATCCGACTGCGGATACCCACTGCTTGGCTCAATGCACGACCCATCTGTGTGCACGCTGCACGCGATGCCCATGGAGTGACATAGATCCATGCTCGAGCAGGGTCCACTCCGAATCGCTCGTGGATCTCTTCGGCCAAAGTCCCGGGCCTGGACTGGCATGGACCTCCGGGATCGTGCGCACCCCAGTCGGTGATGCCCACAACTTCGTTGCCCGTTTTGTCCAAGTCGAAGTAACACACGTCGAAGATGACGGTGGGAACACCACCAATCATGGGCTTGTGTACAACTCCGTCCTGGATGCATTCGTAGGTCTGAGGATCGAAGTGAATGCCACTCTCACGGCGGGCATCTGTCGGATCCAATCCCGTCGACAGATGCTCACCTGTCAGACCCGTGTAATGCGCCGTCCCGTTGTGCAGAGTTGCCACGGCTCCTTGCTGAGCCAGACGGGCCAGATTCGGTAGTTGCCACGCATCGGCCCGATCCATGTCGAACCCATCGAGCCACAGTGCAATCACTCGACCTTTCATCATCGCAAGGATATTCGGCCTTTATGCCCCAAACTCCCTCAGAGATGACTTTGAAGGACCAGCGATCGACCCATCGACTCGCCCCTCACAGTCGATGATCGTTCCCTACACTCGGACCATGACCTACACGCTGCAGCTCGCACAAAAACTGACGGTGATCAAGAACATCTGGCATCTGTCGCGCATCGACGGCCAAGACACACCGCTCGGCACCATCCAACAGGCCCGTATGAAGTTGAAAGAGGAAGTCACGTGCACAGGACCTGATGACACGAGCACCTGGTTCACCATCAAGGCGCGCAGCATCGTCGAGCTCGCTGCCACATATGACATCACCGATGGCAGCGGTGTCTCTCTCGGGGTGATGACTAAGGATTTCAAGTCGTCACTGGGACGTTCGACCTACCGTGTCGAGACGCCGAGCGGACAATGGACAGTCACTGAAACCAGTCAGGCCAAAGCGATTGCCCGCCGCGTCATCGGACTCGTGGCAGATATTCCGTGGCTCTTCCGTGTGCAGTTCAGCATCCTCGACGCGAATGGCAACCAGGTCGGTCATGTCAACCGGGCGAACTTCAAGATCAAGGACACGTACGAGATTCGTGTCGAGGATGATGCTCTCGACATGCGTGTTGGGGCAGCCATCGGTGTCGCTGTCGACGCGTTCATGAATCGCTGACGTCGACAGCCGAGAGAGATTTTCGTGACACGACCTATCCGATGGTTGCCGCGATTCGTCAAGGTTCGACTGGGGCGATGGCTGATCCATCCCCTCGTCATTCGCTTCGGATACGTCAAAATTCATGCCTCTGGGCAGGGCGCGCTGTCATCTCTGCTGCACTCCTTGCACCCAGTCGAAACGCAATATCCACTCATCCGGCTCGGACCAGAGGGTGACGGTGGGTATTTGGTGCCCGATGATCTTGTAGGCATTACGACGTGTTTCTCCCCCGGAGTGGGTGATGTCTCGGCCTTCGAAGAAGATTGTGCTCGACGCGGGATGCGTGTGTTCATGGCTGATCGCTCGGTGGAGGGGCCCTCATCGGACAATCCGAATTTCAATTTTCTCGACAAGTACATCGGTCTGGTCGATACCGATGAATTCATTTCCCTCGACTCGTGGATCGACTCATCGGTGTCTCCGTCCGAAGATGACTTCATCCTCCAGATGGACATCGAAGGTGCCGAGTGGCTGGCCTTGGCCAATATCTCTCACCGCAACTTGCTGAGATTCCGGATCATCGTCGTCGAATTGCACGCACTCGATTCGCTCCACTATTGGCAGCAGTTCCATCTGCGTGCACCCGTTCTGAGTCGACTCCTTGAGGACTTCGTGTGTGTGCATCTCCACCCCAACAATGACGGCAGAAACGTCGTCAGCAACGGGATGGAGATTCCCCAGGTGCTGGAGATGACCCTGCTGCGAAAAGACCGAGCGCAGACCAGGGGGTACTGTTCGCAGTTTCCACACCGGCTCGACTGCGACAACACGTCGAAACCGCCGGTGGTGTTGCCGGCATCTTTGTACCGGCAGAGTTGATCAGGGAACCGATCTTGACCTAGCCATAGGAATTGCCATGAACATGAACATGAACATTCGTTTTGCTGACTTACCAGTCATGAATCGCTGCGGCCAGAGGGACCAGGACTCTCATCGTCGATCACCTCCTCGATGGCGCTACGTGACAAGATGCGCGACATAGCCACGAGTCTCGTGACGAAATGCCTTGGGTCCGATCAGAGAACGAGGACCAGCACCACGATCACCGCAGCAATGGCTACCGCAACTGGCACGAGGCGCTTGAGCAAGACACCAGACAGCAGTGATCCCAATTCGAGAACGTTCTCCTGGGCCGGAGCGGCAGCGACTTCCTCTCCGGCTTCGGACGGCGCCGACATCAGGCGATCCAGGTTTCCAGCGAACTGATCGATCAACTGTTTGCTGACATCGTTGATGATTCCTCGGCCGAACTGAGCGATTTTGCCCATGATCTTCAAATCCGTGTCCACCACGACCCTGGTCTCGGTGGCAGACATCTCCTCGAGACGTGCAGCGATAGCCGCTTCAGCCATACCACGACCGCTCTTCTCGCGTCCCTTGGCTAACAACGAGACGGTGTAGTCACTCTCGTTCTTCTCGACGATGTGGACGGTTCCTCCGAAATTGACAGCAATCGCCCCCAACTTCACTTTCACTGAGCCGATGAAATTGTCGCCCTCACGACCTTCGAGGGTTGCACCCGGCAAGCACGGGGCAATAGCTTCGAGATCGGTGAGGACCTCGAAGGCGGTGCGGATGTCACGGTGGACGATGAATTCGTTGTGCAGTTTCTCCATGACTAAAACCTCTCTGTGATGATGATCGGATTGAGTCCGATATGCGAATGACTATGACGTAACGATTATGACGTGATGATTATGACGTGATGATTATGACGTGATGATTATGACGTAATGACTATGACATCTGGTGAACAGCAGACCAGACTTTGAACGGCGTCAAAGGCATGTCGATGTGATCTACCCCGAGATGGGCAAGCGCATCGAGAACGGCGTTGTGCACTGCCGGCGTCGAGCCGATCGTGCCCGATTCGCCAATGCCTTTGACGCCGATCACATTGGCATCTGTGGACGTCGTGACGTCGAGCAATTCGAAAAGGGGCATTTCTGCAGCACTCGGAAACGCGTACTCAGCCAAGTTGCCACCTTGGGGATTCCCGAAATCGTCATACGAGAACTCCTCGAAAAGGGCCTGTGCAATGCCCTGAGCAATGCCCCCATGGCGTTGACCGTGAGCGATCAACGGGTTGATAATGCGGCCTGCATCGTCGGCGGAGATGAATCTCTGCAGTCGAGTGTGCCCCGTCTCCACATCCACCTCGACAACGGCCAAGTGCGCTCCGGAGGGGAATGTAGGACTCGCTGCTTCGTACTTGCCGTACGACGTGACAGGCGCATCTGCAACCGTAGCGACATCGGTCCACGACAATGTCTTCGATGGCGTTCCCGCAACGTGGAACATCGCCCTGTCGACATCGAATTCGATATCCCCTTCAGCCGCTTCGAAATGGCGGGCCGCGATGCGCTTGGCTTCGTCGATCAGATCCCGACTCACTTTGACAACCGCGCTCCCTCCTAACTGCAAAGAACGCGATCCGTACGTTCCCACACCCTCGGGAACGAGATCGGTGTCACCGTGCATGACAGTCACACTCGACATGTCCACGCCGAGTTCGCTCGCAGCCAACATCGCCCATGACGTCTCGTGACCCTGCCCATGTGGGGATGTACCAGTGAAGACGGTCACCGAGCCGTCGGCACCAAGAGACACGCGAGCGTGCTCGCTCCCCGCTGAGGGACCGCCCGTGACCTCGACATAGGTGCTGATGCCAATGCCCAGTTGGACAGGATCCCCCGACGCTCGCCGTCGATCTTGATCTGCGCGCAATGATGCGATGTCGACGTGTTGCACAAGAGCCTCGAGCGCAGCTGGATAGTCACCTGAGTCGTAGATCGTCCCCATGGCATTGGGACGCGCCGACGCGAATGGAGCGATCAGATTGCGACGGCGCACATCGATCGAATCGAGGCCGATACGCCGGGAGAACAGATCGATCATGCGCTCGATCGCAGCTGTGGCTTCGGGACGACCCGCACCTCGGTAGGCATTGACGGGCGTCGAATTGGTCACCACTGATTGCGACCGCGTGCGCACCCGAGGGATGTCGTACGTTCCTGGAGCCATCATCATCGTGAGATCCGGCAACCACGCACCAAGACTCGGATACGCGCCTGCATCCTGAACGATGACCATCTCGTAGGCCTGGACATCACCTTCACGACTGCCTCCGATGCGCAGTGTCTGTACCTGCGCCCGTCCGTGATACAGACCGAGCATGCTCTCCGAACGCGTCTCGTGCCAACGGGTCGTCCGGCCGTGACGACGAGCAACCCAGGCAGTCAGGATGTCCTCGGGATACCAGCCGTCCTTGGGTCCGAACCCTCCACCCACGTCGGGGCCTGCAATCACGTGAATCATGTCGACCGACACCATCAACTGGGTGGCAATCGTGTCGCGGGCCAACTGGGGTGTTTGCGTGGTGAGATAACAGTGCAGACGCTCTCCCTCGGGCACGACGACAGCGGCACGGGGTTCCAGAGGGCACGGAGCGAGGCGTTGATTGACGATGACTTGCTCCACGACCACATCGCATCCGGCGAACAAGTCTGTTGATTCGTCCACTCCTGTCGACGAAAGCGATCCGGAATAGGTGACGTTGGTGCCTGCACCTTCGAACAGATGAACCGACGACGACACGGCATCCATTGGGTCGATCACCACATCCAATGGATCGATGTCTTCGATGACGACATTGGCTCCATCCACCGCAGCCGATTCACTCGTTGCCACAACGACCGCAATGATCTCCCCGACGAAGCGCACCCGGTCAGTGGCCACGATCGGGCGCACCATCAATGGATGAGTGAGACTGCCGAACACCGGAGGAATCGGTGGCAGATCGACGTCGCTACCGGTGATGACCTCGATCACCCCATCCACGTCGAGAGCCGCTGACACATCGATACCGAGAAGTCGACCATGAGCCACGGGAGAACGCACGAACGAGAGCCAATACGTCGTCGTATCAGCGCTCGGTGTGTTGTAGACATAACGACCACGACCGGTGAGGAAGCGATGATCTTCCACACGGGTCACGGCACGACCGAGAAGGCTCATCGATTCACTCCTGGAGGCTCACACATCACGACATTGGGGGCGGTCAACTGTTGGAGATCGTGCAGAACGGAGAACGCTGCCAGTTCGCTCGACTTCGGATTCGAGATCGACGGCGTGTTGGCGAACGTCAACTCGTATCGGCCGAGCGTCGACTCGAGAACGACGGTATGGCGCGTGCTGGGCGCCTGCGGATCCGCATCGATGATGACCCGTGTCCGGTCGAGGCCGATCGAGCGCACACCCAGCGTTGCCGCCACATTGGCGTTGGCGGGGAACAGGCGCGTTGCATCACGGGCACTACCGGTGAACACGTTGACGAAGGTGGAACCTGCCTCGAGAACGGCACGTTCGTCATCGCTCATCCACTGCTGAACGAGACTCGGCGGAGACTTGACGGTGTGCAACGAGACGTCGGTGAGCTGTCCAGAAATTCTCAACGCATCGATCAGATCGAATCCGCCGATGGCACCAGCACTCGGAACGAATCTGCCGGGACCAGACGTCAAGACGCGTGCCATCTCGTCATCTGCCAGCACCCCGTTGCTGAGTGCCACCAGCGTCCGACCTGAGGCCACGATCGCGGGGCCATGGGCTCGAAGAGCAGCTTGGCCAGCTGCCTCGACGACGATGTCGCAATTCTCCAGCACATGATCGAGTGAGCCCAGCTCGAGGCTGAACACCGAGGTCAATGTGACTCCAGGAACCGCACCAGTTTCGAGCTGCCCTTGAATCAGGTTGCCAAGAGCACCCGATCCGATCAGGCCGACTCGATGGGAATGGTTCGCTGACGTTGTCGTCATTGATCGGGCCAACCAGGACTCACGAGTGATTGCTCGAGCTTGCGGAACGCAGATTCGAGGATGGCGGACTCCTCGGGTGTCAACGAGTTCAACATGCGCCGCTGACGTTCCCTGTTGATCAAGGCCACACGACCGACCACATCTACGCCTTCGTCAGTGAGCTGGACGTACACACCGCGACGATCATCGAGGTCGTCGACACGCTTGACCATACCCATTTTGACCATGCGGTCGACTCGCAACGTGACGCCGGCAGAGGTGAGCAGTGAAGTGCGAGCGATCGATGAAGGCCGAGCCATGTACGGGGGGCCCATACGGAACAGTGCAGCCATCAAGTCGTAGTCACCGATCCCCAGTCCATGAACTTGGAAGAAGGACCGCAAGTTGTTGTCCAGCAGTCGCGCCACACGATTGAGACGACCGAGCACTTGGATGGGACCGGAATCGAAGTCCGGCACCTGCCGGACCCAGCCGTCGACGATTCGGTCGACTGCATCTACTCGGGGATTGGTGATGTGATTCAGGTGACTATCCACGCCTGGATTCTTCTTTGAGTCCGGTGATGAGAGCAAGTATTTCGTCTCCAGAGGTCTGAGACGTCAACAAATGGGCTGCAAGACGACCTTGTCTCATGACAGCGACGCGATCGGAGACCCGAACGACCTGGCCCAGGTCGTGGCTGACGATGACCACGCACAGACCCCGATCGCGCAAGGTCGCGATCAGCTGCTCGACGCGAGCTGTCTCGGTGACTCCAAGCGCTGCGGTTGGCTCATCCATCAGAACGACGTAATTGCCCCAGGTGGTCGCGCGCGCGATCGCAATGGCCTGTCGTTGTCCGCCACTCAATTCCTCGACAACAGCCTGGGGTGAGGGAACGTTGACAGACAGACCATTGATCGTCTCATACGCCTTCTGGTTCATTGATCGCGTCTTCAAGAACTTGAATGGCCAGAATCCAGTAACTTCCTCACGCCCGAGGAACATGTTCTGCGCCACCGACAAATTGTTGGCAAGGGCCAGGTCCTGATGCACCGTCTCGATGCCGGCCTGACGAGCATCATTGGGACCTCGGAATTCGAATTCGCGGCCCTCCACGATGATCTTCCCCGTGTCGGGGGTGAGCGCTCCGCACATGGCCTTGAGAAGCGTCGACTTCCCCGCACCGTTGTCACCCACGATCGCGGTGACTTCGCCCGCGCGGAACGACAAAGAGACGTCAGCAAGAGCGAAGATGCCACCATAGTTCTTCGACAGATTCCTCACTTCGAGTGTTGCATGGTCGGTCATGATTGTCGTCCCTTCGCTAGAAGTGCTGTGATCATCTTCGGACTCGCAGGAGTGCGGTGCACTTCGACTCCTTGGTCCCTCAGGGCGTGATCGATCGCATTGAGGACCGCTGCAGCTACGGGGATCGTGCCCGCCTCCCCCACACCTTTGATACCGAGCGGATTGAGTGGACTGCGCGTCTCCACATGATGGATTCGCACGTCGGGCATCTCAGAGGCAGGGGGAAGGATGTAGTCGATGAAGTTCGGGTTGAGTGGTTGCGCGTTGTCGTCGTAGGCCAAGTCTTCAAATAACGCAGCTCCGAGACCTTGGGCCACTCCGCCTTCGATCTGACCATTCACGACCTCTTCATCTAAAAGAGGACCGCAGTCGTGAACCACGACGTAGTCGAGGATCTCCACCTGTCCAGTCTCGGTGTCCACCGCCACCTTTGCGACATGTGCTCCATTTGCGAACGTCACCGTCTCGGGCACGAAATGAGCCGAAGCTGACAATCCGTTTCGAGTGGCGTCGGGAGTGCCGAACTTGGGTGAGAATCGCGCGATCACATCGACCCATGACATCGAGATACTGGGAGTACCAGCAACTGACACGCGGTTGTCAGCGAACACGATGTCCTCTGGTGCAACTTCCCACAGCGAGCACAGCTCGTCGGTCACCTGGCGCGCGATGTTCTCACTTGCGCGACGAATCGCACTACCCGCATTCACCGCACTGCGCGAGGCCAACGTCCCCCAACCGAACGATGTCGCCGCGGTATCGCCCCCGACCAGGATCACGCGATCAGCGGATATACCAAGGACGTCGGCAGCCAGACGCGCAAAAACCGTCTCATGAGATTGTCCCTGCGAACAAGCTCCGGTCGCGACGATCACCGTTCCATCCTCAAGCATGTCGATCTCAGCACTTTCGAAGGGACCGATTCCCGTTCCCTCCACGTAACACGCAATGCCGAACCCCACGGGTCGTCCTCGATTGGGCTGCGGATCCGATTCCACCGCTGCGAGATCGAGTGCCGTGCCGAGACATCCGGCGAAGTCACCCGAGTCGTACACGATAGGTCGCCCATCTCGGTACGGAATTCCCACTGAGTAGGGGATCTCGTCCCGGGTGATCGCGTTGGACCGACGCACATCTGAGGGATCGAAACCGTGCTCGCGACAGGCAATGTCGATGATGCGCTCCATCGCGAACACTGCCTCAGGTCGGCCGGCACCGCGATACGGAGACAACGGTGGCTTGTTCGTCACCACCGACGTCATATGAATCGAAAGATTTGGTACCCGGTAACAGCCGGCCAGGTGCGCTGCCGTGTTGTACGGCTGCACCACTCCGAGCGGACTGAACGCGCCAACATCACTGACGAAATGATCCCGAACACCGAGAATTGTGCCGTCACGGTCGAGCGCGATCTCGATGTCGTGGATCTGATCGCGCGAACCAATGGCACTCACGAAATGTTCGTAGCGATCCTCGACCCACTTCGCAGGCCGGCCCAAGGTTCGTGCCACCCACGGAACGAAGAGTTCTTCAGGGTAGGGAATTGCTTTGGCACCGAATCCGCCACCCACATCAGGGGCGACGACACGCACACTGTGCTGGGGCCAGCCGAGTCCGTCAGCAATGGCATCACGCACCATGTGTGGAATCTGGGTGGATGAATAGACGGTGATGCCCCCACCAACGGCATCCGGAATCGCCACCACACCACGCCCTTCGAGTGGGCTGCACGACAACCGCGCCGAATGCAGTGTTCGCCGCGTGCGATGCGCAGCCATCGCGAAGGCGGTGTTCACGTCACCTGTCGACACCTTGAGATCGAGACAGACATTGTCCGGCCAGTCGTAGAGTCGCACCGCATCATCGGCCAGGGCTGCGAACGGGTCACTCAGAGCGGGTAGTTCATCGATGATCACATCGACAAGCGCTGCAGCATCCTCTGCTACGTACGGGTCGCACGCAGCGATCGCCACAATCGGCTCGCCGACATACCGCACGGTGTCCACTGCGAGGATGGGTCGCAGAGCGTGGCGAATGAATCCTGCCTCGGGTCCCAAGACTGCGAACAGCGGATCTTCGAAGACGCCGCCATCTGCCTTGGACGGACCAAGTGGGCGCACCTGGTCGATGATGTCGGGACCGGTCCACACTGCGAACACGCCGCGAAGTGCCCGAGCCTGCTCGACATCGACGAGATCGAGGCGACCGTGTGCCACCTGGGAACGCACGAAACGAACGTGCACCTGATTCGGCCCCTCGATGTCGTCCAGGAATCGACCCTGACCGGTAAGGAGTCGATCGTCCTCTCGGCGTACGAACCTCATGGCTCGACGTCTCCCAAAATCTCATGTGCCGCACGTTTGATGGCGACATATCCCGTACATCGACACAAGTGTCCGTCAATCGTGTCCTCGATCTCATCGGGTGATGGGGACGGGGATCGTCGATCGAGTTCGACGAGACTCATGACGATGCCCGGTGTGCAGAACCCGCACTGCAGTCCGCGACATCGACTGAAGGTTTCCAAAATCTCCGAGCCGCGCTGAGTTTGTGACACAGACTCGATGGTCTCGATCGTCGCTCCGTCGAGTTGTACGGCCAAAGCCAAACACGACCGCGCCGGCACTCCGTCCACAAGGACTGAGCAGGCTCCGCACACGCCGTACGAACAGCCGTTGTGCGTGCCAGTGAGACCGAGTTCGACGCGAAGAAAATCGATCAACAGCATACGGGCATCGATGCTGCGCCGAACACGAACGCCATTGACGGTCACTTCGACATCGAGATGCATGTCAGTTTCAGCCGAGAAGTTCATGCAGCACCTTCTTCGTGCACACCACCGCATACGACCGGCGCTGATCTGCTGTTGCCTGGAAGTCGTCATTGGGTGCCAGCATCTCGGCGAAATGTCCAGACAGCAGACGATCGAATTCCTCGGTGGGCCACGCCGACATCACGTCGAGTGATCCGAGATCGATCTGCACCGGTGCCGACGCCACACCGAACAACGCAAGACGAAGACTCTCCGGTCCACGTTTCATCGACCCCACAGCTCCAGTCATGGCGAACGCCCCACGGCATCGGGCAATCTCATGGAAACCGTACCGTCGCTCGATCGCCTCACGACCGATCACGATGTGCACAAGGATTTCATCATCGTCGAGAGCTGTCGTATACGGGCCCAAGAAGAAATCCGCAGCGGGAACCCTCCGTAGTCCACTCGGTCCCAGAACTTCCATCGTTGCCTCCATGACGACCATGAGCGCGGGCAATTCCGATGAAGGATCTGCGTGGGCGACGTTTCCGCCCACAGTTCCCCGACTGCGAATCTGAGGATGACCGATATGTGACACCGCTCGGGACAGGACCGGCAGAATCTGCTGAATCTCCGGATCATGCTCAACGGTCCACTGAGCCACCATCGCTCCGATTCGGATCTCCGACGGCGATACGGACATGTGGCGAAGATCATCGATTCCACTCACGTCGACCACCGTTCCCGGAGTTGCCAAACGCAAATTGAGGAGCGCGACCAAACTCTGACCCCCAGCGATCACCTTCGCGTCCCCGCCGGACTCCGCGAAAGCACGCCACACGTCGTCGTAACTCGACGCTCGCACGAAATGGAGTGGCGCAGGTTTCACGAAGTGGGCCTTGAGTCGATCACAGGCGCGAAATCTCGAGACGCCAGTAATCCCACTGCGCGTTGATTTCTTCCTGCGTGAGACCCACACTCAGCCCATCGGACTTGATCTCATCAGCTGCGATCGGGGTGCTACCACCCATGGCGTCGACCGTGGCTTGCAGTTTGGCCGCCCGCTCGAGGCTGATCTGGCGGACGCAGGCCGTCGCCATGCAATCGCCCACAGCGACACTGCCGTGCCCGTGCAACAAGACGAAGGGGCGGTAGCCCATCGTGGCGGCGAGGTCGGCGGCTAGCTCAGGGGTGTCGATCTGGATCGACTTCATGTGCACTGGAACACCCTGGGACACCTCGGTGCAAAGGTGCCACAGCGGCTGCAACGGGCGATCCGACACGCTGAAGGCAATGCAGTTAGCCGGGTGAGCGTGAACGATCGCATTGACGTCGGGTCGAGCCTTGTAGATCTCGGTGTGGATGAAACGCTCTCCCGGTCCGCTGATCGACGGATCGAGTGGCTCTCCGTCCATGTCGATGATCGCGACGTCTTCAGGCCCGACCTCTGTCAACAACTTCACCGCAAAGTGCGTGTCTCCCAAGATGGCAACGAGGTTCGTGCCAGCGATACGCACGCTCGGATGTCCGAATGGACCGATCAACTTTTCTCGGGCCAAGATGCGCGTGGCATCGGCAACGTCTTGCTTGGCAGCGAGGACCTCTGCGCTTGTGACATCAATGGTGGTCATGTAACTGTCTCCTGTTCAATCCTGATAGGGGGTGATATTGAGCATGTGCAAAGCCTTGGTTCGGGTGTAACTCCGCAAGGACTCCATGGATCCTTCAGATCCGAGGCCGCTGTCTTTGTAGCCGCCGAACGGAGTATCCAGGTAGTGCTGACCGCGCCCGTTGATCCAGACGCACCCAGCTTCCACCTTGCGGGCAGCATCGAGCGCCCAGCCGTAGTTGTTGGTGATGACGTTGGCCGTGAGTCCGTAGTTGGTGTGGTTGGCGATCGTCATCACATCGTCGAACTTCTTCCAGGACATCACAGACAGCACGGGTCCGAAAATCTCCTCGCGCGCAATGAGATGATCTGGAGTCACGTCGTCGAAGAGTGTGGGCGCCACGTAGTAGCCGCCATGTTCCCGAACCGCATCAGTGCGGCCTCCTCCGAGCACCAGCCGAGCCGTGCGTCGACCCTCTTCGATGAATTCCATGACCCGTTCGGCCTGGGCACTCGAAACGAGTGGTCCCATTGTCGTCGTCGGCGCGAGAGCCGGTCCGACGATGATCGAACTCATGCGGGCGTGCAGCGCCTCGACGACTTCGGCACGCAATGATTCGTGCACGAGCAGTCGGGAGGTGGAACCACAACTCTGGCCTTGAGAGGACTCGAAGTTCATCGCTGCAACGGCCTGCTCTGCAACGAAAGCGGGATCTGCGTCCGGGAACACGATCATCGGATTCTTTCCGCCAAGCTCAACTGTGACGTTCTTCAGATGTCCGCTCTGAGCTGCAGCTTCGATCACTCGCAAGCCCGTCTCGCGTCGGCCAGTGAAACCGATGCGACGAATATCGGGATGGGCAACGACCGCCTCCCCCGTGGTCCGTCCATCACCAGTGAGAACCGAGAGCACTCCATCTGGGAGGATGGTGCTCGCTAGTCGACCGAACTCGAGTGGTGCGATCGGCGTCTGATCAGGGGCCTTGAGCACCACCGTGTTGCCCGCCACCAGAGGTGCAGCGATGTGATAGGCGCTGAACATCAGCGGATGGTTGAAAGGAATGATGCGCGCCACGACGCCGTAGGGCTCGGTCAACGTCATGTGCAGCCCGTCCGGCGAAGCCGACAGTGTGCGTCCTCCAAGTTCGCGGGCGATGCCAGCGAAGTAGTCGAGAGACTGAGCGGCGTAATCGAGATCCCGCTTCATCGCCTCGTAGGGATTCCCACTATCGAGTGCATCGATCGCTGCGAGCCGATCCCGGTTGGCGCGCATGGCGTCGGCGAGCCGGCGCAAGTAGTCGCCGCGTTCGGCCACACTCAACGCCCGCCACGACGGGAAGGCCGACTTGGCCGCCGAGACCGCATCGTCGACATCTTGTGCTGAGGCGATAGGAACTTGCGACACCTGCTGTCCAGTACTCGGGTCGTAGACCGGCATGGTGCCACCGCTGCCGGCACGTTCAGCATGACCGATCTGGATGCCGTACGAGCTCTGAATGCCGAGGGTTGACAGATCGTTCACGAGGGTGTTCCTTTGCGAGGGGAGTTGTTTCTGGGATCGATCACTGGCTTCATCGCTTCGCCGGACTTCATGACGCCAAGTGCCGAAGAAACGTCATCGAGTGAGAACGCATGGGTGTCGACCATCCGAGCGAGACTGAATCTCTCGGCATAGCGCTCGAGAAAGGCCATGGCTTCGTGGAAGTGGACGATCTCAGCTGACAGCGACGTCACCACGTTCTGCTGGCGCACCTTGAGTCCCGTTGTGTTCACCGGAACCGTTTCACGATGGGCCTGTCCTAAAATGAGATAGGAACCGCCGCGTCGCAGTACGTCGAGGCCTTCATTGAAGGCCACTGCTGGACCTGCACATTCGATGACCACATCGGCACCGCGTCCACCGGTTCGGTCGAGGATTTCGGCCATCCGTTCCTCATGTGTCGAGGAGAAGATGTCAAAGCATGTGGTCAGACCCCAGTCATCGGTAATCGTCAAACGCTCGGACGGTCCTCCGATCATGTGCACACCAGCTGCCCCACTGGCAGCCGCGACCGCAGCGGCATACAAGCCCACGGGACCCGAGCCGAGAACGACGACATGATCGCTGAAGCGGATGCGCGGGATGCGCGTCAAAGCATGCATCACGGTGCGCAATGCACACGTCGCTGACGATACCAAGGCCGGGTCGAGACGATCCGAGACGCGCAAAACCTTGGACTCTGGAGAGACGATGAAGTACTCCGAAAACGTGCCGTTCAAACTCCCCCGAGGCGAAGGTCCCCAGCCATACCCGGCAGTGTTCTCACAGATCGTCGGCTCCTCAGCAATCGCACAGCTGAAGCAGTGACCGCACCACGGATGCGCCCAGACGATCGAGGATCCGATATCCAAGTTGCGTCCATTGACGTCGACGGTACGGCCACTCGTGGCAACGACAATGCCCGTTCCCTCATGGCCCATGACCAAAGGGAGGGTTGCCAACTGCGGGAAGTTCCCTGTGGCGATGTGCACGTCGGTACCACAAACCGTGGCGGCACTGACCTCGACGAGGATTTCACCCGGTCGCAGCGCAGGCACTTCCAACTCGACCACCGACGGGCCAAGGGCATAGTCCGTCAGCACGACGGAACGACTGCTTTTCATTGAGTCACCTCTCGAAACCGGGGGCCCCGGCTCATCACCTGGTCAAGTAGGCCTTCGTCGACCCACGTGACGTACTCCATCGGGTCGTACTCGAGAGCGAGCTGACCCGGATATCCGATCTGGCGTCGGGCGACGGGATTCATGTAGTAAGCGCCGATCACCAATGTTGCGACCTGTTCGAAGGCCTGTGAATCGATGGACTCGCCACGCACCGCAGCATCGATCACCTGGTCGGTGCACTCACCGACTGCGTCCTCGAGACCGTCGCCGAGATCGGGACGCGACTCGAGCGCACGCTTGATGAACTTCTCCGCCTCAGGAACACTTCCGGCTCCGACCATCGTGTCGGTGGTCGGAACGAGACGCTCTGCAATATCGAGAAGGCGAGACATCAGTGCAGAACTCATGCCGGCACCTGGATCTCTGATCGAGAGGACACGATGTGATCAGCAGCGCGCAATGCGAGGGCGGCAATGGTGCTCGTCGGGTTGACACCACTCGAGGTCACGAACTGGCTGGCGTCGACAATGAACAGATTGGCGACGTCGTGGCTCTGCGACCAACGGTTGACCACCGACGTCTTGGGATCGTCGCCCATACGAGCTGTGCCCATCAAGTGCCATCCCGAATGTGGCAGAAGTACGTCGCTGGTGACGGCGCGTGCGCCCGCTGCTTCCATTGATTCGACTGCACGGTCGACGTGGAAGTGTGTGAGGTCGATCGAGTTCTTTGCCAATGTGTAGGTCACCTTGGGCGCAGGCAGACCGCTGCTGTCAGTGAGCGACGGATCGAGGGACACGAAGTTGGTCTCTTCGGGAAGGTCCTCTCCGAAGATCGCCCATGAAGCCCCTCTTCCGAACCGCTCGAGCATGTCGACGTGATGGGCAGGACCCCACACTGCTTGACCCGCACGTTGGGGCAACACGTGCCCGAGCGGACCACCCACAGGCGACAACGCCCACTTCGCTCCACGGGCGAACCCGCGCTTGGGGTCGGTTTCGTAGAACTCATAGGAGGTGATGCTCGCTCCAAAGTGACCCTGCCACGTTCCGAGGGATTCCTCGAAGTATCCAGTCACGACAGAGAACGTGTGCATCATCAGTCGCTTGCCGACGAGGCCCGACCGATTGGCCAGCCCATCAGGAAACGCGTTCGATGCGGACATGAGTAACAGTCGTGGCGTGCCGATCGCGTTGGCTGCAAGGATCACAATGCTCGCGCCAGCGAAATGCTCCGCTCCATCGGATGTGAGATACGTTGCGCCAGTAGCGAGGCCCTTGGCGTCGTGTTCGATGCGCACGACTCGTGCGCCGGTGACGAGTTCGGCTCCATCGTCGATGGCCTGCGGAAAGTGAGTGAGATCGGTGGATGCTTTCGCGCCTTCTCCGCATCCAGAGGTGCATGTTCCTCGCTGCACGCACGGCCGGCGTCCGTTGTAGGCCCGTGAAAGGATGGCATTGGGCTCCAACCACCAGTGCCATCCGAGCTGGTTGTGACCCTCTGCAACCTTGCGGCCCGCCTTGCCCAGCGGCAGCGGCGGCAACGGATAGTCGATGTCGTCGGGGAAGAACGGATCTCCCCCAAGACCGGACACGCCGAAATCGGCATCGGTCCGGTCGTAGAACGGTTTGAGTTCGTCGTATGTGACAGGCCAATCGTCGCCGACGCCGTCGAGAGACCGCGTTCGGAAATCCGACGGCAGCATTCGCGGCCACGTGCCGTTGTAGATGATTGTTCCGCCTCCGACACCGTTGAACATCAGCGGTGTGATGTCGGCATCGTCGGAGTTGATCGGATAGTCCTCTGGTCGCTGACGAATACACGGATCGGCAGACCATTGCTTGCGATATGTGAGTTCCCAGTCATCCTCGGCGCCGCGGAACGCTCCACGGTCGGGCCACTGCCCTTGCTCGAGGATGCGCACGCTGAGACCTGCCTGGGAGAGGCGTCGGGCGACAACGCCGCCCGACGCCCCGGCACCAATGATCAACACATCGGTGTTTTGGTACTTGTTCCCAGACACGTTCAGCTCACATCCTTCTCAGCGAAGGTCCTCGTTGGTGCGGTCGGCGATGTTGTCAGCGCTGACACCCTCGGTCGGTGCCTGAATGAAGTACTCGTATCCCGTGGCACCCGTGGTCAGGTACGCATGCGCGACCTCTGCGGTGAGACGACCCCACTGCAATCCACGAAGGGCAATGGTGTAGTCGACGCCTTCGCCAGAGCGAATCTGATCGAAAGCGATCGGCTCGCCGTCGCTACCCAGTACGAGAACGTCCGCCTGGCTGAGGCCACGCTCATTGAGAGCCTGGACTGCGCCGAGTGCGAGGGCGTCACTGTCGGCCCAAATGGCCTTCAGATCGGGATTTGCTGTGAGCGCATCCTGTGCAAGACGCAGTCCCTCTTCCTGGTTGAAGCCGTTCGCGTCCTGATTGAACACGACTTCGATGCCCGGATTCTCGGCCATGACCGCCTCGAAGCCAGCCTTGCGCTTCTGGACGTACTGAGTGGCACCCACGCCACCGATTCGAGCGACTTTGTCACCATCGGAGAGCTTGGAAACCATCCATTCCGTCTGGCGAACGCCTTCGACCTCCCAGTCGGTGCCGACGAAACCGATTTCGAGAGCCTCGTTGCCATCGGCCAGGTTGTTGCCCGTCGACAGCATCGGAACACCCGCTTCATTGGCCTTTTCGTACACGGCCACCAGAGCGTCACGATCACCAGGAGCGGCGATGATGAGATCGACGCCCTTGACGATCATGTCTTCGATCTGGGCAATTTGCTTCGGGATGTCGTATGCAGCGTCGGTAGCGACGAGTTCCCAGCAGTTCGCGTCAGCGAATTCCTGGAGTCCCGCCTCGAGATCCCGGTAGTACAAAATGCCGGCGTCGAGGTTGGCCCAGCCAACCTGGTACGTCTCGGCACAGTCGCCACTTGTCTCTTCGGTGGGCGCACTCGAAGCGTCAGACGACGTCGAGCCGTCATCACTTCCACATGCGGTCACTCCGAAGAGCATGGCCGCGGCCGCAGCCGCGATACCCAATTTGCGTGTTTTCATCATTCCCCCGTTGTCAAGGTGTGTGTGGTGCTGCCGTAAGAGAAATCTTCTTACGACACTGGTTGTCCGCCGGATCTCCAATTGCGAAGACGGCGGGCGATTTCTCGAACCTGATTACCGAATGACTCAGTCGTCATGGCGAGAATGAACACCAAGCCGAGAACCACCTGCTGGTAATTCGACGAGACGTTCTTCAGATTCAAGGAGTTCTGGATGAGACCGATGAGAAGCACACCTGCTGCTGTGCGTGGGATCGATCCCTTGCCACCGGTGAGTCGTGTCCCACCAAGGATCACAGCGGCGACGGCGTACAGTTCGAGAAGGGTGGATGCATTTGGCTGACCGGCGCGCACTCGACCGAGGAGCGTGAGACCCGACACTGCAATCGAGATTCCGCTGACGACGAATACTGCGAGCAGAACCCGCTTGACGTTGATTCCTGCGCGGTGAGAGGCCTCCGGATTACCACCGACACTGAACACGTGGAGCCCGAATTGAGTGCGACTGAGCAAGACGTGCATCACGACACCCCACACCACGGCGATGAGAACCGGCATCCCGAGGCCGAGCAATTCCTTCGACATGAAGTCGGTGAAGGACTCCTGCAGTCCACCCACTGTGTTTCCAGCCGTGACCTCGCGAGCGAGACCGCGGGCCATGACCAGCACACCCAGAGTCGTGATGAACGAGGGCACCTTCAGATACGCCGTGACGTATCCGTTGAAGAGTCCGACACCGACACCGAGTGCGATGCCAACCAAGATGCCAACGAAGATGTTGTCCGATCGAACCATCACGTCCGCGGCGATGACTCCGATGAGGGCATTGGCAGACCCCTGAGACAGATCGAGTTGACCGGCAATGATCACGAACGTCATGCCGAACGAGACGATGGCCAGGATCGACACCTGCAACAAAATGTTGGTGATGTTGACAGAGGTCATGAAGACCGGACTCGTGAGCCACATATAGATGGTCAACACAACGATGACCACCGGCGCGAAACTCGCTTCGAGTAGCTTGCCCACGTTCAGCGCGCCCAATCGCTTCATGATGTGAGCCACATGCGGATCGTTGCGGTGTTGTAACCGATCAAAGCTTCGAGGTACTTCTTTCCGGCTTCCTCTGTCGCCTCGGTGGGGTCACCGATGACCCCGTTGGGCGACACCGTACGCATCCCTTCGTCACGCAATCGGGTTCCGAGAACATTCGGATCTCCAATCGCACCAGCCTCAGCCACTGTCATGTCCACGGACTCGGGTCGCAGGTGCAACATGATGCTGGTCTCGAAATGTCCGGCATGTGTGCCCACGTATTCAGGATCGAGTCCGAGATCGGTACGAGCGACATCATGGATGGCTGACCGCATTGCTGGCCAGTCGTCCACAGAGATGACCCGGCCATTGGCGTGTCGAGAAGCGACGTCGCGCATTGCCCAGCAATTGCCTGCATGTCCGGTGATCAGAGCCACCCACGCGAATGGCGTCCGCAAGAAGGACTCACACAGGTCGTGCAACACATCGGCGACAACTTGTCGCCGCAAGGACACAGAGCCGGCGAATGACTCGTGATGTGCGCTGTCACCAAAGGGCAGAACGGGCGCAACCATGCAGTCATGACCCGCCGCGCCGAGTCGTTCTGCGACCGCCGATGCCACGGCGACGGCGATGGTCGAATCGACGTCGAGCGGCAGGTGTGGGCCATGCTGTTCGGTGGCACCGAGAGGCACGATCACACCCACCGACCCGGCACGCACGCGCTGGGCGATCCCATTGGATGAGAAGTCGGACAGATACAACGGACGACGGACCGGTCTCAGAGGTTGGCCAGTTTGGGATCGATATAGGTGGGTGGCAGTGGCCGACCCGTCCCGATGATCACCTGGACCAAGGCATCAGCCTGCGAATCGTTGCGCAGACCATGAAGGATCCCCGGAGGGCTGTGATTGAGGTCGTTCGGGTAGAGCGTGGTTTCGAGCACAGTGCCGTCCTCGTCCTCCCAGAACGCGACCAGTTGACCCTGAAGGCAAAAGAACACCTCTTCCACCTCATGAGCGTGAGCCGGGGCGACGCTTCCCGGCGGCATCATCATCAGCGACAGGGTGAATCCCTCGGCCGGGACACATCCCTCTTCGTTATGAACTTGGGTGACACTGCCACCGACCATTCGCACGTGCGGGCGGTCGTATTCCCGCTTGTACTCGCCCTGTTTGCGAAACGTGCCCCAATCCATGGGCTTTTCGCTCAATCGCTGCGTGTGGAGCTCGAACTGCTCTTTGGTGAACCTGGCCACGGAACCCCTCCTGATGTGACATCGGCCGAAACCGCTAAGGACTTAATCATTAATCGGTTAGGTATCGGTTTGTCAAGTGGAAGTTCCTGCCAACGTGCTTCCGGCAAGAGAGCTGGCCCGATTCGGGCAGGAAACGCGCTCGATTCCGGCTGGAGACATCACAGGAACTCTGACAATGGTCCGGAAACCCTAGGCCCGCTTCACACCATATAGGCATCCCCATATAAGCATTCTCAGGAATACACCGATAGTCGACGTGACCCGGATCAAATCATGCTGGGTTTCACTCCACGAGGACGGCTGATCGACCGTTTCCTCCTCGAACCCGGAAACGGCATCATGACCGTGAAACAGCTGCTCGATCTTCAAGCGCAATGTGTCTCTGCTCGGTTCTCTGACGACGTGGTCGAGGGCCATTCACACGCCGGCACAACCGATGCCACCGTCAGCGATGAACTCTCAGCGCGTGTCTGGCAACAGCAAAGGAAGTTCAAAGTCAAAAGATGGCGGTCTCGAACCCGGTCCCTCTGGTTCCGGAGGCAGAGCCTCCGCTACTGCGAATGGGGACAACGTCCCTGTAGTCCCACAGAGGAAACCATCGGGGCCCTGAACTGCGTCAGTGATGTTGACCCATGCATCATCCTCGAAGTGCCAGATCGTGTCAAAGTCGTCGGACCGTGCGAGACAAATTTTGTAGGGAGGCTCGGCATCCCCGTCGATCGATATGTCGACAAGCACAGCGGTGCTCATGTTGAACGGAGGGCTTTCGAAGAGAAGGGCTGTCTCGGGTGTCGCGACAATGGAGGAGAACGTCACCGAGATTGGTCCAGCGAGGGCCGAGCCGAAAGAGATCGACGGCGATCCAAGGCTGGGATCGCCACTCACCGACTCATCCCCTTCTCCTGCGGTGATCAAGCTGCGCGATTGGATATCAATCGGCCAGAATCCTGGCTGACCTACCTTGGTCGGATCAGGTGTGTACGACGAAATCCATGGGAACACGTCACCCGCCCCCGAGCCCGCGTCGGAACTTCCCTTACCAACCTTCGACTCGAGAACAGTCACAACATCTGAGCCCCAATAATTGAACTCTGCGTCGACGACGCCAGGATAATTGTTACGCACAGCCCAAACTTGGGTCTTGCCACCGCTTTGATTCAAATCGATGAATCGATTTTGGAAAACTTGAATCAACGCCGCGTTTGGGGTCGTTGGGTCGGAGCACGGTTCAGCCACATCACAGCCAGGACGAAGACGGAATCCCTGCGATAAGAACCCGGCATCATCCGACGTATTGTCAGTGCCGTTGTACGAGAAGAGATTGTTGGCGATGAGCACATCACGGGAAACTGGGGACTCGTATTCACCGCCCCAGAGTTGGAATGCCCCCGCGTAGTTGTCTTCGAAAGTGTTGCCAATAATTTGACCATCAACGAGGCTGATTTGGCCGATGCCGAGATACATCTTCGACACGACATTATTTCGGAATACTGCATCACCGAATTGAGCGTTGAACCCATAACCGACATAGGTACCGGAAGCTCCACCGGGGGCTATTGAAGCAACCCCCGCAACATTCCCATCAAAAGTGTTGCCTTCGATGACCCAACCGTCGGGCTGCCCGAATGGACCGAACGTGAGTCTCCGACTGTTGAACACATTGCCCTTGATCGTTCCACCGGACATCTGATGTCCGAGGTAGAGCACAGGGCCGCTTCCTGTTCCCGTGAGATAATTTCGCTCGAAGGTGAAATAATTCGCCGTGTACGGCCCACTGCTTCCACTTCCACCACCGAATTGAATTGCACCACTGTCAGAACTGTTACTTGTGACGACAAAAATGGTGTTTTTGATCGTCAATCCGTCTATGTACGAATAGCTGTCCAATGCTCTGTTGCCGAGATTGGAAAAGACGAAGCCATCAATAGTTATGTTCGGTGCATTCAAGTCGAAAATTCTGCCTGAATTACTGAGGATCGTCTCGTTGTCTGGTATCCCAGATGGCCCTCGGGTAAATGCGTCAACGCCCCACTGAGCTCCTCGAAGTGTCAGTCCCTCCTTGTCGAGGTTCACCATTCCCTCGGGGTACACACCCGCTTCAACATTCACTGTGTCCCCAGCAACTGAGATGTTGATCGCGCGTTGAATACTGGCTGATGTCGACGAGGGAGCGGCGAAGCTCGATGGTGTGACGAAGAGGGTTGACTCTTTCCAACGCACCAATCCGAGCCCCACCAAGTCAACAGCGTGACCGATCTGATCTTCGGCATCGAATCCATCGGCGAGCGAGCTTCGATTGAGCGGGGTTCCAGCTGCAGTCAGGAGATTGACTTCGGTCGCGTCGACACCTCCGCTTTTCCAGAGAACGATGCTCTTCGTTGTGGTAGTGCCGAGGTCGAGAGGAGTCACTCCAGTGTGATCGACGATCACCTGGCCCCAAGGGGCCACGGTTCCCGATACATCCACGTCAACCATCACGACGGACGCAAGGTCCGTGTATCGCTGAAATGTGAGTGCTCCCTTTCCTACTGCCCCGTTTACGGTGACGTTCTCGAGACGGATACTGCCTGCTGCAGTGAAGGGAGTCTTGCCGAGGAAGACAACTCCATATCCGCCATGCGCAGGAGTCCCGCTCGCCGTAGTGACAGAGACTGTGTCGAGTGTGGCATTTCCATTGAAGCCGAAGAACGACAAATCATGAGAGTTGACCACTCCCTTGGTGTTGTTCAGTTCAAATGTGCTGTCCGTGAACGTGAAATTCGTCCCCACGACGTTGGATCCACTCGGGTTGAAGCTGAATCCATTGTGTCCGTTTGAGGAGATGGTGGAGTTGTTCACGGTCAGGCCATTGAAGGACAAAATTGAAGACGCGATGCGAATCCCCGCTTCGCCATTTAGGGATGAAGTGACGTCGTCCATCACGACATCAGATATGGACGGCGTGCCATTGAAGGCAATACCCGCACCTTCGTTGCCAGTCGAAGTCACAGAGGTGAACGACAGCCCCGTCTGATCTGAAGGCGAACTGACGAGAATTCCAGCGCCAATATTCGTCGTACCCAGTGCGCCAGTGACTGTCACGTGACTGATTTCGAGACGACCACCCTCGGGGCTACCGGTCCCTGAGACGGTGACGACCGGTATTCCGGCAGATCCAGAATTGATTGTCGTTGGATCATCCGCTATTTCGCTTCCTGTGAGAGTGATCTGCTTTGCGACGACGATGTTCTCGGTATACGAGCCCGCAGGAATGCACACGGTGTTACCGGGCTGAGCTGCATCGATCGCTTTTTGAATGGTGTCGAGTACGGGGCTGTCCACGTCAACGATCTCACCAACGGTGAGATCGCAGTGCGTATCCCCTGCAACTTCGTCGCTTGCAAAGACCTGGATCAGCGCAACGCCCAAGAGCACGACGGCAAGCAATCGCGCAGGCGCTCCCACGATGATCGACCTATGCCCAGAACCTCTTTGCCCCAATAGCCAAATAAACATGAAAGGGTGCTCCCACCTCAATACTGCGTGATCCGCCAGAACCACCCACCTAACAGTTGCCACTTACTGGTCTACCGTCGGAACTCTTCAATACCACATACAGATGTCACCAATCATTCCGGTGTGGTCGTTCGCAATTTCAAATCACATGCATGAAGTTTGCTGGCGCGAGAAGGTGAGCTGCCTCCATGACGTGAGGTAGATGATCATCCACGGCTCATCTAGAAATGGATACAGAACTCGGCAGACAACTGATGTCAGCACGAGATGGCGCATCCAAGAAAACCTGCGGTATCAAGGTGTTCTGCGGCGCCCCCGGCAAGAATCGAACTTGCGACCTGCGGTTTAGGAAACCGTTGCTCTATCCACTGAGCTACGGAGGCGGGGATGGTGCGCAATGTGGTGCGGAATCCACAAACACATGAGGCACGTCCATCGGCAAGGTTACAAGAGGCTCCCCATTGCCCGAAGCACTGGTTTCAGAGGTCTAGACGCGGGCGAAGCGATCTGCTTCGTCGGCGAACCGCTGGCGAATGTCACTGGTGACCGATGCCCGGGTGCGCCCGATCGCCCTGTCGAGGTCGTCAGCTGAGACGTAAGAGGGTCCTGCCCCTTCGCGAATCCGATCGAATGCGGCAGCTGCTGCTCGTTGGGCAGCCAGCTCGACGTCACCAGGTGTGTAACCCTCGGTGTTCCTCGCCAGATTGTCGATGTCGACTCCGCGTTGATCGAGGCGTGAGAGCGCTGCTTCCCACAGAGCAATCCGGGCTGTCAGATCGGGCGGACCGATCGGAATCACCAAGTCAAATCTGCCCGGACGCAACACAGCCGAGTCGATTTCGCCGACGAAATTCGTGGCGCACACCAAGAGATGTCCCGGCGCAGATCGATACGCCGGAATCATCTTCAGCAATTCGTTGACCACTCCTTTGGTCGTGGGGTTGCGTTCTCTGGCCGATGCGATTTCGTCGAACTCGTCGATGAAGACGACAGCACGATCCAGTTGCAACAAGTCGTTCATTGCCGTGCGCAACTCCGAAGACATCGAATCACTTCCGCTCTCCAATTTGGACGGCAGCAACTCGATGAACGGCCATCCCAGACGGCCGGCTATTGCTTTGGCGAAGGTCGTCTTCCCGGCTCCTGGAGGGCCAAAGAGCAGCACCGTCGCCGGGGCCTTCACACCGACTTATTCTGCTTTGTTCGGGTCGGCGAGTGGCGCTACGACACGCCCGTCGATGATTCTCTTTTCTTCGTGCATGCCAGCTACCCGATCCCACAGATCGGCCGACAGAATCTCGCCACCATATTGATCGACGATACGCATCGCAGTCGGAGCAATGGGCTCGAACTTCTCGTACAGCACGAGATCGTGAGTGGAGGTGAAACCACGATTCACCAAAGCGGTTTCTCCTGCTTGGGAATTCGACAGCAAAGCAGAGATTTTCCGTACACCCAGATGCATCAACTTTTCTTCCAGACGCTGCAGCATCGCCGAGCCGATTCCTTTGTGGCGCTAGGCCGCGTCGACCGCGACGACACCTGGAGCACCAGATGACACATCGCTCACGAATTGGGCGAAATCGGCCGGTTTCGTATCAGGTAGGGATCGACACTCTTCCAACAGCCGCACAGCGGGGCTGATATCGGTCGACAGTAAATCTCGAATCACGACGCTCATGGCGACAGTCTGACAGTCAATTCGGGCGCCGTCTTCAGAAAATGCAGTGGGGGTGAAGCCCGCAAGCCTCACCCCCACTTTTAGAGGATTTCGATCTTCTTCTGGAATCAGCCAGCAAGAAGAGCAGCCACATCCACATCAGACGGAACCATGACCGAGCTGATCACGTGGATCACGCCGTTGGAAGTTCTAAAGATCAGTACTCGGCAAGTCTTCGTCGAATCCTTAGGAGAGAAATGCCTCCTCCGGCGAGGGCCAAAGCGACCCAGTTAAGAGTATTTGATGAGGCCCCGGTGTTCGGAAGTTCCTCGGTCGTTCGTGTGAGGTAGTCTGGATTAATCCGCAAGTTCGGCGACTCAGGTTCGCCTTCTCCAACGTAGCCAAGATAGACACTCGAACTCGGGGGCGTCTCGCACGAAGAAGAGAACGCAAGATTGTCGAATTCGAAGTTGGGGCCAGAGAACCGAACCGAGTTGAACGTCAAACCACCCTTACCATAAACGTTGAGGTAGACATAAGGCTCGCCATCGTTGAGGGTTGAGGTTCCGTCGGGTATTCCATTGGAATCGATATCCGAGTGACCGCGGGGATTGCCGTACCAAAGTGCCTTCTGATACGTCGTGCCACCTACTGACACGAGTGTTGCTACTTCACTTGGATTGAGGATTGCAATAATTTGATCACTGTTGAAAGAGAGAACCAGTTCCCCGTCACTGAAGAACTCAACGGTGTTGCCACCCGAGCCGGCAGTCCAGTAAAAGCCGAGATAACACTGCGGTCCAGAAAGAGTGAAGGTGGTTCCTGGATCATTGTCAGCAATTGGGAAAGCTGAACCGCTGCCTCCAGCCGTTGGGGTCGCGCTGTCCGTTACGGCCCCACCGAATTGATTCGCAGAACTCTCCAGCACGCAATCTCCGGAAACCGCAATTGCACTGCCCGTTCCGATCGAGCCGCTGCACGATACCAAGGAGTTGAAATTTTCCTTAACTCCGCCTGATACGTGTGTTCCTTGGACCAATGGCGCGCTGATGTAGTAGTCGAGTCCGAAGACCGCGCCGATGGCACCAGCTGGGGCAGCCTGTGCCAGAGCGGCGGCAGCCACCAACACGACCGTGGATGCCGCAGTACCTGCACGAAGACGAAAACTCATGATTGTTCCTTCAACTTTCGGTAATGGGCGTAAGAGCCATGCACATTGTGAGCCCCACCTGTTTATGTGCTCGGGAACAAAGAGACAATGACCGACTTGCGGAAGAAAATTTTCTTCCGCAAGCTTCAGTTCATCACAATCAACTCACCAAGCGCGCCTGCGTCAGCGGCGCAACTTCTGTCGTAAAAAATCGCGGTACTCCGATTCACTGAAACCGCCGTCATCGAGTAGGAACCGGTAGTACGGCATCTGCATCGCGATCATGATCGTGAACACTCGATCATCCAACTCTTCTTCGTCACCAAGCCTCGATGCCACGCGTTCGATGTACTCGTTCCATCGAAGCAAATGGACGCTGGCGATTGCCTTCAGGCGTTCCTGAAGCGCTGAATTGGTCACAGATGTCGCAAGAATCTGAAGCCGCATGCCACTGTGAACGCGTACCCAATCCTCGGTCGGACTGGGTAGCGCATCAGCAATGTCATCGATCGTCACGTTTTCGATTACGTCGAGTCGCTTCTGGATAGTGGTCAGACTCTGATCAAGGGACTCCTCGTACCAATCGCCGAGTACGCGGGCCAAGAGTCCGTTTCGATCACCGAAGTAGCGGTAGATCTGAGTCACAGAGGAAAATGCTCCCTCTGCAACATCGGCGACACGAAGACCGAGAATTCCCTTCGCCGCAATCTCTTTGCGGGCGCTGATGAGAATCCTTTCCATCGTCTCTGGTTCCCGAGATCGTTTGCGACTTGTCACTGTTTGATCCACCGATAACAGAATAGGCGTGAGCGGTGAATTCGAAAGAGAGGCCCCAGCGGAAAACTTTTTCTTTCGCTCCCACAAACGAGTGGGGGTGAAGCCCGCAAGCCTCACCCCCACTTTTCGAATTGATCGATTTTCGTCTGGAATCAGCCAGCAAGCAGCGCAGCCACATCCACATCGGACGGAACCATGACCGAGCTGATCACGTGGAACAGCAAGATGGACTTCAAAACTTCAACGTTCTCCGGGAGGAGCAGGGCGTCGAGCAACCCATCGGGAAGGGCAGCGAATGCCTCATCCGTGGGTGCGAACACGGTGAAAGGACCTTCACCTTGAAGGGTCTCAATGAGACCGGCAGCTTCGAGAGCCGCAGCCAAGGTCGAGAACGAGCCAGCAGCAGATGCGACGGAAACGATGTCGCCCAACTCCTCGCTGGAGTCACTGTCTTCTATCGTGACTTCGGTGGTGGCCGTGTTGGCCGGCTCGCCGTGACGCGGGACTCGAGGTCGGTCCGACGACTGAGGAACTCGCTGAGATCAAACCCTTGAGACATTCACACCCGAGCGAATCGATCGGCCTCTTCGCTGAATCGTTGGCGAATTTCACTCGTCACCGAGGCTCGAGTACGGGCGATAGCCGCATCAAGATCGTCTGCGGAAATATGCGGAGGCTCAGCACCTTCTCGAATGCGGTCAAAGGCAGCAGCTGCAGCCCTTTGGGCCGCCAATTCCACATCACCAGGTGTGTAACCCTCGGTTTGAAGCGCGAGCTTTTCAATTTCGACGCCACGGTGGTCCAGCGACGAAAGGGCAGCGTTCCACAATGCACGTCGCGCCACGAGATCGGGCGGGCCGATCGGGATCACCAAGTCAAATCTGCCCGGACGCAACACAGCCGAGTCAATGTCTCCTACGAAATTCGTGGCACAGACCAACAAGTGTCCCGGGGTGGATCGATAGAGAGGAATCATTTTCAATAATTCGTTCACCACCCCTTTTGTTGTTGGATTGTGTTCCCTGGCCGAGGCGATCTCATCGAATTCATCGATGAAGACAACCGCGTGATCCAACTGGAGAAGATCACTGATGGCAGTTCGAAGTTCCGACGACATCGAGTCACTTCCGCTTTCCAATTTGGACGGCAGTAGTTCAATAAATGGCCACCCAAGACGACCCGCAATGGCTTTGGCAAAAGTTGTCTTGCCAGTGCCCGGAGGGCCAAAAAGCAAGACAGTTGCTGGAGCCTTGACTCCCACTTTCTCAGCAGTCGTTGGATCGGCCAAGGGCGCCACTACACGCCCATCAATGACCCGTTTTTCCTCATGCATTCCAGCAACACGGTCCCAAAGCGTTGTCGGCAGAATCTCCCCGCCATATTGATCGACGATACGCATCGCAGTCGGAGCAATCGGCTCCAACTTCTCGTACAGCACGAGATCGTGAGTGGAGGTGAAACCACGATTCACCAAAGCGGTTTCTCCTGCTTGGGAATTCGACAGCAAAGCAGAGATTTTCCGTACACCCAGATGCATCAACTTTTCTTCGAGCCTTTGCAGCATCTTGGAACCCAGTCCTTGATGACGCCAGGAACTATCGATAACAACAACGTTGATCCAGGCATCGTCAGCGACGGTGCGAGCTTGGATGATTCCCACGATCTTTTCACCGAGAACCGCGACGACTCCTGGTGCGCCAGAGGAAACGTCATTCACGAATTGTGCGATATCTGCCGGTTTCGTATCAGCCAGATTTCGACATTCCTCCAGGAGACGCACAGCAGGGCCGATGTCTGTGAGAAGCAGATCCCGAATGACGACGCTCATAGTTGTATTCTTACCGACCTTTTGGCCGAGACGCCTCTGATGTGCCTCGAGTCTGGTGATGACTCCAACCTTTGTCAATGATCGAGTCACGCAAAGGAATGGGACGTGCCGGGACGCCGCCCAGCATCCCGTGAGGTTCTTTGACTGTGTGGGACAATTCGCACGTGGGCAAAAGCTCATTTCAATTTGCAACAAGGAGTACGTATGTTGAGGAAATTGAAATCATGGGGCTACAGCGCGAATCTTTCCTATGCGCTTGGATTCCTGTCGGTTATTGCGAGCATCGTCATCTGGTTCACTCAGGGCGGAACAGATAACGGCGAGGTTCAAGCATCAGGAGAGCGCTTTGGAATTTTCGTTGGGCTCTGGGCTCCAACATTCATGGCAATCGGTAATGGCATCGATAATTTGCCGGACGAAAAGAAATAAACCGACTCACGTCAAAGTCGAACTGCACTAGCTATGAAGACGGCAGTGGCGACGGCGATAACGACGACTGGGGCGATGAAACTCTTCAGTCTTTGCATTTTTTCATGATAGGCGGAGAATCTCGCGTACTGCCTCCGCAACGAAGGTGAGATAGTTGGGGCGAAGTCCGAAGACCTCGCCCCAACTATCAGATTGCACTGAGTGACTGCGTCAGGAAATCAGCCAGCAAGAAGTGCTGCGATCACGATTGCGTTGGGTAGTCGGGCCAAGGAGCACGGGAGTCTTATCTCCAACTCTTCGCATCGATCGGTAGAATTTGGGCTCGATGGAGAAAACGCTGCACATTTCGGCCACTCACCAAGAAGCCACCGAATTGGATAAGGCGTACTGGTCAACTCAGGCCCCCGAAGCCCGTCTTCAACACGTTCTTGAACTGGTCAGGATGAACTATGGACAAGATCGAGTTTCCTCAAGACTTCTCCGAGTTCTTGAAATTACTCAACGACCACAACGTTGAATATCTCCTCGTCGGAGGGTTTGCAGTTGCACTTCATGGCTACCCGCGCGCCACTGCAGATTTGGACATCTGGGTTGCAAGAAATCGCACCAACGCTGAACGAATTGTTGCGTGTCTACGTGAATTTGGGTTCGACACTCCAGATCTGACTCCTCCACTGTTCGAAGACCCTGACCGCATCGTTCGAATGGGTGAAGCACCAATTCGCATCGAGATTCTCATGGACATCGATGGAGTCACATTCGATGCTTGTTACGGACGTTCCGAATCTCGGATAATCAGTGGATTACTGGTTCCCGTTATTTCATTGAACGATCTCAAGGTCAACAAGCAAGCGAGTGGACGGCCCAAAGATCATGACGACTTGCAAAATCTCCCCTGACATCATGGACCAAGTGCACTAGCACCGGACAACGAGTTGGGGCGAAGTCCGAAGACCTCGCCCCAACTATCAGATTGCACTGGGTGACTGCGTCAGGAAATCAGCCAGCAAGAAGTGCTGCGACGTCGACGTCAGCTGGCACCATGACACTGCTGAGGACGTGAATGACGCCATTGGACGCCTGAACGTCCACCGCTGTGATTGGCGCACCGGCGATCGTGATGGTCTCGCCATCGACGACGATCGTTGCCATGGCACCACTTGCCATCTCGACATCACCAGCAGCCACCATGTCGGAAGTGACTTCAGATCCGGAGATCACATGGAACAGCAAGATGGCCGTGAGAATCTCCACATTTTCGGGGAGCAGCAGGGCATCGAGAAGACCTTCAGGCAGTGCAGCGAACGCTTCATCTGTCGGTGCGAACACTGTGAATGGACCTTCACCCTGAAGGGTTTCGATCAGACCAGCCGCTTCGAGAGCCGCAGCAAGAGTGTTGAAAGATCCGGCAGCCGTGGCGACAGCAATGATGTCGCCCCCTGCTTCGGCTTCGCCATTTTCCTCAGCCGGGGCTTGGGTGGTCGCTGTGTTGGCCGGGTCCTCTCCACACGCTGTGAAGATCAACGATCCTGCTGCAAGCAGGGCGAGGGATATTGAACGCTTACGCATTGATTCCTCCTGTGAACGGACGATTCGGGATCGAAACGTCGTGTCATGAATCGGCGAATGCCGATGCCATGACAGTAGGTGCACAGTGAACAACAGGTGACCTTTCGGTGCCGACTCCTGGTGTCCTTTCGGTCACATGCGAGAAACAACAGCGAACGTCAACGATGTACCGAGAGCTTTCACACGCGACGTATGCGTCGCTGTGCACCCAAGAGAATCGTTCCGATTGCAACGAACGTTGCTGCCATCCACTCGAGACTCATGTTGCGGCGGCCCGTGTTGGGCAACTCAGAGCGTTCGAGATAATGACCGAGATCGATCGACGGTGTGCGACCGCCACCAGCTGGCGGCTCGAAGTCCGGCGGCGGCGTTCCGGCGGCGGAACCAGCAAGAACCAATGAGCCCTGTGGTGTTTGACTGAACGGCGACACCACGAAGTTGTCGAATTCGAAGCCGAAGCCGGAAAAGGTCACCCGGTCGAAGCTCAAGTTTCCCTGTCCGAGGACATGAAGGTAGACGAAGGGTTCCGAGTAAATGGTTCCGCCAGGGACGGGCACGTAATTGGTTGTGTTCCCCTCCCACAGCGCTGCCGTCATCACCGGTGGGCTGCCAGCCGCGCTGGCCAACACACCGCGCGGATTACCAAAATAGTGATGTCTGACGTAGGTCGAGGCCGTATCCAGGGACTCGATAAATCCTGTCGATCCGAAGTCACCGACACTGGTTGGCGCTAACCCGAGAAGAGCCGTTAGGTCATCGGTGTTCAACGAGAGCACCTCGTTGTCCCCGTCAAAGAATCGAACAATGTTGCCGCCGGAACCTGCGCTCCACCAGAAACCCAGATAACGCTGAGCCTCGGGCATGATGAAGGTGATCTCTCCCCCAGAGTCTGTGCTTGCGTAATCCGAACCTGGTGCGCCCACTGTGGGAGTCGGATCTATTGCTTCCGCAGTTGCTCCTCCGGATCCATCCGCTATCAGAGTTTTGCACGCACCCGTCACGGCGATCTCTCCATTGGCAATCGTCGGCGGACAAGTAGCCGCGGTATCAAAATCGTTGAAGTCCTCGGATTGCCCAGGCACGTACGATCCCTGAACGAGTGGTGGTGAGATGTAGTAGTCCACGCCGTACTCGGACACTCCGGCGCTCACCCCCGATGACCCGCCAAGGGTGCCACCGACCGTGAGGAGGGGGACAACGAAAAATAGGACGCGCTTAACTGCTGTTCCGCTCACAATGTCCTCACCATAAACCAACAATGTTCCTAAAAAACTGCGCTACTGAGACCCGATTGATCTACTCTCTGTGACGTATCTATTCAGTCCGACTTTAGGGAATTCTCATGCATCACAATCACCCAATCCGAACACGTGCGCTGTCCGCCGCAGCGATCGCCCTCGCGTCACTCACCTTCGGTACCTCTAGTGCATCGGCTGGTTCGGGGGGAACATGCGACATCTCCTACGAACCTGGTTTCGTCCTTCTCGCCGGCGACCAGAATCGGTTCGAGCCCATCGCAACCTTCTCCGGTTCCGCATCTGGATGGGTGGCACCAGCTGCGATGTGGCAATGGATCTCTCGTGACTCCGAACCGTGGCAGGAATTGGCCGGTGGTTTCACTCCAGTCAACATCGAAACAACCGCTGATGTCTCTCGCTTCGATCTCGAAGACACACTCGAGTTCTTCCTCGGCGTCTCACTGCCCCTCGAAGACGGCGACGGCTACACCATCAACGTGGCCTACACCTCGACGAGCGATGACCCATCGGAGAACCCACAATCGGTGTTGTGCAGCACGTCGATCAGGGTTCGGTACTTCGACACGATGCCCGACATCGAAGTACCGAACTTCGTCCTGCGCGATCGATCCGAAACCTCCGCACTGCCCGACACTCTCTGACCGGCGGCGCTGTTGTCGCGCTCGTGGAGACGCGGCAGGTTGATGATCGCCAAACGGTGAAGCTCGCCCTACAAGGTGCCTCATAGGTCTCGGTCCTGGTCAAAGTTCAGCCAAAGTTCACCGCAACCTTCCAACACCGTCATTTCCATTGGGGAGAGTGTCTGCGTGGACGAATTCCCGATGCCGACACTGACTCGCTCAGACAATGCTCTGCATGTCCGACGTCGCGATCTCCTGCGCTACTCCGACTTCAGGCGGCTGCTTCTGTCCCAATTCACCTCTCAGGCCAGCGACGCCGCAGGCACGGTCATCCTGGCTGGTCTCGTCTTGTTCCTCACCCCGAAGGGACCTGCGACGTCGCAGATTGCAACGATGGTCGCGACCTCAGCTCTTCCCATTTTGTTGGCCGGACCATTGAGCGGATTCATGGCTGATCGCTTCACTCGACGAGGGATCATGTTCCACGGGCAGATGTTGCGAGTCGTCCTCGTCCTCGGACTTCTGTTTGCTGCGCTTTTCGATGTCGATCCGGTCATGTTCGTCATCTGGGCGGTGTCGTTGTGCACTTCGAAGGTTCTATACACAGCGCGTCTTGCGTCCATTCGCCACCTGGTTCGTAACCACGAACTGGTAGCCGCAGACTCAGCGAGCTTGACAGTGGGAACGGTGGCCGGTGTGGTCGGAGGTGGGTGTGGTGTCGCACTGTTGTGGTTGATCGGACCCACAGGTTTCGTGATCGTCGCTATCGGACATGCAATGTCAGCGTTGTGGATCCGAACGATTGCCGGGTCGACTGGTGGTGGGCGTGAACACACCATTGCTCGATGGAGCGAAGTGCTCGAACACTTGCGAGTCCCAAAACTTCGCTACGCCATGACAGCAACTGGCCTCAATCGTCTTCTTCTCGGAGTGGTACTCGCCTGTGTTGCTCTGATCGGTGACGGATCCAACGCGAATTCGGCCGTCGCTTTCGCGGCCGTGATGGGCGCGAGTGGACTGGGAACCTTCATCGGCACCAACACCGCCGAATGGGTCAATGAGCATTTCAGTCGACGGATGATGACCCTCCTCGCATTCACCAGTACGGCGATCATGTTCACACTGATGGTGATCGTCGACACGCGAATTGCATACCTGCTGGGATTCGGTTTCAGCACATTCGTCTTCCAGAACATTCGGCTGTGTTCCGACGCAACTGTGCAGTCGAATGCAATCCCCGGAGCAGGCGGCCGCGAGTTCGCTCTCTACGACGTCAACCACAATCTTCTCTTCCTCGTCGGTCTCCTCATCGGTTTGCTGACATTCGATCCGACGAATGGTCGAGTGATCATTGCTGTCTGTGCAACTGTCAGCGCCTTGAGTGCGCTCGCCTTCTTGTTCATGTCACGAAGCGAAAACCGAGACCGACCGATTACTCACAAGCTTTCTCCAAAATCGGCACTGGTACAGTCCGACGTATGACTCTTCGCTACGCGAACATCGGTGGGCGCGCAGTTCTCGTGAGCGATGACGGCACCCGGTACGTCGATCTCGAGACGGCGTCCAACGAAGCATTCTCTCCCGAACCGATGGACGCCTTCGCACGGTGGGACGCACTCCGCGCGTTCAGCGCATCACTCCCATCGAGCGCGTTCGACACGGCACCATCGATCGATGCGTCGCTACTCGGTGCACCATCACCCATGCCGTATCAAGTGTTCGGGATCGGCCTCAACTACCGCACACACGCCGAGGAATCCGGTATGCCGATTCCGGCGAGTCCATTGACGTTCACCAAGTTCACCAGTTCGATCGCTGCACCGAACGCCGACATCACGCTCGGTTCACAGACAGTGGACTGGGAAGTCGAACTCGTCGCCGTGATCGCGACTGGTGGGCGCGATATTCCCGCCGCTTCGGCGTGGGATCACGTCGCCGGCGTGGCCGTCGGTCAAGACATCTCCGATCGAACTCTGCAGTTCGCCACGCAACCGCCGCAGTTCAACCTCGGTAAGAGCCGTCGGGGTTACTCGCCATTCGGGCCCTGGCTCATGGACGCAGCAGATCTCGCCAATCGCGATCGCATGCATCTGTCGATGACGCTCAACGGTGAGACGGTGCAAGACACGCTCACCGACGACTTGATCTTCGATGTGCCGACGATCATTTCGTACCTGTCGACGATCGTCGAACTTCTCCCTGGTGATGTGATCTACACCGGCACGCCAGGTGGAGTTGGCATGTCGCACAAGCCGCCGACGTTCTTGAAGCCGGGGGATGTCCTCGTGTCGACGCTCGACGGTGTCGGACACACGCGCAACGTCTGCCGCTGACCCACATCCAAGCCATCCACGAACCGAATGTGCCGATGAACTATTTTTCATGCCCGTGACAAATCAACGACATACCTTCCTAGCCCTATCAGCAGCAGCCGTTCTTCTCACATCGTGTGGAGGCGGATCATCGGACCAGTCAGGAAGCGATGCGGCTGGCGGCGGCGACTCCGGCGAGCAGACGTTCGACGGGGTCCTCGGCAACGTGACCGAGGCGATCGAAGCCAACGACTACACCTGTCAGCCGGAGTCCATGGCGATGACCAGTGCTGAGCGCGCCATCTGCAACACCTTCTCCTCCATCGGAGTCAGTGCGTACGTATGGGCCGATGCCGAGACTCTCGAATCTGAGATCGACAGCGAGATCATGTGCACGAGCGACTCACACCTTGGCGAAATCCGCTATTTGCGCGGTGACACGTGGGCCGCAAGCGCCTTTTCTTTGTCCGAGTCAACTGCAGACAAGTCGACGGAGATCGACGAGATCTTGTCAGCTCTGCAGAATGCGCTCGGCGGCGAACTCGCCTCCAAGCCCTGTAGCTGAAAGACGCATTCCTGGAAAACGAGTATCTGGGCGCCGGGCATCCTGGCGCCCAGATCTCATCGTCGTGAGGACGCTGTGATCGTCTGACGACGGCGCAGCACCATTATCCCTGCGCCGAGAATTGTCAGTGCTCCGGCTAATGACACCAGGTTCGTATTCGATCCAGTCGAAGGCAATTCCTCGACTGTCTCAGCAGCGAGGGCGTCCTGAATCCACTGGATCGGACGCGTCGGTCCACTTTCATTGGGGAGGAACTCGATCTCGTCGATCTCGAGTCCGGGTCCAATCGGCTCAGGTGTGCAGTCGCTCAGACCGTTTGGATCTGCGTCGCAGGTGACGACTGCACATGAACCACCATCCAGCCCGACACATCCAATGTCGTCGATCCAGAGCAAGGCGCCACCCAACTGTCCCCAGGTGCCGTCATACGTGCCGCCAACGAAGACGAAGCGATATTCCCCGGTTGGCACATCGGCCGTAAACGTCGACCAACCAAGACTTTCTCCGGTGGCATCCAGGACGGGATACTGCTTCGTGCAGTCATTGATGTCCTGGAGATATCCATAGACGTGGAAATAGTCCATGTCGCGTGACGCCGAAAACTTGAAGCTCACGGTTGCCTCGGTCGTCACATTGAAGACACCAGTGCTGACGACCGCCGGGCCGTGGATGACATGGCCTTCGTAGGAGTCCGTCCAGCTGTACAGCTGTAGAACCTGGCTGTTCCATCCGATGCCGTAGCCGGTGCCGTCGAGCACCATGACGTCGTACCGATCCTCGTAGGTACTCCATTGAGGATCCGCTGGCTGGTCGTTGAGGTACTCGGCCTGCATCACCAAAAGGTCGACGCGTTGATCGACGGTGAGTTGGTCGAAGTTGTTCGGATAGTCGTCCTCTGGACCGAAGCCGTAGTAACCGTCATACCACCAGGACTGAATGCTTCCATCAACGAGGTACTGACTCGATTCACCGGGAGCGAACCATTCGCGGAAGTATCCGTACTCGTCGTGCGTACCAGAACCGAGCGTGCCGAAAGTCGGCGACCTATCGATGCCAGGTCTCTCAGGGCTCCACAAGAAACGCCACGGATCATCGAGATTGTCCAAGGTGTCGTACGACGCCTGATCGATCGATGTACAACCTGCCAGCGACGTTTCACCGAGAACGACACGTTCTTGAACAACGGTCCAATTCGCTGGATATCCACCCTCGCTATCGGACTCGAAATCCTCAAGAGTGCCAGCCGCACTCAGTGGACTCTCGAGCGCCACGAGACCGAGCACCGACCCCGCCGCCACCCCGATACACACTCTGATTACCAACTTCTCGACCATCGATTTCGAATGACGCACCACAAAGAAATCCTCTGCTCTTGATTCGACGATGCGAACCTGTTTCCGACACGACCAACCGTAGGAGGGTCGATTGCGGATGGGCGTCTTGTCGGCAACAGTTCAGATGATCAGGCAGGAGTTGCGTTGACATGTGCCCGATCGGGCAATCAAGCTGTCAGGCGCACCCTTGATCGACGAACCCTGACCGTGATGGCACCTCCGCCAAGCACGAGGCACGCCCCGATCCACGCAACGGCACCAGACTCAGCGCCGGTGTCAGGCAACTCCGTCCGCACGAGGTAGTGATCCAGATCGATCGACGGAGTGCGCGGACGACTATCTGGTTCGAAGTCTGGAGGAGGCGTGCCCTCCACACCTCCCACAGGCACGAGAGAGCCATTCGGCGTCTGGGCCAACGGCGAGACGACGAAGTTGTCGAATTCGAATCCACCACCCGAAAAGACCACGCGGTCGAAGTAGAGACCACCCTTGCTGAAAATGTGGAGGTAGACGAACGGCTCCGATCTTGCCAAGGTGTGCAAGTTCCATTGAGCCCACGTTGGAGAGGTCGTGGAGTATCCGCGTGGATTCCCGAAGTAATGATGCTTGAAATACGCCGATCCGTTTGTGGCTTCGATGCTCGGGTCAATGGCATCAACAGTTGATACGTCGTCCACCGTGTACGTGGCCTGGTTCGTGGGGGCACTGCCGAACAGGGCGAAGACTTCAGCAGTGGTCAAACTCAAGATCTCCGTTTCACCGCTGTAGAACGTCACAGCGTTCGAGGCCGAACCAGCACTCCACCAAAATCCGAGGTACCTCTGTGGAGCCGACATCGTGAACTCGATCAGTCCAGTGCCTCCAGTCGTGGCATAGTTCCAGCCAGCGTCATCCACGTTGGCAGTTGCACCTGTGGAACTCGCTCCCCCGTACTCGTTTAATGCGCTGACTGTGCACACGCCGGCGGTCACCGTGATTGCTCCGCTAGCCAACGAGCTGGGGCACGGGCCCGAGCCATAGCCATAGCCATCAAATGTTTCCTGGATAAATTCAGACGTCAACGATACGTACGACCCCTGTACCAGCGGCGCGGATATGAAGTAGTCGACGCCGAAGACGGCGGCACCTGCGCCGGCTGTCTGCGATCCGCCGAGAACTCCGCCGATCAGCGCCAGTGGGACCACACCCATCGCGATTTACATGACAGCGGGCTTTCCCGCCCATCTGAAGGCTCGATTGGCTTCGGAAATCAGGTGGCGTTTTCGATCAATGCGTGTCAGGAAGAAGCGAGGCCTCGGCAGCCAAACGACGCTCGAGGTAGTCCTCTGGAAAGCCCCGCCGGTACTCCTCTACCACGAACACTCCGTCGAGGTAAGTGAGTAATTCGAAACCCGTCGCCGTGCCACCGACACAGACGACGGCGTATGTCCCCGCGGGTGTCGAGCTCGAGAGCACGACCGAGTTGCCGAGACCATCTTCCAGACCGCACGTTGGCTCCTGATCGAATGTCACTGGTGTGTTAGCTGCTGTGGACACAATCCCTGGTGTCACGAAAGCGGTCGCAACGAGTGACGGCAGTTGTTCGCCCGTGACCATGGAGCCGGACGGCGCTTGCACGGTCGCCGATCGGATGGGAATGCACATGATGAGATACGAGGCGAACTGACCAACTTCCGGCGAGAACCTCGCATCGATCTTGTCCGCAGGTGACGAGAATACGGTTTGAACGGTCGTGTTCTGATCGACGATCGCGGTCGTCCAAATCTGAGGGCTCGCGAGATTCGAGTTTCTCGCAGTCAAGGTGAACGTCTCTCCTATCCCGTCAGTGTGATATTGCGTCTCGAACCGCACAGCGGGAATCGGTGGATCGAACTCCCAGGACGTCTCGAAGGATGCCGGCCAGCCCACGAACCCAACCGGCTCAAACAGGGCTCCCAAGAAATACGCGTACGGGTTGATGGCTCCGGCCACACTTTCACGTGCCGTATTTAGTGTGGCGGTGACCGTAACGCCCTCGACTGTCACCGATGTTCCCTGAGCGAGATACACCACTGGGGTGCACCGCAAAACCTCGCCCTCGTCAGCGGCCGACACCGGCCCTGACTCTCCCGTGACGGCCACCAGGCCCACGGTCATCAAGGTCGTCACAATAAAAGACGCGCCACGTCGTCGTTGCCCGAACATCGTCACTCACCTCTTGTCGACGGGCGCCTGCTCAATTGCGCCTTACCACACGTCTACTGAACTGTATCATGGCCGGCAATGGCACTCCAAGCATCCAATATGCGATTGCCCGGCGTAAACCAATCCGCTTGAGGGCCCCGATCGACGACGTGTTCAAGGACCACCTCGAATGTACGGTCGTCCCCGAACCAACGATCCTCGCCATGACCCCGGATGAGGTATCAGGAACGGGGTTCAGCGCGTATCGGGAAGAAGCGAGGCTTCGGCAGCCAAACGACGCTCCAGGTAGTCCTCTGGAAAGCCCCGCCGGTATTCCTCCACCGCGAACACTCCGTCGAGGTAAGTGAGCAATTCGAAACCCGTCGCCGTGCCACCGACACAGACGACGACGTACGTTCCCACCGGCGTCGATCTCGAGAGCACGACCGGGTTGCCGAGACCATCTTCCAGACCGCACGTTGGCGCAGTCATGAACGTCACCGGCGTCTCCGGATTGGGTCCTGTCACGAACGCAGTTGCCGTGAGTGTCGGAGGCGTTGCTCCGGCCGTCATGGTGCCAGAGGGAGCTCGAACAGTTGCCGGACGGTCGACCGCGCCGCACGCACCCGGCTCCGATGACAGGCTCATGATCAAGTACGAGCCAAATATGCCCGACGTCGGGGTGTAGGTGGTCACGATCTCGGTGACGGGAGCAGAAAACGCATACCGAAAGCTGCCGTCCACGTCGGTGATGTCGAAGGTGCGCACGGTTCCACCCGATGAGTTCTTTGCAGTGAAGGCATAGTTCTCAGGCGAACTGCCATCAGCGTGAAAAATGGTTGTGAACTGGACTTCGGAGATGCCTGGCGAGAACGTCCACGTCGTATCGAGAGCAGGTGTTGTCGAGGCCGGAACCGATTGATGCAGGTAATAGGTGGGCTGACCACCGACGGACTTCGCCGTGTTGACGGTGGCGGTCACGAGCACGTTGGCAACACTCGTCGATGCACCTTGTGCCAAGTAGGGAGCCGCACTGCACGTCCCTGCCGCCGACACCGGCCCCGGTGACTCTGTGGCGAGACCAAGACCAAGAACGAAAAGCACCGACGTCGCCAACGCCAAAGATCCACCACGTCGTTGTTGCCCAAACATCGCCATTCACCTCTCGTCGAGAATCGCCTGCTCATGTGCGACTCCGCTTCCATTCGAAAGCGATCGTCATGGTGGCACTCGGTTCATGGTCCGAGCCGGGAAAGACCGGGCACTTCTGACGTTCGCCCAGTCGGTTACAAGTGCCCATGAATATCTGCCTGAATGGGCACCCGGGCAGTGTGCTCAAACGGCCACCGAGTTGCGCATTGGTAGCCTGGCGTCCTCATGGAACGCTTCGGCCTGGTCGGTCTCCCCAACGCGGGCAAGAGTTCGCTGTACAACGCTCTCACCGGCGGGGGCGCACTCGCTGCTCCCTATGCCTTTGCCACCAAGGACCCCAATGTCGGAGTCGCCAAGGTGCCCGATGATCGCCTCGATCGCCTCGGCGAAATGTCGAAATCGAAGAACATCGTCCATGCCTCGGTGCAGGTCGTCGACATCGGCGGACTCGTCGAGGGCGCCAGCAAGGGCGAAGGTCTCGGCAACAAGTTCCTGGCAAACATTCGCGAAGTCGACGCCATCGTGTTCGTGCTGCGCGCCTTCGAGGACGATGACGTGCCGGGACCGTCCGATCCCCTCGAACATCTCCGCGTGGTCGAAATCGAATTGGCTCTCGCCGATCTCGAAACCATTGACAAGCGCCTCACTCAGGCAACGCGCCAGGCCAAACTCGACAAGACCGCAGCCGGCGAACTGGAAGCCCTGCAAGCAGCGAGTGATGCACTCGGCCAGGGACTTCCCATCTACCGAGCTGGCCTCAGCGACGACCTGCGTGAGGTGCTCAAGCCCTACTTCTTGTTGACCAACCGACCGGTGCTGGCTGTCGTCAACGTCGGTGAGAACGAACTCGACAGGATCCCTGCAGTCGAGCAACGAGTGCGTGACGAATTCTCGTCGGCGGGATCGAACGTCGAAGTCATCGGCATGTGCGTGCAACTCGAAGCCGAAGCAGCCACCATCTCCGACCCAGTCGAACGAGCCGAGATGCTCGAGGGCTTCGGTCTCGGCGAAGGCGCACTGTTCCGCATGGTTCGCAGCGCGTACCACTTGCTCGGACTGCGCACGTATTTCACCACCGGCGAAAAAGAGTCCCGCGCCTGGACGTTCCATGCAGGTTCGACGGCCCCCGAATGTGCCGGACGCATTCACAGTGACTTCCAGCGCGGGTTCATCAAGGCCGAAGTCATTCACTGGGACGAACTCCTCGATCTCGGCTCATGGACCAAGGCCAAAGACGTCGGCAAGATTCGCGTCGAAGGCAAGGAGTACCACCCCGTGGATGGCGATGTGATGGAATTCCGGTTCAACGTCTGAGAACGATCAAGCCCGAGAACAATCGAGTCTGAGAACTACTGAGAGGACGTCGATACGGACATGGATGCAGCCACCAATACTCCTCGACACGGTGACTCGAATCATGCGTGGCTGGTATGTGCCGGTCGCGTGTTGGCCAGTGCAGAGGTCGCCGTCTCGCGCCGCGAAAAACGACATGGGCTGATCGGGCGCACGGACTTCGACGGAGCGTTGGTCATTCCTGATTGCAACTGGATTCACACGATCGGCGTCCGATTCCCTCTCGATGTGGCGTATCTCGATGCAGAAGGAGTTGTGCTCAAAAAGACTTCCATGAGCCGCTTCGTCGTCGGCACTCCTGTGTTGCGTGCATCCACCGTCGTCGAGGCTCACCGTGGCTCCTTCGATCGCTGGGGATTGCGGGTCGGCGACATCGTCGAGGTGCGAACAGCAGATGTGTCCGGCTCGTGAGTCATGATGCGCGAGATGTTGTGAGCGATGCGGTGAACGTCGCATGAGTTCGCTGATTCTCGTCGCCACGCCGATCGGCAACATGGGTGATCTGTCCTCCCGTGCTCGTGACGCCCTCGCCCAAGCCGATCTCGTGTGCTGTGAAGATACGCGCCGCACAGGTCTCATGTTGCACAACCTTGGTATCGACGCAACCTTGATGCGCGTCGATGAACATGCCGAGCACGACGCGATCCCTCGAGTTCTCGATGCTCTGCGTGACGGGCGCACGGTGTGCCTCGTGAGCGATGCAGGCACACCAGGGATCAGCGATCCCGGTCTCAGGCTCGTGCGAGCAGCGATCGACAGTGGCTTCACCGTGTCATCTGTTCCCGGTCCAGCTGCGCTGATCATGGCTCTCGTCATCAGCGGGCTGCCCGCTGACAAGTTCGTGTTCGAAGGTTTCCTCGAACGGCGCGGCCAGGAGCGTTCGACGCAACTCTCCGTGATCGCGCGCCACCTGTACACCGTGGTGATGTACGAGGCGCCGCATCGCATCGTGCGCACCATCGACGATCTCGTCTCGGCATGTGGACCGACGCGTCGTGTTGCACTGTGTCGTGAGTTGACCAAGATGCACGAGGATGTGTGGCGGGGCACTCTCGGGCAAGCGCGTGAACATCTCACAGCACACGAACCCAAGGGCGAGTTCGTCATCGTGCTCGAAGGTGCGCCACCTGCCGAGCCTGCAACGGACTCCCAGATCGATGCTCGTTTGCGCGAGCTGATCGCATCCGGGTTGCGCACAAAGGACATCGCCAAGATCGCCGCAGATGAATTCGATCTCGTGGTGAAGGACGTCTATACCCGAGTTCTGGATCTGGCAAAAGAATCCTGAAAGTCGGAGATTCCTGAAAGTGGGGCGAATGGCTCGAAACTCTGCCACACCCCCTAGGCACGGTTGACGCATGAGTACATCAGCAATGGTCACGTTGTCCGTTCCCGAGAGCCTGCTTCGTGCCACCAATTCCCTCCCCGAACTTCTCTCGTGCCTGTTCGATCTGCATCGAGCTCGGGCCGAACTGGACTTGCTCGACAAGGCAATCACCGAAGAGTTGGCTGCGCATGTCACATCCGATGGCGATACCGATGGAGATGGCGGTGCAACAAGCAAGCGCCCCGCTTGCGGTCTCGGCCAGAAGAGTTCGACATGATTTCCGAGATTTATCGGCGCACGTCGCCGCGGCCAGGGTCGGTGCTCCCACACCAAGGCATGACCGTCTCTCACCAATTCAGATTGAGTACATCTGTTTCGGGTGGTCGTGGTGATTCCATCGAAACTCTGCCACACCCCCTAGCCAGGGTTGGGGCACGACTTCGGTCGTTTCGGTCCATGAGTTCTCGCAATGGACCCGGTGACGGTTGGTCTTCCAGCATGTTGGAGGGGGTGTGTGATGTCGGTCAGTGAATCGTTGTCGGCTGTGTTCGGATTGCCGGAGTTTCGTGACGTGGACTCCTTGACGCTCCCAGAGCTGCGCATTGAGCTAGCAGACGCTCGACGGATGCGCTCGGCGTTGGACGGGCGTGTGGTGGACATTGTCCGTCGGATCGAGGAATCCACGAGAGAAGTCGGCACGCATGAGCGAAGCATTCCCGAGGTCGAGCTCGTTGCTCATGGTGGCATGACCAGGCGCGAGGCGTTGGATGTGCTCAAACGCGTGAACGTCATCGATGACGCGCCGATTGTCGGGGATGCATTGACGGCAGGTGATCTGTCGGCTGGGCATGTGGATGCGATCTCACGCGGGTTGAAGATCGCCGGAGAATCACGGGACGCGTTCATGGGTCTGGTGCCTGGTTTGGTGGAGGTAGCTGGTGAGATGTCGGTTCCCGCATTCGCTGATGCCGTGAACAAGGCAGCCAAGAGTGTCGTCACCGACGGCGGGCTGTCCGTATTCGAAGATCAACGTCGATCGACGTATCTGAAGATCTGGAACGACGCGGCCGGAATGGTGAACGTGCGCGGATCCTTCGATCCGGAAATCGGGGCTGTGTTGCAGTCTCGGCTGCACGCCCAGGTGGAGACCATGTTCCACTCGGGTGACCGAGATGTGCCTGTCGTGCATCATCCCTGGGTGGATGCCAACGATTTCCGTCGGGCACACGCGCTGGTCGCACTCGTCACTGACGATCACGCCGGTGATAGTGCCGACGATCTCGATGGCTGCTCCCGGCCCGGCGGACGCACATCACCCTCACGATCTGGCACAGCGCGGACAGGTGGTTCCTGCCGAGCCGATGTGATCGTGCACATCGACCTCGAGACACTCACATCCGGACTGTCAGCATCGTCGACTCACCGCACAGCCTTCGGAGCCGATCTGCCCGTCGAAACGATCCGCCGCATCGCCTGTGATGCAAACATCATTCCGTTGGTACTGAACGGTGCCGGAATGCCCCTCGACATCGGCCGATCCCAACGACTCGCCTCGGCGAGCCAGCGTCGAGCTCTCGAAGCAACGCACGACACGTGTGCGTTCGATGGATGTGCAGTTGCGTTTCACGCCTGCCAGATCCACCACATCGAGTACTGGGAAACCGGCGGACCGACCGACCTTGCAAACATGGTTCCGCTGTGTTCCCGGCATCATCACGCCGCCCACGAAGGCGGCTGGACACTGAAACTCAGAGCCGGCTCACGCCAACTCGATGCCCGACCGCCGAATCACATATCCGTGTGACGACACGGCACCAGGACACTGGCGAGATCTCAGAACCGAGACTTACATTTCGGCATCGCAACGACGAGCGACCAAACGTCAGAACACCGTCAGATGGTCTGTCTCGGCATCATCCCGTAGGCCGTCAACCAGCGCGCGGGGCCAGTGCCAGCTGTCGGCTCTGGGCAACCAGCACTCCGCCCGAGTCCCAGATCTCGCCATCTTCGTCGAGCAAACCGTTCTGGAGATACCGCGTCTCGAACGAGCACTGCACCGGTCCAGGTGCGGGAATGGCACGTACGTGCACGGTCAACTCGACCGTCGGCACCCAGTTGGTCGCAACATCCAGATTGAACACCGCTGGTGGAAACGCATCGCTGGCCAACAACAGCGCAAGCGCATCGATCGGACGATCATCACGAAATGCAAACCAGCCGCGGATCAATCCCCGCCCACTGCGATGCCCATCACGGAACCCGACATCGTCGGGATGAAATCGAGTCGCCAAACGAGTGTGCAGAGCAGGCGACGCTGCATCGTTCGGCCCACCAAAACTCAGACATTCCTCATACGACGGGATGGGAGACGGTCCCCCGGCCATGGATGTCGGACCGCCAGGGTCCTTCTCCAGATCACCCATCGTCGCCATCACTTGGGCGATGACTTTGCGTACTCCGTCCACTTCGCGCCACATGGTCGCAGTCGCAGTTGCGAATCGACGACCGGCACGCACCGGCACGACTTCCACCACTGCGGGACCTGCGGGACACGGCGCAAGGTAATGACAAGTCACGGTGATGCAGTCGGGTCGCCCCGTGACCTCGGTGAGAGCCCGAGCAATGATCGCCATCACGTATCCGCCGTTGGCGTTACCCATGATGTCCCAGCCGTCGTGGACTATTACATCAAACGACGTGACATCGAACGACGTGACATCGAACGACGTGACATCGAACGACGTGACTCCAGGATCACGAAGCCCTGGTCCCGCCGACATCCCACGGCGAACGACCTGCGTCGAGCGGTCGAAATCGAAGTCAGCAGGCCGAGAACCCATGCACCTTGGCTAGCAAAACGCAGCGTTTCAGCGCGAATTCATCCCTGTGCCTCTTGCCCCGAGGTCGTAGCCTGCTCCGGGTGACCAGTGACGAAGCACACTCGACGACTCAGTCGACCGAACACTCGACGACTCAGTCGACCGAACACTCGACGACTCGCGGCACGTTCTACGCGACGACACCTATTTATTACGTCAATGCCAAACCTCACCTCGGCCACGCCTACACGACGATCGTCGGTGACGCTCTTGCCCGCTGGCACCGGCTACTCGGGGAAACTGTGCACTTCCTCACTGGCACCGATGAACACGGCCTGAAGATCCAACAGGCTGCCGATGCCGCGGGTATGGACCCGCAGTCCTTTGCCGACTCGATTGCTCCGCTCTTCGCAGACGCCTGGTCGAAGTTGAACATCAGCAACGACGACTTCATTCGCACCACTGAACAACGGCATCGTCTCGGCGTTCAGAAGCTTCTGCAAGCCTGTTACGACGCCGGCGACATCGAACTCGACACCTATCGCGGTTTGTACTGCGTGGCATGTGAGGCGTACTACGTCGATGACGACCTCGTCGAGGGCAACTGCCCGATTCACAAAAAGCCCGTCGATCACGTCGAAGAGGAGAACTACTTCTTCCGCCTGTCTCGGTACGGGAACCGATTGCTGCAGTGGTACGCAGACCACCCCACGAGCATCGTTCCCGACTATCGCATGAACGAAGTCATCGGCTTCATCAAACAGGGCCTGCTCGACTTCAGCATCAGCCGCACCAGTTTCTCCTGGGGCATCCCCCTGCCGTGGGATGAAAAGCACATCACATACGTGTGGTTCGATGCACTCGCCAATTACATCACTGCTATCGGATATGGCACCGACGACGAGCGATTCGAGTCGCTGTGGCCGGTCGACTATCACCTGATCGGCAAGGACATCATCCGCTTCCACTGTGTGTACTGGCCAGCAATGCTGATGTCGGCTGGTATCGAACCGCCACGCGGATGGGCTGTCGGTGGGTGGCTGCTCGTCGGTGGCGAGAAGATGTCCAAGACCACCGGCAATGTTGTCAACCCGCTCGAATTGATCGACGACATCGGACTCGACGGCTTCCGCTACTACGTCCTGGCAGAGACTCCATACGGAGCAGACGGTGACTTCACCTATGAAGGACTGATCGGACGGTTCAACGCGGATCTGGCCAACAATCTCGGCAATTTGCTGAGCCGCGTCACAACGGTTGTCGGAAAGAAGTGCAATGGCATAGCTCCGTCACCACGTGCGGACAGTCCGCTTGCTCGAGCCGCGAGCGACAGCGTCACCGAGACGATGGCACGTTGGGCCGATGTCCAGCCGAGTCGAGCACTCGAAGCGACCTGGCAGTTGATTCGGGCGACGAACGCATATCTCGAGACAAAGGAACCATGGAAGGCCGAACCCGGCGCACACGTCGACGCTGTCATGGGCGATGCTCTCGAAGCACTGCGGATCGTTGCCATTCTCGTGTCACCGGCGATTCCGATGACAGCACAAACCGTGTGGGAACGCATCGGGATGAGGGGCAACGTCGCTGATCAGCGTCTGCCCGATGCCGCGACATGGGGTCAATTCACGGGCGGGCACCCTCTCGACAAGGGTGAACCGTTGTTTCCGCGACGTCAGGTGTCGTGAATCAGGTCAAGATCTCGACTGTGAATATCTCGACTGTGAATATCTAAATCATGTGGACCGACACGCACTGTCATCTCGATTATCGAGTTTCGAGCGAACCGGCTCGCGCGGCTATCCAGACAGGGATCGATGCGACACGTGAGCGCGATCTCGACATGGGAGCAGTCGACGAGGTTCTCGACGCAGCACACGCAGCAGGAGTGACTGCATTCATCACCGTCGGCTGCGATCGCGCCTCATCACAGCGTGCCATCGAAGTTGCTTCTGCCCATGACAACGTGTGGGCATCCGTCGGGCTACATCCACATGAAGCTTCGCTTGGCGTGGACTCGATCCGTGATCTGTTGTCGTGGAAGAAAGTGATCGCTGTCGGTGAAGCCGGCCTCGACTACTACTACGACCACTCGCCGCGTGACGTACAAAAAATCGCCTTCGCAGAGCAGATCGCGATCGCCCACGACCTCGACCTACCCCTGATCATCCACACCCGTGATGCCTGGGACGACACGTTCGATGTGCTGATCGCCGAGGGTGTGCCCGAGCGCACCATCTTCCACTGCTTCACCGGAGGCCCCGAAGAAGCACGGCGCTGCCTCGATCTTGGTGCATTCTTGAGTTTCTCGGGCATCGTGACGTTCAAGAGCGCGACTGACGTTGCCGAAGCTGCCGTGATGTGCCCCGAGAACCGCCTTCTCGTCGAGACCGACAGCCCGTATCTCGCCCCGGTTCCCAAGCGCGGCCAGCCGAATCGACCGGAAAATGTCGCTCTCGTCGGTGCCCACATCGCCCGATTGCGCAACTCCGAGCCCAGCGGCGTCGCACATCTCACATCGAACAATGCCCGCATTGCCTTTCCAGGACTCGGTTCATAGCCTGACGACAACAATGTTGACGATCGCCGAACGCCGCCGCCTCGTGGTCGCCATCGCGCTGACCGTGCTCGTGCTTCCACTCGCGCTGTTCGGCGGCGGCTCGGACTCGGATCAAACCACCCCGAGACCCGTTGCCTCCCAAGACGAGCCTGCAGCACCGGCATTCCTGCCCGTGCAGGGAAGTTCCGTCGTGCCCGACATCATCACGGTGAACGTTCCGGCTCCACCAGAAGATGTGATCGCCAAGGGCATTGCGTCCTTCATTCGCTGGCCCCAGACGTTCGGTCTGCGACCGTGTGCGACTCCCCTGGCGCTCATCGGGGCCAAGATCGAAGTTCGCAATCTGAACAATGGACGTACGGTGAAGTGCGAAAACGTGTCCATCCAATCATTGGCCGCTGGCATTTCGATCGTGATCCACACCGATCTGTTTCTCGAGATTGCCGATCTCGTGGATGCTCCGTTGCCCGTGGACATCATTTTCTGAACGTGTTCGTCAGGCTCGACACGTGACGCATTCCCGACAGGAGATCACTCGACTCCTCGCCGAATCAGGGTTGTCACCCCGGCGCTCATTCGGTCAGAACTTCGTGGTGGATCCGAACACGGTGCGACGTATCGCACGATTGGCACATGTTGGACCCAACGACCTCGTGATCGAAATCGGAGCGGGACTCGGATCGCTGACACTGGCTCTGGCTGACACCGGCGCCGATGTGATCGCAATCGAAATTGATCACGGCATTGCCCCCGTGTTGCGCACAGTTGTCGCCGATCGGGCCAATGTCACCGTCATCGAAGCCGATGCACGTGACATCGACTGGGAATCACTGATTCCGACGGGCCGCACAGCTGTGGTGGTCGCCAACTTGCCCTACAACGTGGCAACACCCTTGATCGCCGACCTCCTCGACGACGTGCCTGCGATCTCGCGTTTCGTCGTCATGGTGCAACGCGAAGTTGCGCTGCGGCTCGCCGCTGGTGCAGGCTCGCCCGACTATGGGGCAGTCAGCGTCAAGGTTGCCTACTGGGCGACGGCGCGGATTCTCGGCGATGTGCCGCCAACTGTGTTCTTGCCCCAACCCAAGGTCACATCGTCGATCATCGAGATCACCCGACGACATTCACCCCCTGTCGACGTCGACCCGCGACCGCTGTTCGCGCTCGTGCGCACCGCATTCGGCCAACGCCGCAAGATGCTGCGCCGTTCCTTGGCCGGCATCGCCGACACAGGCGACTTCGAACGTGCGGGTATCGCGCCAACTGCACGGCCAGAAGAACTCGACGTTCAGGCCTGGGGTCGATTGGTGACGAGCATCGAGGGTCGTTCAGAACGACGTGAAGACGATGTTCATGATGAACATGACGTTCATGACGTTCATGATGTTCATGATGTTCATGACGTTCATGACGTTCATGATGAACACGTTGTGATCGAGGCCCCAGCAAAATTGACGTTGTCGCTGCGTGTCACAGGTGTGCGAGCAGATGGATATCACCTCATCGATGCCGAGATGGTCAGCCTTGATCTGTGCGATGACATCCATATTCGTGGGCGACGAGGTGCTGAACGTTCAGATCTCTCGACGCCAAGTCGGCCCGGATCGGATTCGACAGCTCCGTCATCTGAATCATCCGACTCGATTCACCTTGCCATCGAGGGTCCCTATGCCGAGGGCATCGATGTCGACGAGACGAATCTCGTGCACCGAGCCCTCAGGTTCCTCGGGCGCACCGCGCATGTCACGGTGACCAAGAACATCCCTCATGGCGGCGGTCTCGGCGGAGGCTCGACCGATGCAGCCGCGATCTTTCGCTGGGCAGGACGTATGACTTCAGACGATGTGATCGCCAGCGCGGCGATCGGCGCCGATGTGCCATTTTGTGTTCACGGCGGACGGGCCGCCGTCAGCGGCATCGGTGAGATCGTGCAGGCTCTGCCTCATGAGGACCGAACGTTCACCTTGATCATTCCGCCGCTGCGAGTCAGCACACCGGCGGTCTACGCGGCCTGGGACGAACTCGGCGGTCCGACAGGAGACAACGGCAATGATCTCGAGCCGGCTGCGATTCACGTCGAGCCACGTTTGGCTCTTTGGCGAGACCGCATTCAGGATGCGTGCGGTCTCCGGCCGACACTTGCTGGAAGTGGAGCGACGTGGTTCGTTCCCGGCGATCACTCGAGGCTGAGCGATGCGCTTGCCGACGCACAAGTGCTCGTCGTCGTCACGCGAGGCACTGAGCACGAACTCATGAGCACGAACTCATGATCACGACCGTCGAGATGGACGCGATTGCACCCGGCAACACGCCGTGGACGACTACTTGCGACGCTGGTGACGGGTGCGTCGGAGCATCTTCTTGTGCTTCTTCTTGCGCATCCGCTTACGACGCTTCTTGATCAACGAACCCATAGGACCTCTCCAATGACAGGCTCCCCACGCTAGCGAGTCGCAGGCGTGAGTCCCAACGCCGATAGGTTTGAGGCGTCAGAACGAGCGCAGAGGTGGTCCCACCTCTCGGTCGTCGCCCATTCCGGGGTCGTCCAATGGTAGGACAGCGGATTTTGATTCCGCGAATAGGGGTTCGAGCCCTCTCCCCGGAGCAGACACAACCAGTCAAAGCCCCGCCGAACGGAGATCGCGATGCCGCTGTATGCCATTGTTCTGGCTGCTGGAGAGGGGACTCGGATGCGTTCGCAACGCCCCAAACCCCTGCATCCCATCTGTGGTCGCCCGATGGTGTTGCACGTGATCCATGCCCTCGATGCCGTGCAGCCCACGCAGACGATCGTGGTCGTCGGACATGGTGCCGATCAGGTGACGGCTCGCATCTCGAGCGATCTGTCCGACCGTCGTGACATCCGCTTCGCCGAGCAGCGGGTTCAGCGCGGTACTGGCGATGCCGTGAGCGTCGGGCTTGCCCGACTCGACGAACTCGTCGAGGACGAGATCGACGACACCTCGACGATCGTTGTTGTCCCCGGAGACACTCCGCTGTTGCGCAAAGAGACCATCGACGATCTCGTCACTCATCACGAATCGAATGCCCTTGCTGCGACAGTCCTCGTGTCACACATGGATGATGCCACTGGGTACGGGCGCGTCGTACGAGCGAAAGACGGTCGTGTCGTACGCATCGTGGAGCACCGCGATGCCTCCCGTGAGGAACTCGAGATCCACGAGATCAATACGTCGATCTATGCGTTTCGCCGCGATCTTCTCGGTCCGGCGCTGCGCCATGTCTCGCCGCAGAATTCCCAAGCCGAGTACTACCTCACCGATGTCATCTCTGTACTCGCCGGCATGGGCCATCGCATCGGTGCAGTGCGTGCCGACATCGAGGAGACCCAAGGCGTCAACGATCGCTGGCAATTGGCACTTGCCGAGCAGGAGTTACGGTCGCGCACGAACCGGCGTTGGCTGCTCAACGGTGTGACGATGTTCGATCCCCACCAAACCTTCATCGATATCGACGTCGAGATCGGCCAGGACGTGTCACTGCTGCCCGGCACCATCTTGCAGGGCCGAACCGTCATCGGATCAGGATCCGAGATCGGACCGAACACCAGGCTGGTCGACTGCCAAGTGGGACAGCGCACCACGGTGGACTCGACCGTGGCCGTCGAGGCTGTCATCGGAGACGATGCGCACATCGGACCGTTCGCATATCTCGAGCCCGGGACCCGGATTACCGATGGCCGACACACCGGTGCGTTCTATGATTCGAGCAAGGACGACCGGCCCGCACACGACTGAACCTGCACCTGAACCTGCAACATCCAGGAGCATTCTCTCGACACGGGGCGTACCGTTCGCGAACGCCACGGCGGAGGAACGAGGGAACAGCGTTGAGTCAGGTGGACAAGGTAACGACGAAGCGCATGGCCCTGTATTCGGGCCGCACCCACCACGCCCTAGCTACGGAGGTAGCTGGATATCTCGGTATCGAACTCGGAGAGCCGAACATCGTCGAGTTCGCCAACGGCGAGATTCGCCCGCGCTTCACCGAAAGCGTGCGCGGCTCGGACGTGTTCATCATGCAGAGCCACTTCGGTTTCAATGGACACTCCATCAACGATTCGATCATGGAACAACTGATCATGATCGATGCCGCACAGCGCGCTTCGGCCAAGCGCATCACCGCTGTGTGCCCGTTCTACGGCTATGCCCGACAGGACCGCAAGGCTGAAGGTCGTGAACCGATCACAGCGCGCCTCATCGCTGATCTCTTCAAGGCTGCTGGAGCCAAGCGCATGGTGTCGATCGACCTGCACAGCGGCCAGATCCAGGGTTTCTTCGACGGTCCAGTGGACCACCTCACGGCAATGCCGGTCATCGAGAAGTACATCCGCGACAACGCCAAGAACCCGGTGATCGTGTCGCCTGACGCCGGCCGCATCAAAGTAGCCGAGCGCATGCAGCAGCATCTCGGAGCAGACCTCGGCGCCGATCTGGCCTTCGTCTACAAGCGCCGCCCGAAGGGCAGCACCAACACCGTGCAGGCCCTCGATGTCATCGGCGAGGTGGAGGGTCGGCTGTGCATCCTGACCGATGACATGATCGACACCGGTGGCACGATCGTGTCCGCGGCGGATCTCCTTCTGGACAAAGGAGCGACCGAGGTGTGGGCCATGGCAACACACGGCGTCCTGTCCGGTCCGGCTGTCGAGCGCCTGTCCAAGTCGCGGATCGATCGAGTCGTACTGACGAACACCTTGCCCCTCAGCCCCGAAGCCAACATCGACAAGATCCACGTACTCTCCGTGGGCAAGATCATCGCCGATGCTTTGGCGGCAGTGTTCGACGACACGAGTGTGAGTGAAATCTTCGGCGGCGAGAACCAGGCCTGAAACGGTCCTCGTGGACTGAACCACGTCTCATGAGCCCCGTCTCGTTTGGCCCGGTGACAGCACCTGTCCAGCCAGGGCTTCGACCCCAGGTGGTGATGACCCCCCGGTAGCCGTAGCATTGGAACCTGTTTGCGCCCCCGGGACGAGATCCCGGCCTGAAAGGTTCCGCTATGTCTACAACCCTCGTTGCAACGTCCGGTCGTGAAAGTGGCAGTTCAGCTGCGCGTCGTCTACGCCGTGAAGAAAAGATTCCCGCAGTCATCTACGGCCTGGGCATGGACCCCATTCCTGTGACGGTCGATCGTCGCGATCTTCGCCTTGCGTTGTCGGGTGCAGCTGGAACCAACACGATCCTCGAAATCGCCGTCGATGGCAGCACCTATCCCGCTGTCATCAAGGATCTGCAGCGCCATCCGGTCAAGCGGACCGTCGCCCATGTGGACTTCTTGCGCATCAACATGAGCGAAGAGCTGACAATCGCCGTTCCCGTACGTCTCGTGGGTGACGCCAAGGCAGTTCTCGCCGAAGGCGGTCTTGTCGATGCATCCGCGGACACGATCGACATCGTCACGACCCCTGCGAACATGCCAAGTGAGATCTCGATCGACATCTCCGGAATGCAGCCTGGCGAAGTCATCCGTCTCGGACAGATCGCCCTGCCTGCTGGCACGCGTGCGCTCGGCGATCCCGATCTCCCCATCGTGACCGCGATTGCGGGCTCGCGCGCAGAGGCTGCGCCGGCACCCGTTGCCGAAGCTGAAGCTGCACCGGCTGCCGGTGAGGGCGAAGCCAAGTCCTGAGACTGACGTCCGGAGCAGATCATGGGCCTCTTCGGCCGAGCGAACTCGTCGGAGCGCCCGGGGTCTTCTTCGACATTCGATGCCCTCGTCGTGGGGCTCGGAAACCCTGGACAGAAGTACGCGCGGTCGCGCCACAATGTCGGTGAGGAAGTCGTTCGCGAACTCGCACGTCGACACGGTCAGGACCTCAAAGTTGGACGTGATTCAGCATTCGTCGCCGAAGTGCGCTTCGAGGATCATCGTGCTGTGCTCGCCTTTCCAACCACGTTCATGAACGAGAGCGGTCAAGCCGTCAGCAAGTTGATCCGCCGATACGGATTCAAGTCGATCGAAGGCTTGATCATCGTGCAGGACGAACTCGACTTGCCACCAGGAACGGTTCGCATCAAAAAGGGCGGCGGTCTCGGCGGACACAATGGTCTGCGCAGTGTGTCGGCTCACATGGGGACCGATGACTACATTCGCGTTCGCATCGGAGTAGGTAAGCCGTCGAACAAGGAGCAAGGAGCGCAGCACGTTCTGTCCAAAGTGCCCGCCGCCGAACGCCAACTCCTCGATGTGGCCGTCAATGTCGCTGCCGATGCAGTCGAAAAGATCGTCACGCATGGAGTCGACGCGACGATGAACACGTTCAATTCATTATGAGTGAATTCATCATTGTGAGTGAATTCATCATTATGAGTGAATTCATCATTATGAGTGGATTCATCATTATGAGTGAATTCACGGTGAATCAATCAGCTGTGAGCATGATGATCCACACAGGTTCACGCACGTGACGACGAAGACTGGCTCGATCACCGCTGCGGGTACGTTGGCGTCACTGCGAGGACTGTCTCGAGACGATCGTGTCTTGATGGGGGTGCTCGGCAGTGTCGACACCACTGTCGCCATCCCCGAGCCAGGGCGTAGTTTCGCAATCGCCGCTCTCGCGGAAATCTCGGGTCGCAAACCTCTGATCGTTGCCTGCCCAACGGGAACGATGGCTACGCAATTGGCCGATGACATCGCGGCGTTCTTCCCTTCAGGTGACGTGCTGTTGTTCCCGGCATGGGAGACGCTCCCCTTCGAGCGCGTCAGCCCGAGTGTGGAAACAATGGGTCGTCGCCTCGACGTTCTCTGGCGTCTCGCCGACGAGAGCCGACACCCCAGTGTGGTCGTGGCCAGTATGCGCGCCCTTCTGCAACAACTCGGCCCGAACACACCTTCGATCGAACCCACCGTCATTCGCAAAGGCGGCTCTGTCGACCCTGATGCCCTGATGCACACTCTCGTCGCGGGCGGATACCGCCGCGAAGATCTCGTCGAACACCGAGGTGAAGTGGCCCGACGCGGCGCAATCATCGATGTTTTCCCATCCACAGCGCCGGGTCCCGTGCGGATCGATCTGTGGGGTGACGAGGTCGATCGACTGACGACGTTCTCCGTACACGACCAACGCAGTGATGAAGACCTCGACGAAGTCGTGATCTTTCCCGCTCGAGAACTGATCATGACTGATTCGGTGCGCGATCGCGCCGAATCGCTGATCGCCTCGGAGCCGTGGGGTCGTGAGCATTGGGAGCGACTGAGCGAAGGACTTCTCTTCGACGGCATGGAGAGTTGGCTGCCGTGGCTCACGACAGAGCCGACTCTTCTCACCGACGTGTTGCCGAAGGGTTCGAAGATGGTTCTGATCGAACCACGCCGCATGCTCGACCGATCCAAGGACCTCCTTGCCGAGGAAGCCGACTTGGCGCAAGCTCTCGCTTCATCATGGGCGCGCGATCCCGACAACGACTTTCCGCGCCTGTACTCCCAGCCGGATCGCCTTCTGGGTTCGACTCGCGGAGCTTGGAATCTGATCCCCGTGGCCGACGGACCGGATACACCGCTGATGGAGGCCAGCGGATGGGCGGCGATGACAGGTGGCGGCGAAGGGTTGGTACAAGCCATTCGATCGATGCTCTCCAACGGCTACCGGGTCGTCGTGACGGCAGACAACGAAACATCGGCAGACCGTCTCGCGCAGACCTTTGGAAATGTCGGTCTCGATCTCAGCGTCTATCGCGCGGATGCCGTTCCCGATCTCTCTGCACCAGGTGGCTCGATCGTGGTGTCGACTCTGCAACGGGGATTTCGTATTCCATCGTGCAAGGTCGCAGTCATCTCCGAGGCCGATGTCACTGGCCGTCGTCGAGCGCACCGAGCACCCAAGACCAAGCGACGCGACGGGATCACGGTCTTCGAGGACCTGAAGCCCGGCAACTACGTCGTGCACTACATCCATGGCGTCGCCAAATACGAAGGAATGGTCAAGCGCACCGTCGGCGGAGTGGAACGCGACTATCTCCTTCTCGCCTACAAGGGTGGCGACAAGCTCTACATCCCATCGGATCAAATCGACACGGTTCGCCACTACGTCGGTGGCGAGATACCGACGCTGCACAGACTTGGAGGCGGGGATTTCGCCAAGTCGAAGGCGAAAGTCCGCAGCGCAGTACGCGAGATCGCCCAAGAACTTGTCGTGCTGTACCAAAAACGCATCCAAGCCCAAGGCCACGCCTTCGGCGACGACACTCCATGGCAAGCCGAGATGGAAGACGCCTTTCCTTTCGTCGAAACACCGGATCAGGCCAAGGCCATCGTCGATATCAAAAGCGACATGGAACGTCCGTACCCGATGGACAGACTCGTGTGCGGAGACGTCGGGTTCGGCAAGACCGAAGTGGCGGTGCGCGCTGCGTTCAAGGCCATCCAGGATGGCAAGCAGGTAGCAGTTCTCGTACCGACAACTCTGCTCGCAGCACAGCATGGCAATACGTTCGCTGATCGCTTCTCCGAATACCCGATCCGTGTCGAAGTGCTGTCGCGATTTCTCACGAATGCTCAGGCAAACAAAGTGATCGAAGGACTGGCCAACGGCGACATCGACTGTGTGATCGGCACACATCGCCTGCTGTCGAACAACGTGAAGTTCAAGGATCTCGGCTTGTTGATCGTCGACGAAGAACAGCGATTCGGGGTTCAACACAAAGAGGCAATGAAACACTTGAAGACCAATGTCGACGTCTTGACGCTGTCAGCGACACCGATTCCGCGCACACTTGAAATGAGCCTTGTCGGCATCCGTGACCTGAGCCTCTTGCAGACTCCGCCAGCTGATCGCCAGCCCATTCT
>JAULYE010000009.1:0-1548 GCA_032118015.1 Ilumatobacteraceae bacterium | reverse complement strand
CACCATCCGATTCTCCGGATCGGCGTCAGCGGCGAAGTCGATGAGATGGCACGCCAACCGAAAGTCCCCATCTCCAGCAGCTCGTCGTGCGTGGTCAGCCATCACAAGTGATCCACCGACAAGCTCTATGAGGGTGCGTGCAAGATGGGCGTCAGGGGCGGGTTTCAGCCGTGCCGGAGCGCCGTCCCACCATCCACCATAGAGACGCCAGATGTTGCGGATCACGAACTCCGGTTCGTCGTAGAAGGGACGAAGATATGGCTTGGCAAGCGTGTCGTCAGGAACACGCACCGTGTGCACGATGTGGTCGAGAGTTTCGCCGGCGTTCATCATCGCCAGCACCTCGTCATGCAACATTTCGAGTGCAGTGGCGATCTCGTCGAGAACACGTGCAATCCGGTCCGCACCCGAAATCGGCAGACCGTGTGCGGGAACGAGTAGCTCCGGTCCGAGGGCACGCATCTTGCGCAAGGCGCGTGCCCAGTCGAGTGGATAGCGCTGCACTTTTTGAGGATTGCCTGCGTTGGGGAAGTTCCAGATGACGAAGTCACCCGAGAAGATCCATTTCTTGTCCGGCACCCAGGTCCACAAGTGATCATCGGTCTCGCCGCGATCGTGAAAGAGGTCCATCGACGCACCTGATGCGAGCGTGATCTCGGCGTGATCCTCGACCTCGAGAGTTGGCTGAAGTACCGATGCCGGTAGAAAACGACGCGCCCCCGCACGCACCTCGACAGGTTTGCCCTCGTCGGCTTCGCCGATTTGAAGATTCAACTCACCGCGCAGCCCTCCGAACTGGCGGGCGTTGATCATCACATTCCAGCCGGCTGTCGTGTCGTATCGCGAAAGCCTTTTGGCGACGTTCACATGTCCGATCACAGTCGGCTCGATGCCGGAGTTGCTGGCGTCGGCTGCGAAGAAGCCCGATCCGCCGACATGATCGGCATGACCGTGCGTGTACACAAGGGTGCGAAAGGGGGAATCGGGGCGCCATGTGCGAATCGATGTCACCACATCGGCACCGGTGTGCGCACCCGAGGTGTCGAAGCAGACGAGATCGCCGTCGACGTCCCAGGCCGCCACATGGCTGAAACTCTCGACCATGGCCAGATCGGGAGCGATCTCGGAGATCTCATTGGTGACCCGATTGACGGGCTGGTCGGCGTGGCCCGAGTCGATGATGCGGGCAGAGAGATCGAGTAGGTCGGCCATGGGTTGACGATAACCGCCTCGAGTTCGTGACCAGGAGTGTTCCTGAGCACCTGGAGCCGAACGGCTAGTGTTGACAAGTGCAATACAAGTGCCGGCAGCAGTGTTGGTGCTCAACCCGTGCCAGCCATCTCGCTGGTACAACAAGACTCATAGTGCCGGCGCTGGATCCGGCACCCGATGCGGAGGCTCCCTGATGGCCAAGATCAAAGTTGACAACCCGGTGGTCGAGCTCGACGGTGACGAGATGACACGGATCATCTGGCAGGTCATCAAGGAGCGCCTGATTCTGCCGTACCTCGACGTGAACCTCGAGTATTACGACCTCGGTATGGAGTA
>JAULYE010000008.1:0-7421 GCA_032118015.1 Ilumatobacteraceae bacterium | reverse complement strand
GCCCCCACCGTCTGGGTCGTCTCATGGCCCTTACCTGTGATCAAAACCACGTCGCCTTGTCGGGCCAAGCTCAATGCCAACGCAATTGCTTGGGCCCGATCGGCGCGTCGCTCCCAAAGGCGATGACGCATGTGATCGGGGATGCCCGCAACGATCGAGGCCATGATCGCCTCCGGATCTTCACTGCGCGGATTGTCCGATGTGATGATGACCAAATCGGCGAGTGAAACGGCCACCTCGCCCATCATCGGGCGTTTCATCTTGTCCCTGTCTCCCCCGCATCCGAAGACGACAATGACGCGACCAACGCCCGGAATCGCCCGAACCGAACGCAGCACCTCCGACAACCCATCAGGAGTGTGCGCGTAGTCGACCAGAACTGTGAAATTCTGACCCTCGTCGATGCGTTCGAATCGGCCGGGGACTGGACCTGCGCCAGCAAGACCGGACTCGATGTCGGAACCAGAAATACCAAGTTCACGTGCCACCGTCGCAGCGGCCAAAGAGTTGAGAACGTTCAAAAAGCCCCCGATGTCGACGTGGATGCGCAACCCATTCCAGTCGTATTCGTGGGCGAAGACGGATACGTCAACTTTGCGCGCGTCATCGCGACGAAACGATGTCAACGGGATTGCGGGCTCTGCGAGCAGCCGCTGTCCATACACATCATCGGCATTCACGACACCCAACGCACTCAGGTCAGGTTGGAACAGCCGTGCTTTGGCTTCGAAATAGGTTTCCATCGTGCCGTGAAAATCGAGGTGGTCACGGCTCAGGTTGGTGAACACTGACGCCACAAAGTGCATTCCTCGGACACGCTCAAAAGCCAGAGCGTGTGACGACACTTCCATCGCAACTGCCTGCACTCCCCGTGTACGCATCTCTGCCAAGGTCGATTGCAGGTTCGGTGCTTCGGGGGTGGTGTGGCGACCATGAAGCGTGCCCACGATTTCGGTGGACCGTCCCGCTGCCTGAAAGATGGAAGCCAGCAGGTGGGCAGTGGTTGTCTTCCCATTGGTTCCGGTGATACCCACGACTGCGAGTTCTCGACTGGGCTCCCCTGCGAGCCGTGAGGCGATCGGCCCGACAACTTTGCGAGCATTACTGACAACGAACTGGGGAATGTTCTGTGGCACCCCTTCGACTGCTTGTTCGACGAGAAGGGCAACTGCCCCTTGCTCGATTGCAGCAGTTGCAAATGCATGACCGTCGAAACGTTCTCCCCGAATGCAGCAGAACAGCGCGCCCGCGCGTACATCACGAGAATCCATCGACACCGATGTGATCTCGACGCCCGCGATCTCTCCGATGACCGCACGCCGGTCGAGACCGGCCATGTCAGCCACGTCGACACCGGTCAGTGACGCGTCTGTTCCATCACCCTTGGGAGTCATCATCATCGTCGGGCCCGTGTCATCCGGCAACGCAGCCGGAGTCGCCGTTGATGGGTTCGATCGAACGTTCGTGAATTGCCATCTCCGCCAAGCGGGCGAACACCGGTGCAGCAGCGGTGCCACCGAATCGGTCACGACTCGACGGGTCCGGTTCGTCGATCGATACGAGGATGGTGACCTGGGGATCGTTCGAGGGCAAGTAGCCGACAAAAGTTGCAAAGTACGAGCGGGCACCCGAATCGCTTTCGTATGTGCCATTGTCCTGAATCTTGTAACCCGTCCCGGTCTTTCCAGCCACTGATATTCCAGCAACCTTGGCCCGGTCACCTGTGCCCTCACACACCACTGCGGTCAAGAGGGTCGACATCACCTGAGCGGTCTCCTCAGAGATGACTCGCCGGGAATCACCTACGGGGGTCTCCCAGATCGACCCGCGTTCGTCGATAGTGGCTTTGATCAGACGCGGGCTGACATAGACACCGTCGTTCGCTACTGCGTTCACGGCCGCCACCGTCTGAAGTGATGTTCCCGAGAAGCCGTAGCCGTACGAGACCGTGGCGTTCTCCGATCCTCGCCACTCCTTGGCCTCTTTGAGAACTCCTGCACTCTCCCCCGGGAAGTCCATTGCCGTGAGAGTGCCAAACCCGAATTCCGCCAAGTAATCACGCAACCGCCCAGAGCCGAGCTCTCCTGCAGCCATCAAGGTTCCGATGTTCGAGGAGTCGACGATGACGTCGCGCAGTGACATCGTCATCAAGTCGTGCGGATAGGCGTCAGTGATCGTCATGGCGAACTCGGTGTCCGGGTCGAATTCGTAGACCCCGGGCACCTCGTATGTGCGTTCGGGCGTCGAAAAGCCGGCGTCGATCGTCGCTGCGATGCTGAAGATCTTGGCGACCGATCCGGGTTCATAGGACTCGACTGCGGCCAGGTTTCCATTCGTGACAGCGACAGTGCCATCCGATGAGCGGCGTACGCTCGAGATGGCGAGCACCTCTCCCGTTGCTACGTCCATGATGACCGCGTTACCACCACGAGCGCTGAGTTCGGTGACTCGTTGAATGAGTGCCTGTTCGGTCTGATATTGCATCGATCGATCGAGGGTCAGAACGAGATCAGTACCCGCTCGTGCCTGCGAAACGACTCGTCGAGTTCCCGGCACGCTGCGTCCACCCGAGGTTTCACGGATAACTGCACCGTCTTGACCTCGCAGAACCTTGTCGTACTGCAACTCGATACCAGCTGATCCTTCCCCGAATGGATCGGTACGACCAATGACGTTCTTCGCCAATCCACCAGCCACCTGCACGCGTTTGGGTTCAGTCACGCTGTTCACTCCGGCAAGACCCAATTCGAGAACTGCCGTGGTCAACTCCTCATCCACGAATCGCTGGACGTAGACGAATGTTGTCGCCTTGTCGGCCAACTTCGACACGAGATCCGCTTCGGCATCTGCGTCAAGTCCGAGCATCTGAGCAAGGACGCGGGCTGTCGCCACAGGATCTGCAATTGCTTGGGGGTTTGCGTACAGCGACTTGGCAGGAACAGTGATCGCCATTTCGTTTCCATCGCGATCGAAGATCGATCCCCGCCCTGCTGACGTGCGCAAGATCGATGCCCTCTGCGCTTCCCCAATCGAGCGATAGGTGTCGCCACGCACCACCTGAACATCTGCGCTCCGGTAGATGAGAAGAGCAATCAACGCCACTGAAGATCCGGCCAACCACTGGAATCGGCGTCTGGAAGGGCCAACCTTCCAGACTTTGACCGCATTGTGAGCAGAGTTGCGAGTGCGCACCTGTGCAGATCGCGACCCGCTCCGCGATGACGTTGCGGATCCTCGAGAAGAACCTCGCGTGGACTGCGCCCTTGTCACACCCTTTCGCCCAGTACTAGTCCTGCCCGTACTGGTACGGCTGCGCGTTGTGGTACTGCGTGTCGATCTTCGGTCCCGTGTCATCGTGGATCTCCGATGATTTCCTTGACGATCCTGTATCGCTCGAGTGAATTTCCGTTGCTGAGAATGGACTGAAGTTGAGCACCACTCGTCGACACGAGAACCTCGGCAACAGCAAGAGGATCGACGGAGCGAAAGTCCGTCTTGCTGCCAGGCACCATTCCTAGGGCTCGCGCTTGCTCCACGAGACGCTCTGGTTCGCGCAGGATCGATCGCTCGAGCCGAAGTTCGTCGTAGCGACTTCTCTCACTGGTGATTTGAGATTCGATGTCATCGATTCCGAGCTGCGCCTCTGCAAGTCGCGTCTGGAAAACCACGACCAGCATCATCAGCGTGATCGCAACCAGCGCCACTCCTACTGCAATGAAGACGAATCGTCGCAGAGATGCAGGTGCATCACGACGATTGACTACACGAGCAATCGGAGAATGCTTTGCTCGATCCTTCGAAGTACGAGTCGTGATCGTGCGCGGGCTGGTCTTCGTCGAGCGCCCAGGTGCGCCAGCTCGACGTGGCGAGGCAGCCTCAGTTCGTCGCTGCGTTTGTGCACGACTCTTGGAAGTCGCAGGGGAATGAGAAGTCGTTGCGCGGAGTGCTCTAGCCATCAGATCGCCTCCACTACTCGAAGACGAGCGGAGGAGCTGCGTGGATTCCGAGCCTGCTCATCGGCAGTCGGTCGCGCTGCGACTCGCACTCGTCGCACTGAAGGTCGTGCACCGCACACACAGGGAAGTCCTTGTGGACAGGTACAACCACCCGTGCAGTGGTGCGCAAATCTCTCCTTGACGATGCGATCCTCACCCGAGTGGTAGGACAAAACGGCGATTCGTCCACCCGCACAGAGTTTCGAAACAGCGGTGTCCAGCGCACGCGGCAACACGGTGAGTTCCTCGTTGACGGCGATGCGCAAAGCCTGAAAGGTCCTCTTTGCTGGGTGACCACCTCGCCTACGGGCTGGAGCAGGGATCGCAGAGGCGACGATCTCGGAAAGCTGCAGTGTCGTATGTACGGGCCGAGCCTTGACGATCGACTTGGCGATGCGCACAGCAAATCGCTCATCTGCAAAATCGCGCAGAATTCGACCGAGCTCGTCCTCGCTCGTCTCGTTCACCAGATGTCCTGCGGTCAGTTCTCGATTGCGATCCATCCGCATATCAAGAGGTGCATCGAACCGATACGAAAAGCCCCGCTCGGCTACATCGAATTGATGTGATGAGACTCCGAGATCGAACAGTGCACCGGAGAGGACTTCGATGCTGTGCTCATCCATGGCAGCGTCGAGTGAGTCGAATCTTCCCTGATGGAAGAACGTCCGGTTCGGGAATTCAGCAAGCCTGCTACGAGCTGCGCGCACCGCATCGGCATCCTGATCACACGCCAACACATCGAGATCGCTCCGACTCTCGAGGATGCGCAGAGCGTGACCTCCTCCTCCAACAGTGGCGTCGAAAACCACTCCGGGTGGAACTGCCGCAAAGACTTCGACAATGACATCGGCCATGACGGGGTCATGAGAGAACGCGCCCACACCGCCGAGAGCGTCCACGCTCATTCGTCGTCCCCGGCAATCGCATCGGTTCCAGCAGTCAGCATGCGCTCGAAGCGCTCAGGCTCCCAGATTTCGACACTGTCGAAGGCGCCTGACACGATGACTCTTCCCCCGGCAGTCAAGCCTGCATAGGCACGAAGGTTCTCATCGATGGTGATCCGGCCTTGGGCATCAACTTGGACTTCGACCATGTTGACGGCCAGGGCTCGCAATTCGCTGCGGGTCTTCTCCTTGCGCTTGACGGCCTGCGTCATCTCCTGGGCCATCTCCATGGACACCCCGGCGGTCACGACTCCGATGCACTTGTCGGCTCCGAGAGTCAGATAGCAGCGGGGCTCGAGACGGTTGCGAAAGGTCGACGGTAGGGCTACGCGCCCTTTGGGATCGAGCTGTCGCTCGTACCGTCCAACGAAACCTTCCACTGATCTGCCTTCCCAATGTCCGTGCGAGGTCCGCGGCTTCTGCCTCCACGGAACCCCTCTGACCCCCACTCTGCCCCCCAAGACCCCCCTTTGTCAACCTTTTTCCCCCACTTCGCGCCACATTTCTCCCCCGGCTCATGGCCCAAAAATGTCTCTGACGACCAAAAACACGGCAAAACCCTGAATTTCCTGGTGTTCAACCACCAATCGGCCGGTTGTGCTGCGGTGGGACCATGAGCCGGGGAGGAGAAATGTTCAAGTTCTCGTCTGGGAGTGCCGAAGGACATGCGTGCTGTTCTCTGCCGTCCACTCCCCAACACACTCTCGACACGCTCGACCGCAACGCCTCCTTGGGCGTGCGCGAATCGCAGCCCTCGCCCTGTCGGGGGGACTGCTCGGTTCGGTCATCTCCACCGCAGCCCTGCCCTCTTCGTCCCTGGCTGCATCGAATCGGTCCGTGACGTCTCGGGTCGTCACGACGGACTTCCCTCAGACGGCGTCTGGCGTATCGGATGGCGTGACCTTGAGCAATACATCTGGCTCACCGGCATCTGGATCGCAGGTCATGCCGCGTGCCGGAATCTTGGCGCGTATCGGCGACCGCAACACTCAGGTGGCAGCTGTTCAGCGTGCCCTGAACAAGCAGGGGATCTCTGTGCGCGGTGGGGCTGATGGCTTTTTTGGGCCAGCAACTCTCGCAGCCGTCAAGTTGTTCCAGGAACGGCGCGGACTCGCCCCGACCGGCGAAGTCAATGTCACGACAGCTCACTTGCTCGGACTCACAGCCTCTCCGACTCTTCCCGCACGCGGTCAACGCGGCGATCTCGTGCGCGTCCTGCAACAGGCCCTGGTAAACGCTGGCGTCTCCCTACGCGGGGGTGTCGACGGCGTCTTTGGACCTGCCACGGCATCGGCCATCACCGCATTCCAATCCAGTCGTTCACTCGCGACGTCAGGAATCGTCGACATGACCACTGCCATCGCACTCGGCATCGTTCCCGGAGCACCGGCTGCTCCTGCTGCACCAGCCGCACCAGCCGCACCAACCGCTCCTGCTGCACCGGCTGCTACCCCGGGCTCCTCTCTCACCGTGTCGGCCAACATCGTCTTGACCACCGGACATTCCGGCGATTCGGTGAGAGCCCTACAGAACTCCCTCATCGCTGCTGGCGTGGCAGTCGCCGGGGGTGCAGACGCCAAGTATGGACCAGCAACAGCACGAGCTGTTGCTGCATACCAGACCAATATGCGCCTCACTCCGACGGGCACTGTCGACACAGTGACCGCCCAACTCCTCGGGCTGATCGCGGCACCAGCGTTGCCCAAACTCGGCGATCGCAACAACAACGTCGCCAGTGTCCAGCAATTGCTGATCAATGTTGGCTTCCCGCTTCGCGGCGGTGCCGACGGCATCTTCGGCCCTGTCACCCAGGCCGCGATCTCCAGCTTTCAGCAGTCCCAAAGCCTCCCGGTCACTGGTGTTCTCGACTTGCGCACTGCGCTGTTCATCGGATTCGTCCCCGGGGCCACTCCGGCATCTGCAGTGCCACCAAACGCACCAGCTCCGGCGCCAGCGCCTGACACAACCCCTGCACCTGCGGCACCTGCCGTCATGAGTGTGTTCCCGGTTCTCGGCCCGTGCTTCTTCGCTGATACATGGCAGGCGCCCCGATCTGGCGGACGACGTCACGAAGGTACCGACATCATTGCCAAGTCGGGCACTCCGATCTATGCCGTCACCAATGGCACGATCACCCGTCAGTACTTCGACAAGCCTGGTTCACTCGGTGGCAACTCTCTGCGCCTGACAGCTCCGAATGGGACGTATTTCTACTACGCCCACTTCTCCACCTTCACCGAGAACATCAAGGTGGGAACTGTCGTACGCGCCGGCGAGGTCATTGGGTACGTCGGGAATACGGGCAACAGTTCGACCCCGCACCTCCACTTCGAATACCACCCCGGTGGTGGCGCTGCGGTGAACCCGTTCCCTCTCCTCAAGTCCATCGATCGCTGTTCGGCGACCACTCCCCCTGAGATCGCTCCAGCCTGATCTACTTCAGCCTGATTCACTTCAGCCTGACAGCACCGCTGTGTCA
>JAULYE010000007.1:7060-7251 GCA_032118015.1 Ilumatobacteraceae bacterium | reverse complement strand
AGCGCGTCGCGTTCGGCAAGCCGATCATCATGAACCAGGCGATCGCCTTCAAGTTGGCGAACATGGCCACGCAGATCGAAGCGTCCCGTCTGCTCATCTGGCGTGCAGCGTGGCTCGCGCGCAACGGTGGCTTCAAGAACGGCGAAGGATCGATGAGCAAGTACTACGCATCGGAGACCGCAGTGCGCGTC
>JAULYE010000007.1:0-7047 GCA_032118015.1 Ilumatobacteraceae bacterium | reverse complement strand
TACGGCTACACACGTGAGTACCACGTGGAGCGCATGCACCGTGACGCAAAGATTCACACCATCTTCGAGGGCACGAGCGAGATCCAGCAGCTGGTGATTGCTCGAGCGATTTCAGGTCTGCGCATCGAATAGATCAGAGTGAGTTGGACGTTCAGTCGTCCAAATGACATGACGTTTCGTTTGAGTGAACAGAGCCGGAATCGTTGATGAGACGACGATGAACGAACTGAGTATCCAGAAGGCGACTGAAAACAGCGGGATCCAGGTCAACACCGACCAGATGCCTGGGTCTTGACGTGCGTCGAGGCGCATGCCCCACAACACGTGTGCCGTGCACAGCAATAGGAGTCCGATCGCCCAGGATCCGAGAAGGGGAGTTGTGGATCCTTCTCCGGCGATGCGAGCGACGACGAGCGCAATCGTGACGACGAGGATCAGATGACACCACAGGATTGACAGGGTCGCTTCGATCAAAAGTGGCCATTGTCGTGGTGAACGGAGGGCATGGAGCCAGTGTGTACGCAGCACGATGGCTAGCCCTCGAGCCCACCGTCGACGCTGAAGAATCAATTCCTTCAAGGTGGTCGGCACCAGCATGCCAACCACTGCCATGGGCTCGTACGTGACCCGCCAGCCGGCGAGATTCATTCGCCAAGTCATCTCGATGTCCTCGGTGGGCTGGGAGTCGTCGAACAGACCCACTTCATCGAGAGCGTCGCGTCGCAGCATCGTGCAGATTCCCGACATGGTGAGAATGTGACCCCACACGGCCTGACCTCGGCGCGTGGCTGAAACCGTTGCGGAGAATTCGATTGCCTGCAGTTTCTCGACGAATGTGCTGGTCTTGGTGACACGTGGATTGGCGGTGACTGCTCCGATGTTGGAACTCTTCACGAATTGACGTGCCATCAACTTGGCAGTGTCCGGCGGGACGATGCAGTCGGCATCGACGATCATGACGAGACCGTCGGTGGTCGACGAGATTGCATCATTGAGTGCCCGTGCTTTGCCTTCGTTGACGCTCTTCGAGATCACGGTCACCGCTGAGCCGAACGAACGAAGGACGTCGGCTGTACCGTCGGTCGATCCATCATCGATGACGATGATGCGGACCACTGGCCAGTCGATGCGCTGAATGGATTCGATCGTGGCGGCGATGTGAGTCTGTTCGTTGTGGGCGGGGACGATGACGGCGAGAGACGGCCAACGCTGTCGAGCTGTTTCGACGTCTCGGTCATCGAAGCGGAGATCGTGGACACGATGTGATTGGCGTACGTATTCGAGTGACGTTGCGATCGCAACAACCGCTGCGATGCCAGGGAAGAGAATCAAATACCATTCGATAACACTGAGAACAGATTGTGCGTACACCAGCACGGCAAACTCACCGGCGCCGATCACTGCCCTGACTTCTGTGTCGTGCAGGGAGGAGTCGAACCCTGCGGGCAGCAAGAGCCGTCACGATCCATGTAGCGAAAAAGACCACGAGAGCCCAGGTGATGATGAGCTCTTTGGGATCGTCCACACGGATGAACGATGCTGCAGCCAAAGCCAACGCACCCCAGGAGAGCAACCCGATTGTCTCTTGCACTGGAGGTCCATGTCGGTCCGGATTCCGAGACGATGTGAGACCAGGTCGGGCTCTCGTGTCGGTCTGCTTCTGTGCTGTGTTGTCAGTAGATGTGCCCGCCAAGGCAGTCTCTGGCTGAGTGACCTGGCGTCTGGCCGATACTCGCTCGATGAATCCCATAGAGCAAGTGTCCAGCCCCAACCTTGCAACGAACTTACGGGATCATTACAGGAGACTTACAGTGATAGGTGTTCGTTCCATGATCGTCGGCACGGGATTTCCCTGAGAGATCGAATCACGTGATGGGCTGGGCGTGGCGTATTCTGCCCGCATGACCGCATCCGCAGACATCAACCGCTATTACGGCATCCGCTTCGCGCGGGCGGGCCGATTCGAAGCCCCGGTACGTGAACCCTTTGGGGGTGTGCCCATCGAAGAGGGAACTGCTGGTCCGATGGCACCACAAGTTCCCGGCATGCTCGAACAGATGCTCGGTGCCGCAGACATGGTGATGGACGAAGACTGTCTCTTCTTGAATGTCTTTGCGCCCGCACATGCGCGCACGGGAGACCCGCTACCGGTTCTCGTGTGGATCCACGGCGGGGCATACCTCAACGGTTCGGGTTCGGGTCCGTGGTATGAAGGATCGCGATTGGCGAGTCGCAATGCTGTCGTCGTCACGATCAACTATCGACTCGGCGCTTTCGGTTTTCTCGGCGACGACAACTGGGGAACACTCGATCAGATCTGCGCACTCGAGTGGGTGCGCGACAACATCGCAGCATTCGGTGGCGATGCGGGGAACGTCACGATCTTCGGTGAGTCAGCCGGAGGCTCAGCTGTTCTGTCGTTGATGGCAGCACCCGCAGCCGCAGGGCTTTTTCACCGAGCAATCGCTCAAAGTCCTTCGATTCGTCAGTTGCGCACTGTCGACACTGCACGCGAATGGGAGAAAGTTTTCTTGGACTCCGTTGGTGTCGAGAGCAGAGACGCACTTCGTTCGGTACCTGTCGATCGGGTTCTGGCTGCGCAATCCGAAGTGATTCGAATGACAAGCAGCAATTACGACATGTTCAGCCCGGCCGCAGGCGGCTCAGGTCTCGCATCTGACATTCTTGGATCTGCTGCTGCCAACCCAGTCCCGCTCGTCATCGGCACCACACGCGATGAGAGCCGCCTATTCACGATGTTCGATCCGCAATATGCGAACTGTGATGCCGAACAGTGGAATGGCTTTCTGGCCAACTACTTCTCGGACCGAGTCGATGAGGCGTGCAAAGTGTTCGAATCCCATCGCAGTGGGTGTACGCCAGCTCAGTTGATCGCTGCAGTACAGACCGAGCACTCGTTTCGCCAGCCAGCCATAGCTCTCGCCGAACAGCGGTCACGTCTCGGGTCAGTGACGTGGATGTACTGGTTCACCTGGTCGTCATCGGCTTTCGGAGGGCTCTTGGGTTCGTGTCACGCACTCGACATTCCGTTCGTGTTCGACAATTTGTCGGCGCCGGGAATCGACACGCTGCTCGGCGGTCACGACAGCATGCAGGACGTCGCGACGCGTTTTGCCGACGAGATCACCGAATTCGCGGCCAAAGGACATGCAGCCTGGCCGATGTATGACACGTTGACGCGCTCCACGTTGCGCATCGATGAGCGGGTTGAGGTTCTTGTCGATCCAGAGGCACCGATCCGCCAGATGTTCTCGAGGACCGCTTAACGAAGCTCGAAATCGTTCATCTTCGGGGCTGACATCTCTTCGACGAAACGTTCGTGGGAGAAGGTCCATGACGCAGGAATGCCGTCTGCGTCGAGATACCAACTGTCGCACCCAGTGACCCACACGGTCTTTCTTGCTGCGTCACGGCGTTCGTTTTCGAACCGGTGCATCGCCTCGTTTGTTGGGCTGATCTCGGAGTATGCACCCGATCTGAGGCCGTCGATCAATTGCAGTGTGTAGTCCAGCTGCCGTTCGGCGACTTCGATGAGGGAGAAGTTGCCAACTGGACCATTCGGGCCGTTGAGCATGAAGAAGTTGGGGAAATCGGGAACGGTGACCGAGAGATAGGCAATGGGACCTTTCGACCAGATGTCATCGAGATCAGCGCCATTGCGGCCGGTGACCGTTGTCGGTCGGATGAATCGGTTCACGTGGAAGCCAGTGGCGAGAACGAGCACATCGAGCTCGTGCAACTCGCCGTCGGTGGTGCGTACACCCGCCGGTTCGATGCACTCGATGGGTTGGGTCACGAGATGGGCGTTGGGCTGTTGGATCGCCTCATAAAAATCGCCTGATACCACGAGGCGCTTGCACATCGCCCGGTACATCGGGGTCAATGCACGGCGCAATTCCGGATCGCGCACAGTGTCGAGATGCTCCTGACACAGCCGCTCGACTTCGGCATGTTCTGGAGAGTCGACATCGATGACCGCTGAGACGACGCGCTCGAGCATCGTGTTGCGCAGGCGCTGAATGATTCGCTCATGCCTATCAGGATCGGATCGAAAGACGTTCTTGTCCTCTTCTGTGAACGAGGGATTCGCAGACGGATAGATCCATTGCGGCGTGCGCTGGAAGAGACGCAATGTCTCGACTCTGCCCACGAGCGCTGATGTGATCTGGACTGCCGTCGACCCCGTTCCCACGACGCCGACTCGTCGACCATCCAGGGGAACAGAATGATCCCATCGAGCCGAGTGAAAACACGCGCCAGCAAAGGACTCGATGCCCGCGAAATGAGGGTGGTTCGGGTGGTGCAATACACCAGTGGCCGCGATCACGGCATCGAAGGTGTCGGTGTAGCCAGATGCTGTTGACAGATTCCAGCGACCACCGATGAATCGCAGATCGGTGACCTCATCATCGAACCGAATCAATCGCATGACATCGAAGTCGCGGCTGACACGTTCGAAGTACTGCTGGATTTCGGGTCCCTCTGCGTACCACCTGTTCCACTCGGGATTACGGGCGAAGGTGTACGTGTACGAGTGTGCTGGCACATCACAGGACAGACCCGGGTAGGTGTTGTCACGCCACGTGCCGCCGACCCGATCCGCCTTTTCGAAAACCGTGCAATCGATGCCTCGTCGTGACAGCTCGATCGCTGAAAGGATCCCCGCCATACCTGCACCAATGATTGCCACGGTGAACCCACCGTCAATCGCATGATGCGCCATTGGCAGATCGTAGATCCGAACCCACCCATCGGATCGACCCCTGGAACGCTCTGTGTGAGTGGCATCGGACAATCCCGATCTGGGAGAGTATGCGAAGTGCCTCATCGAGGCGGTCCAGGGGGATGGAAGATGTCGAAGAGCGATGTCGATGTCGTAGTCGTGGGAGCTGGATTTTCCGGCATGTATCTCCTGCACGAATTGCGCAAGCACGGTTTTTCGTCGCGAGTTCTCGAATCGGCATCCGATGTCGGGGGCACCTGGTTCTGGAACAGATACCCAGGCGCTCGATGCGATATTGCGACGACCGATTACCAGTACACATGGGATCCGGAACTGCATGACCAGTGGACGTGGACGGAAAAGCATGCCACGCAGCCCGAGATCTTGCAGTACGCCCAACTCGTGGCCAAGAAACACGACCTGTACTCCGGGATCGACTTCGACACGCGCGTTGAGGGTGCAGTGTGGAACGAGTCCGCTAAGAAATGGACGATCACTACATCGACGGGTGAGGAGATCACGACACGCTTCTATGTCATGGCGACCGGGTGCTTGTCCGTCCCCAAAGAGCCCGATGTTCCTGGTACGGACAACTTCCGCGGGGACGTCTATGTGACCGGACGTTGGCCACATCACGAAGTGGACCTCACTGGGAAGAGGGTTGCGGTCATCGGCACGGGATCTTCTGGCATCCAAGCCATCCCATTGATCGCCGAACAGGCCGAGCAGTTGGTCGTGTTCCAGCGGACACCGAACTTTTCGATTCCAGCCCTCAATGGTCCTCAGCCGCAGTATCGGGTGGATCGATTGAAGTCGAACCGCGCTGAGTACGAGGGGGAGTCTCGTCTGTCGGGAGCCGGTGTCCCCATGCCACAGCCAACGGTGTCAGCACTCGCTGTGTCACGTGAAGAAGCTTTTGCCATGCTCGAAGATGCGTGGAAGATGGGCGAGTTGCAGGCACCTGGAACGGTGTTCATGGACGCGGGTACGAGTCGTCAAGCCAATGAGGTCATCTGTGAATTCATGCGCATGAAGATTCGTGAAGTGGTGAAGGACCCCAAGGTTGCAGAACTTCTCAGCCCGTACGAGCATGCCTACGGCACCAAGCGTCCGTGTATGGACACCAATTACTTCCAGACGTTCAATCGGGACAACGTCCGTCTCGTCGATCTACGAGCGAATCCCATCCGCTCGATTACGGAAACTGGGATCGATTTCGGTTCGGAGTCACTCGACTTCGATGTGATCGTCTACGCGACAGGTTTCGATGCAATGACTGGAGCAATCGTTTCGGTGGACATCACCGGCAAGGACGGTCTCACGCTGAAAAAGAAATGGGAGCACGGACCGCTCACGTATCTCGGCCTGACGACGGTCGGCTTTCCGAACTTGTTCATGATCACCGGACCGGGGAGTCCATCGGTGTTGTCGAACATGATGGTCTCGATCGAACAGCACGTCGAATGGATTCGGGACACCTTGGTGTCGTTGCGCGACAAGGGTTTCGAGACCATCGAGCCGACTCCCACCGCCGAGGAGGGGTGGCGTGTTCATTGCGGTGATTGCGCGGACATCACCATCTTTCAGGAGACGAACTCGTGGTACATGGGGGCGAATGTTCCCGGGAAACCGCGTGTGTTGCTTCCCTACATCGGAGGTGTCGGTCGGTACCGCCAAGCCTGTAGTGAGGTGATCTCTCGCGGTCACCTCGGCTTTTCGTTGTCTGGTCCGGACAAGACTCAGAGCAACGACGGCATCATCCGCCAGGTGCAGCCCGATGTGGACATGGTGCTCGAGATGATGGCCACACTCGGTTTGCCGGCGATGGATTCGATGTCGCCAGCGGATGCGCGAAGCTTCTCGGATGCATCGTCGACGATGCGACCACCCGGGCCGAATGTCGGCGAGATGATCGACGGAGTCCTTCCTGGTGCTGGCGGAGCTGAACTCGAGTACCGGCTCTATCGCCCTGCGACTCCGGGACCTCATCCGATCGTCGTCTATTTCCATGGTGGGGGCTGGGTGATCGGTAGTCATGTATCCGATGATCCACTGTGCCGGGAGCTGTGCAATGCCGCCGACACAGTCATCGTGTCAGTGAACTATCGCCATGCCCCGGAGCTTCGATTCCCAACTGCTGCCGACGACGGATATGCCGCACTGCAATGGATCGCGGCGAATGCAGCCGCGCTCGGTGGTCGTGAGGACCACCTTGCAGTTGCCGGCTGGAGCGCCGGAGCCAACATCGCAGCGGTTGCAGCGATCCAGGCTCGCGACAATGGTGGCCCGAATCTGAGAGGGCA
>JAULYE010000006.1:0-6510 GCA_032118015.1 Ilumatobacteraceae bacterium | reverse complement strand
CGCGCTCTTTGGCGTTCCAGCGGGCTTTGGCCATGGTGGCCGAGCGCTCGTCGCTCGTCATCTCGCCCCATTCGATCTTCACCTTCGAGACGCCGGGATGGGTGGCGATGCGGGACTCGATGTCTTTTTTGATCTGGGCGCGTAATGGACAGCCGCCGATTGTCAGTTTGACGTTGACCGTGACGAGACCGTCATCGGTGACGCTGGCACAGTGCGCCATACCGAGATCGACGATGTCACTTCCGAGCTCGGGATCGATCACAGCCCGCAGGAGATTCGTGACCATGTCTACGCTTGGAGGGTCGACGCTGGGAGGGTTGACGCTGGGAGGGTTCTTGCTCGGGGGAGTGTTCGAGCTCGACATGACCCCACGATACCGGTGCATGTGTTCCCATAGGATCTAGCGACCAATGGACCTGCGACCAATGGACCTGCGACCAATGGACCTGCGACCAATGGACCTGCGACCAATGGACCTGCGACCAATGGACCTGCGAGCAATGGACCTGCGAGCAATGGACCTGCGAGCAATGGACCTGCGAGCAATGGACCTGCGAGCAATGGACCTGCGAGCAATGGACAATGGTTTCAGGCTCGCGAACTTCGGCCCCGCCATCGCAGAGCAACTCGGACACCGTTATCATGACGTTGCCGGAAGTCCATCCGGGGCGGTTCACCCGCCGTGACATCTCGTGAACACAGGAGACGAACGTGATCACCCTCACCGATACAGCAGCCGTCAAGGTCAAGGAACTTCTCGTGGCCGAAGGCGCAAGCGACATGGCTTTGCGGGTCGCCGTTCGCCCCGGCGGATGCAGTGGCTTTTCGTACGAGATGTTCTTCGACAGTGACATCACAGACGAGGATCAGCAGGCCACCTACGGCGATGCTGTGAAGGTCGTCGTCGATTCGGCTTCGGCTCAACTGCTCGAGGGCGCCACGCTCGATTACAAGGATGGCCTCAACCAGGCTGGGTTCAACATCATCAACCCGAACGCCACCCGTTCGTGTGGTTGCGGACAGTCCTTCAGCTGAACGAGATCACCTCAGCGCTCGAGCGACTTCGCTCGGGTGCCACACACCTTCGAATCGATGGGTAATCACTCCTGTTGAATCCGTGATCCACAACACCGGTTCGAACGTCAACGTCAACTCCTGGACCGCAGGGGCGACCTTGGTGGCGGCTCGATCGGCGTAGACATCGGCGTGTACGAAGATGACGTCAGGGAAATCAGTCTGCATTTCGATCAAGGTCTCGAGAATGGGCGCGCACACGGCTGTCTGACAATGAGCCGGCGTTCCCACCAAGAAGGCGACCTTCTTGCCGGATGCCGCAGCTTCGACGAGAGCTTGGCCGAGAGCGACATTGTGCATCGGGCACGGATCAGGGACACGTGTGCAGATCACGTCGACACCGCGGGCATCGTCGGTCGTTGGAGTCTCGATCGAGGGCAGGACTTGTCCGACTCGGGGCACAGTCAGGAACTCGGTATTGCGAATCTGTAGCGAAGCGCCATCGTCTGGCCCACCGTCGACGATCAACGCGTACACATCTTCAGCTTCGATGGTGGCGGTGAACACCCAAAATGCCGGCGTGCCTTCTCCGAGTGACAGCCGTTCGGCGCGGAGATTCTCAGCGACGATTGAATCATCGGGAGAATCATCGAGATAGCGAATGATTCGACCGGTGAGAACATCAGGGCCAGTGGGCAGCAAACCCGACTGATCCGCGATCGAGATCGGCAGTCGCACGAACCCCGGTGTGAGTTGATCGGGAACCCAACGTTGCACGAGATTCGTGCCGGGGGCCAGTGTCGCCGAGGTCTGGCCACCTGTCGCTCCCGAACCCGATGACATTCCAGACGATGACCCCGACGATCCACCGCATGCAGCGAGCAGTGGTCCGAGTGCGAGGGTCGATAACCCGAGCCCACCAGCGCGCAACACGTCTCGACGAGAGAGACCGCGTGTGAAATTCACCTGGGTCGTCGACATCAAGGGTGTCGCCGAAGGTGATGCGTTTGCGTCGGTCGTTTCGTGGGTCACGCCTTCACGGTAATCGCACGGAGATGTCACACACCTTGCCCTGCCAGGCACAATGGTCACATGGATACTGCGACCGTGACGTTCACGCTCAACGGGACCGAAGTCGCTGTACCAGCCGATGGCACATTGTTGACGGCGTTGCGCGAACGGATCAGGAACGGCGCACAGACCATCATCTCGGTCAAGGATGGCTGCGCCCCTCAGGGTCAGTGCGGTTGTTGCACCGTGTGGGTGGATGGCGAACCCCGAGTGTCGTGTGTGACCCCGGTGGCGCGTGTTGTGGGCAGGTCGGTGACCACCCTCGAAGGGGTAGATGAGTCGGTGCGGATCATGTGGTCCGAGGCGCTGTGCGCGACGGGCGGCAGCCAATGTGGCTTTTGCACTCCGGGGATCATCATGCGACTCGAAAGTCTGCGGCGGGAAGCCGAGACCAACGAGACTGCCAGCGAGGAGACCGGAATTCTGACCCGGGAATCCGTGGACAAATCGCTACTCGCCCACATGTGCCGGTGCACTGGATGGCAGACGATCCACGAGGCAGTGGGACGTATCGGCGAGAGACGTGTCGACGTGAATCGCACACGCCACGGGTCCTCGGACATGTCACAGGACTCCCGTCATATCGGGACCGAGCGTGACGTTGCTCTTGCTGGACGGCGAGCAGCGCTCGAAGGTCACAGTCATCAAACGGTTCATCCGCGGATCGCACTCGGCGATGGGGGATTCGCTGAGGACTTGGCGCCGAAAGATGCCCTCGTCGCAGTGCTGAACGCTGCTGGCGAGTGGGTGATCGGTCCTGATGTGGCAACAGCACGCCGGATGGCCGGGTCCGTGCAGGGACGCAAGTCGACTGTGCCGGTGTCATGGCCGGTGGTGATCGACTCGACTCATTCGGGAGTCGGCGACTTCGTGCACACGCTCACGACGACATGGGTCGAGCCTGCATATCTCGAACCCGATGCCGTGTGGTGTCTTCCTGGCAGTGAACCGGTGGGGCCATTGGTCAATGGCGGCGCGTTCGGCGGCAAGAGTGATCCTGTCTTCGTCGATGGGTTACGGGCGGTGGCGCGCCGACTCGCCGATGAACACGGTCGTGCCGTGCGAGTCGTGTTGTCCCGTGAGGACATCGTGCGTCGCGGACCCAAACGACCGCCGATGGCACTTGGCGTCCGTGCGGACGGGTCAGGAGCGGTGTGGGCTGTTCGCACATCAGAACTGCGTGACGTCGTGGCCCGTGTCGCTCCAGATTGGGAGTTGATCGAAGTCGACGTACCGGGACTGTCGACGTCGATGAGCCTGCGCGCGGCAGGCTGGGCTGAGATCGCCGTGATGCGCAGCTCGGTGCGTGGACAGGTTGCGATACATGATCATGTTCTCGGCGATCACGTCGTCGCACCCAATGGCGCCCAGGCTTGGGCGCGTGTGGAAACGGTGGATCGCTCAGCTCAGCAAACTGGTCGGGAGACTCGGGAACGAATCATCGTCCGTGTGCGTTGCGGACGCCCGCTCGATGCGACCGTGCTTCGCTCGTATTGCATCGGTGCTGCGCACATGGCGCTCGGATGGGTGCGCAGTGAGGGGATTGCAGTCGTTACGAATCCTGATGGGCACCTGATTCCCGTCGATCTGACGATTCGGTCATTCGGCGTACTGCGAGCCGTCGACACTCCCGAGATCGTGGTCGAGATCGACGATCCTGAACTTGATGACCGTGATTCAGGTGTTCATGACATTGTGAACGGTAGCGATGCGGTGTTTGCTGCTGTTGCGGCAGCCGTGTGGCGTCACGACGGTTTCCCGTCTGCCTGGCCGAGCAGACGCTGACCTCGGCGACATCAATATCTCATCATCTGTTCACATTCCCGCTATCGCCACACCAGTGCGTGCCACTAGATTCGTCGCCATGAACGCTCCTGCTCAGCCCGTTGGTCCGTATACACCTGTCGTTCGCGCAGGAGATTGGGTGATCGTTTCCGGTCAACTCGGTCTCGATAATGGCGCCTTGGTTCCTGGAGGTGTCGAGGCCCAGACTGCTCAAGCTGTCAAGAATCTTCAGGCTCGTCTCAAGGAGATGGGTCTGACTCTCAAGGACGTTGCAAAGACCTTGTGCTTCCTCACGGATATGGACACCTTCGCGACGTTCAATGCGGCGTATGTCCGGGGCTTCGGCGATGCGCGTCCGGCTCGCTCGACGATCGGTGTGGCGGCTCTACCTTTCGCGGCTGCTGTCGAGATCGAGGCTTGGGCCTACAAGCCGGTGGCCAAGCCTGCTGTGAAGAAGGCGACTGGGAAGAAAGCGACTGTGAAGAAGGCGACCGCCAAGAAGGTCGCGGCCAAAAAGGCGACTGGGAAGAAAGCGACTGGGAAGAAAGCGACCGCAAAGAAGCCCGCTAAGAAGGTCGCGGCCAAAAAAATTGTGGCCAAGAGCAAGCCCGCCAAGAAGGTCGCGCTCAAGAGGACTCCGGCCCGCAAGCCGGCAAAAAAGCGCTGAAATCAGGCTGGAACGCGATTTTCCGCTCACCGGCCCTGTATCGAGAAACGTCGAAGCGTTCCCACCTCAGGAATGGTCGTTCGCGTCTTGTCGTATATCCACTGTGTGACAGATATGAGCCGGTAGGTTCTCCGCCGTGGAAATAATCATCATTGCCATCATCGTCATCGCCATCTTGATCGTCGGCGGTCTGATCATCAAGCAGACCGAAGTTGCCAAGAAGGGCGCCAAGAAGGCTCCTGCTGCCCCTGCCAAGGCCACAGCTCCTGCATCGCCAGCCAAGGCTGCTGCGAAGAAGGCGCCCGCCAAGAAGGCTCCGGCTAAGAAGGCTCCCGCCAAGAAGGCTCCGGCTAAGAAGGCGCCCGCAAAGAAGGCTCCAGCTAAGAAGGCTCCAGCCAAGAAGTCGCCTGCTAAGAAGTAAGTCATGGCTGGCGCAATCATTCTCGTGATCGCGCTGCTCGGGTTCCCGATTGTGTTCGGGTTGTCCATGGCTGGTCTTGCTGCACTCCTTGGCCAGACGCTGTGGAAGGACGGAGAGATCCGTCACGAGGGCAGCGAACTCGTCGAACTGAACACTTGAAATCGACAGACTCTGGTCGAGCCGATGTGCTCGTGCGCAATGCACGGCTCGTCGCGACCGTCGATGACGCCCGTCGGGAGATTCCCGGTGGATGGGTGGCGATCACCGCTGGGTTGATCTCAGGTATTGGAGCGTCATCCGATCCTGAACCTGAGGCAACGACCGTGATCGATGCCACCGACTGTCTGGTGACACCTGGTCTGGTGAACACCCATCACCACATCTATCAGAACCTGACCCGGGCGTTTCCGCCGATGACGGACAAGCCGCTGTTCGGTTGGCTGCAGTCGCTGTATCCGTTGTGGAGGGCGATCGATGAAGAAGCCGTGTACACAAGCGCGTATGTCGGTCTTGCTGAGCTGGCCTTGTCGGGCTGTACGACCAGCACCGATCACCTGTATCTGCATCCGCACGGTGCGGGAGATCTGCTCACGGCTGAGATCACTGCGGCACGTGAACTCGGGATGCGATTCCACCCCACCCGCGGTTCGATGTCGCTTTCGGAGAAAGACGGCGGTCTGCCGCCTGACGACGTGGTGTCCACTGACGACGAGATTCTGGCGGCGAGCGAAGAGGCGGTTCATCGCCATCACGATCGCTCCCATGGCGCCATGGTGCGGATCGCCCTTGCTCCGTGTTCGCCCTTCAGCGTCACCGAACAGCTCATGGTGCAGTCAGCGGAACTTGCGGAAAAACTCGATGTGCGATTGCACACGCATTTCGCTGAGAACGCTGAAGACGACGAGTTCTCTCTTGCGACGTTCGGCTGTCGGCCGATGGAATATCTCGAGCGCACGGGCTGGTGCACCGACCGCACCTGGGTTGCGCACTGTGTGATGCCCAATCCCGATGAAGTCGCCAGACTTGGCGCCGCGCACATCGGTATCGCGCATTGTCCGAGCAGCAACTTGATCCTTGCGTCGGGCATCTCTCCCATCGTCGACCTGCGAGCTGCAGGTGCACATGTGGGTCTCGGCGTCGATGGATCGTCGTCGGCTGACTCGGCATCGCTGTGGCTCGAAGCGCGTCAAGCGATGTTGCTGGCCAAACTTCGTAACGGTGCATCCGCCGGAACGGCGCGGATGGCTCTCGAAATGGGGACCCGTGGCGGGGCAGGGTGTCTTGGACGTGAGGGCGAGATCGGACAGATTTCGATTGGCGCCGTTGGAGATCTCGCCATCTGGTCGCTGACCGGTCCGTCGTTCGCGGGAGCCATCGCTGATCCAATCGAGGCGTGGTTGCGCTGTGGGCCGATTGGAGCGCGTGACACGATCGTGCATGGGCGAGCCGTGGTTCGTCATGGCCGCATCGTGGATGAACGTCTCGACGAGCGGCTCGCCGACCATCGACGCATCAGCCAGCGCATCCAGCAACTCCCCGCGTGACGATTCAG
>JAULYE010000005.1:0-1980 GCA_032118015.1 Ilumatobacteraceae bacterium | reverse complement strand
CAATGGGATCGATGGAGTCGAACAGATGCACCGAACCGTCCATACAGACGACACGGCCAGCGACTGCGAGATCACGATCGAGCCAAGAGTTGTTGAGAATGCCGCCGTAGACCTCGACTCCGAGCTGCTTCCAGCCGACATTGCCGGTATCCGGCCGAGGTTTGATCTTGAGAGTGGGGGAATCGGTGTGGGCACCGATGATTCGAAAGCTAGGTGTGCCGCGACCACGCATCCACGCCAGCAGCATGCCGCTGTCGGAGATCACACCCCGATCAGGCAGAGAAGTGGCGAAGGAACCTGGCGGTACGGCTACGAATCCCTCGGCAACGAGTCGTGCGGCAACATGGCGAACGCTATGGGCTGGCGAGACGGATGCATCCAGATGCTGTTGGAGTGACGCCATCGACGTCAGATGCGGAGTTGCGGAAGTGTTCATTGTTGAAAGAGTCCAATCGGAAGCCCGGAGCCACGCAAGTGACTCGTCTCATTGAGCGTCACGACACTTCGTTCACCTGTGCGGGCAGCAGCAATGCGATGAATCGAGGTGTAGTTCGGATAGAAGAATCCTCGTTTGTTTTCCAGGCCGAGTATCGACGCAACGTAAGCATTGATGACACCTCCGTGGCAGACAACAGCAACTCGCTGGGATCCGTGTCGAGCAATGATGGCTTCGACCGATGTCACAACTCGCGTCACGAACTCCTCTTCGGTCTCGTTCGTTGCAGTCCACTGGCCACTGAGCATGTCCAGCCAACGAGGATCATTGGTGGCTTTCAATTCTTCGACAGGTACGTACCATTCGCTGTGTCGATCGAACTCTGCAACGCCATCGACGAGAGATAAATCGAGTCCGAAATGCTCAGCTACAGGTTCGGCTGTCTGTCGGGCCCGAACCATGGGACTGGCATAGATGGCATCGAGAGATTCAGCGGCCAGATACTGCGCGAGGAGATGCGCCTGTTGCCAGCCATGATCGGACAATTCGGGATCTGCCGCTCCGGACTCGAGTTCGCGACGTACCGGTATAGCGTGACGGATCAAGATGACTTCCACGAACGGCAAGGCTAAAGCCATCGACTCGGTTCTCGATAGCACACGAGTGTTCATCCCATCTGAGGCCAGTGGACGAAGTGAGCGCATAGTCCTTGTTCACGGGAGCATGGACAGGCAGGCGGGCTTTTTGAGACTCGCCAAGATCTTGAGCAAAGAGCATGCCGTCACGGTGTACGACCGTCGGGGATACGCCTCGTCCGCACATGTCGAAGGTCCTTTCGACATTGCGCAGCAGGTGAGGGACCTGGTCGAGGTCATCGGGGCTCGTCCTGCAATCCTCATCGGGCACAGTTTCGGAGGAACGGTCTCCCTCGCATGCGCGCAACAACATCCAGAACTCGTACGCGGTTTGGTCGTATACGAGAATCCGATGCCGTGGCTCGATTGGTGGCCTCGAGATACGGGTACCGCAAACGCGGCACGACACGGTCACGATACGGGAGGCGCCGCCGAGGCGTTTCTCATTCGGTTCATCGGTCGGCGGTTGTGGGACCGGCTGCCGCAGTCGACGAAGGATGCGCGTCGCGCAGAAGGCGATGCGCTCGTAGGTGAGTTGTCATCGATCCATTCTGCTGCAGCATTCGATCGCGATCTGATCCGTGTCCCACTCGTGGTTGGAGTGGGGACCCTGGCCAAGGACTACATGCGCTCAGGAGCTGAGTATCTGGCTGGCAAGGATGATGCTCGACTTGTCGTTCTCGACGGGTCTCACCACAACGCGCACTCGGCAGCGGCAGACGAATTCGCTGAAAGACTCGTTGGATTACTGATGGACAGACTCGAGATCGGTGCGTGGCCCGGAGCGAAGTGATCAGGGATCGACGTTGAAATCGAATCCGAAGATTCTGCATTCGATGCTCGGTGCTTCGATGCCGTTCAATTCCTCGATGCCCTGTCGGGCATTATTGACGCAGTCGGTGATTTCCT
>JAULYE010000004.1:0-2807 GCA_032118015.1 Ilumatobacteraceae bacterium | reverse complement strand
AAGGTCATCGAAGGACGTGCGATACGCGCCGATCTCAAAGATCCCCTCACACATCATCCGGCGATCGTGCGACTCGAACAGCAGCGTTGCGCACCCGAACCTTGTACCGATATCTCTCCCAGTGATTTGCGGCGTCTGGCCAGAGCGAACATCGTCTTCGAAAGCCAAGGCGAGTGGTTCCACCGCACCGCACTCGAGGACGCTCACGCAACAGCCAAGGTGCTCCTCACCGACCATCCTGATGGATTCACTGTGTCGCAGTTCCGAGAGCACCTTGGAATCACTCGCAAACACGCAGTTCCGCTTGCGAGCGCACTTGATGCACGCGGTGTCACTCGTCGTCGCGGCGACGTGCGGATAGCCGGTCCGCGTCTGTGATGATCGTGCGGTAGGTCAGATTGATTCTCTGGCTGACAGGTTTGGCCGTCTTGGGAATCTCGTGCATCCATCGATGTTGCATGACTCCACCCATGATCAGCAGCGACCCGTGTTCGAGGGTGATGTCGACGACATCCTTGGTCTGTCTGTGTCGCATCCGAAATGCTCGCGTCTGACCGAGACTCACAGAGGCGATCACCGGTTGAGTTCCAAGTTCAGGTTCGTCATCTGCATGCCAACCCATCGAATCTCGGCCGTCTCTATAGAGATTCGCGAGACAACTGTTGAAAACCGTCCTTGCTTCGGCCTCACATCGATTCTTCAGCTCCTCGAGATCCGTTGACCAGGGTCGCGGCTCGAGGCGAATGCCGGAATAGGAATACGCGTGGTCTCCGTACCAACAGGTCAAGCGCGGCTGCAGGACCTCACGTCCGAACATCACGATGTGCCGATGCTCCCATGGCGTGTTCTGCAAGATCCGAGCGAAGTACTCATTCGCCGCAGAAGTTTCAATGAATGACGGGATGTATCTCGCAGATCCGTCAAAGGGAAGCAGTTCGCGGGGACTTTCGTCAGCGAACAGCGTCATCGCCCTTGGCGCGGCGCTCGCGGTAGTCACGCGCTCCACCCAACTCAGGTTCGACTTCGAGAACGACTCCATCGATCGCGACCACGCGTGCATTGTCACCGGACTTGATCGCTGTTGCGCGATTGGTTCGGGCCTTCCAACGAGCACCCAGAATCTGTACCGACCCCTCTGGTGCGATATCGGAAACAGCCAGACCGACCTCTCCGATCAACTTTTCCCGTCCAACGGTTGGTGTGGCAAAGCGGGTGCGGGTCATGCTCGGCATACCCGAGATGAATGTGAGTGCAATACCGCTGATCCCCACCAGCAACGTCAGCCACGACACGCGCAAGTTGTATTGGTCGACTTCGGGGAACAGTGACCACGAACCGAGCGCGAACAGAACCAACCCGACACCCGTCCACAGGCGCGGAATTCCCACCTGAACGTCGACAGAGAACGCGATCATCGAAGCGAATATCAACCCGAGTGCCCATCCTCGCTCTGGCAACTCGCCCAAACCGAACGAGGCCAACAGCAGAAGCACTGCGCCGACCACACCGGCCACTCCGATCCCGGCAGTGAAGAACTCGAACACGATCAGGGCCAAGCCGATGATCAGGAACAGATAGGCCACCGGAGGGCTCGCCGAGGTGTGAAGCATCTGCTGCCAGACACCCAACTTGTGGAAGCGAACAGTCGTGATGTCGTTGGACACGATGCCGTCATCACCGATGGTCTCGACCGCAGTATCGAGTTCCACGCCATCGATCACGAGACCATCGAGGGCAAAAACCATGTTGCGAATGGTTGGCACGCCTTCGTCACTGATTTCGAGTCTGAGCGCACCTGCACGACGCGCGTCCTGGAAACCGAGTGTTCGGGTGCGCAATTCATCGGTTGCATCGCCGAAAGCGACTGACTCGACGAGCGGTGTTCCCATTCGACCGATTCGTGTGCCTGGGGCCATTCCAGTGACATCGGCTGCCGACAAGAGCTGAGTGACGAGACCTGTTGCTCGCGCTCCTGAGGGTCCCACCCAAATAGCAATCGGGACATCGGCTGATTCGATGCGCTCGTACACCTCGCGCATCACATCTCGACCGACGAGTGCAGCTTTCGAATTCATCTGCAGGATCAACGCCTGAGCACCATTGGTTTCAGCGCGGGTGATCGCCTTTTCAATCTCGTCGACGACGATGCTGTCGAAGAATCCGGAGACCTGCAAGACGTCGACGGGGGTCAACGACTCGGCCAACGACGACACGGCAGCATCGACGAACTCCTCGGTTTCGACCACAGTGTCGGACGTATCGGTGTTCGATGCAGCACGTGCCACATCGGAAACAGCGAGCAACGCTCCGATTGCCAGGAAAAGGGTCGCTAGTCTGCGCACGAGTGTCTCCGAAACCTGAAAATGTCAGCCGCATGTTCACCATGTCGCGATTGCTCGTGGTGGCCGGCAAGGGTGGTGTCGGCAAGACAACGGTAACTGCTGCGATGGCACGGGCTGCAGCCGATACGGGACTTCGTGTCCTCGTTGTGACCCTTGACTCCCGTCCCGGAATGGCCGTGCTGCTGGGTTCGGCTGCCAATGTTGCTGCCGACTACGAAGGGTTGCGCATCGCTGAGGGACGCGGTCCTGGATCGACCGGTTTCATCCATCTGCGCACGATCACTGCCGAAGAGGCTCTTGAGGACTATCTCGCGACTCAAGGTATGGCCCGACTCGCCAAACGTCTCGTTGCCACTGGGGTCGTTGGTGTCGTGTCGAGTGCGGCGCCGGGAATCGACGATCTACTGGTGTTGGGCAAACTCAAACACCTCGTTTCGCTGGCTGGCCCAACGGGTGAGTACGACC
>JAULYE010000003.1:0-1819 GCA_032118015.1 Ilumatobacteraceae bacterium | reverse complement strand
CAAGATCACTGCACACCCGGTTAGAGCCATTCGACGTGTGTTTCGATTCACCAGATCAGCGTAGGCGGGTCATCGGTAGTCTCGGCATCATGCGTATGGGTCCCCACATGATGATGCCGGGGGATGCACAGGCTGTTCGCGGTCGTCGCATCGAGCGATCACTGATGAAACGAGTGTGGGCGTTCGCGCAGCCGTACCGATCGAGCATCGTCGGCTTTCTTTCGGCGATCCTCGCTGCAGCGGCCTTGGCTCTCGTTCCTCCATTCGTCTTTCGAGCCATCATCGACGATGCGATTCCTCAAGGCGACCGTGATCTGATCTGGACTCTGGCGTCCATTGCCGTCGGTGCAGCAGTTCTCGATGCAGGTCTGGCAATCGCCCAGCGCTGGTACTCATCGCGAATCGGTGAAGGCCTGATCTATGACTTGCGCGTTGCGCTCTTCGAGAAGGTCCAGCAGATGCCCGTTGCTTTCTTCACGCGCACCCAGACGGGGGCCTTGATCAGCCGTCTGAACAACGACGTGGTCGGTGCTCAGAGCGCAGTGACATCGACACTCGGGAGTGTGGTCAGCAACGTCGTCGTTCTCATCACAACGTTGGCCGCGATGCTGGCTCTCGAATGGCGACTGACGCTGTTGTCGCTCGTGGTCCTTCCCGTGTTCATCGTTCCAGCCAAGCGCGTCGGCAGCCGGCTCCAGGAGATCGCGCGAGAGCAGATGGGTCTGAACGCTCAGATGAACACCCAGATGACCGAGCGCTTCAACGTCTCGGGCGCACTACTCGTGAAGTTGTTCGGACGCCACAGCAGTGAAGTCGAGTCGTTCGCGGGTCGTGCTGGCCGCGTCCGTGACATCGGCGTGAGGTCGGCTCTGTACGGGCGAGTGTTCTTCGTGGCCCTCGGTCTCGTCGGTGCACTCGGAGCAGTCGCGGTGTACGGCATCGGCGCTCAGCTCGTGGTGTCGGCCACTATCACGTCGGGAACGCTGGTGGCGATGGCAACATTGGTTGCCCGGGTGTATCAACCTCTGACCGGTCTCACCAATGCCCGAGTCGATTTGCTGACGTCGTTCGTCAGTTTCGAGCGAGTGTTCGAAGTACTCGATGCTCCAGTTGCGATCGTCGACAAGCCAGGCGCTGTCGATCTCGTCGCAGCGAGGGGGCGGATCGAATTCGACCATGTGACGTTCCGCTACCCACCCGCCTCGACTGTGTCCGTTGCATCCCTCGAGGCCCCGGGGGCTCCACTGTCGGATCCTGATGTCGATGTTCTGCGCGACATCTCATTGGTCATCGAACCCGGTGAGACCGTTGCTGTTGTCGGTGCTTCTGGTTCTGGTAAGAGCACACTTGCATCGCTGGTTCCGCGGCTCTACGACGTGACGGGCGGATCGGTACGTATCGATGGACACGATGTTCGCGATTTGACGGGAACATCATTACGCCGAGCGATCGGCGTTGTCTCTCAGGATCCACATCTCTTCCACGAGAGCATGGAATCGAACCTTCGATACGCGAAACCCGACGCCACATCGGACGACATCGTCGCGGCATGCCGGGCCGCTCGTATTCACGACACCATTGCCGCACTCCCCGATGGTTATGCCACTGTCGTTGGCGAACGTGGCTACAGACTTTCAGGCGGAGAAAAGCAACGGCTGGCGATTGCACGTTTGCTGCTCAAGAACCCCACTGTGATGATTCTCGACGAAGCCACGAGTCATCTCGACAACGAAAACGAAGCACTCGTCCAGGATGCTCTCGACGATGCCATGCAAGGTCGCACTGCCCTCGTCATCGCTCATCGACTGTCGACTATTCG
>JAULYE010000002.1:0-63557 GCA_032118015.1 Ilumatobacteraceae bacterium | reverse complement strand
GCAGTGGCCAGGAACAGCGGTGAGCGGCGACCAGGTCAAGTGATGACAGGTGGCTCCGGAGAGGCGAGTATCAGCGCTCTTCTCGTGGAGGCGAGATCTCTTGGTTTGGGTGATCTACAGACCGCACTCGGTCTGTATGCCCAGGTCCTCGAACAAGAGCCGGACAACATCGAAGCGCTCACCTACTTCGGTTGGCTGACCGTGCTGTCCGCTTCGCAGATCGAAGACCAGGATCTTGCTGCTGCTCGACTCGAATCCGGTCTCGTTCTGTTGCGCCAGGCGACAATCGTCGACGATACGTATCCGGATGCGCACTGCTTCTTGGGGATCTCGTTCTTTCGGTTCCTCGGTGATGCCCAAGCTGCGGCACCAGAGATCGAGACATGTCTCGCATCCGATCCGCCAGCTGAAGTCGCCACGCTCGTCGAAGGTTTGGCTTCTCAGATCGAAGCCGAGTTGGCCGAGTCGGGTGCGTCCGACGACCTCACGCCCTAGATCAGCGAGGAGTGGTGACGCGGGTCGTCATCAGAGTTCTGTCTGGATCTTCGAGGCGACGTCGGGGGGTGACCAGACCGTTGCCGTTTCGATGTGGCTGCCCCGTCGATCGAGAACCCATACCGAACCTTTGCGCCAGTCCGGTTCGGTCGTGATATTTGTATGACGTCGCTCGAGGGCCGCTATCACCGCTGGGATGATGTCCCCGTGGCTGCACATCACCGACCCGTTCGGGATCGATTCGATCATGTCGAGGACGCCTTCGAAGCTTGCTCCTTCGGTGAGCCGATCATCCGCGAGTACGCGAGAGTGCAGACGAGCCGCCAACGGTTCGAGGGTCTGCAGACAACGCAGGTAGGAACTCGAGAGCAGGATTGCATCTGGCCGTGGCACAATGAGCGGGAGCAGGCGTTCACACAGCGACACTGCCTGTCGCCGACCCTTACCCGACAACGGTCGAAGGACATCGTCTCCTGACCACCGGGAACGATCGCCTGCTTTGGCGTGACGCACGAGATACAGAGTTCCCGTGTCAAAACTGTCGACCATGACGTCAACCTAATACGCGGTGTCAACCCAATACGCCCTCCGACTGGGGTACACGGTCGACTCGACGACAGACTTGGGGCATGGGTTTATTGGAAGGGAGTTTCTTCGAGAGGAATCGCAAGACCATCACCGAGCGTGGGCTCGATGCGAATCGCCTACCACCGGGTCAGTACCTCACGGAACGTTTCCCGGTGCTTCATGTCGGTGAGATTCCGGTTTACGAGCCAGGTCAATGGAATCTTTCGATTTTCGGACTCGTCGACAAGCCGCTGACGTTGACCTTGGAGGATCTCGAGGCTCTTCCGAGTGTGACACTCACCTTCGACATCCACTGTGTCACCAAATGGAGCAAGTTCGACACATCCTGGACAGGTGTGCGCGTTCGTGATGTATTCGAGATGGCAGGGGCGAGCCCCGGAGCGACGCACGTGATGGAACACGCCGAGTCCGGCTACACGACCAATGTTCCCCTCGCAGACATCACCACTGACGAGGCGCTCATTGCCTATGCCTACGAAGGCGAAGACATCTCACCCGAGCATGGTGGTCCGGTTCGGATCGTGATCCCACACCTGTATTTCTGGAAGAGTGCGAAGTGGCTACGCGGTCTCGAACTCCTCGACCGGGATGCTCCTGGATTCTGGGAACGCAATGGTTACCACATGTATGCGGACCCGTTCCGCGAGCAGCGCTTCTGGAACGACTGAGACGAGATCGCAGTCTGCGGCTCGTCAGCCGTTGACCTTCAGGAACTTGCTGAACTTCTTGCTCGGCTTCATGTCTTGTGCGATCTTGCGTGCGATCTCGTGGAAGATGCGAGCCGATTCGCTTTCGGGTGACACGGCTGTGATCGGACGGCCTTCATCGCCTCCCTCACGCAGGGTCTGAACCAGTGGAATCTGACCGAGAAGTGGCACATTCAATTCCTCTGCGAGCTCCGACCCACCACCGCTTCCGAACAATTCGTATTTCTTGCCATCATCGCCGGTGAACCAGGACATGTTCTCGATCACGCCCTTCACCGGCAAGTTGACCTTGGCGGCCATCGCTGCCGAGAGACGAGCAACCTTTTGTGCTGCAGGCTGAGGAGTGGTGACCACGTACACCTCGCCCTTTGGCAAATACTGGCTCAGCGACAAGGCGATGTCGCCTGTTCCAGGCGGCATGTCGACGAGCAAGAAGTCAGGTTCGTCCCAAAAGACGTCCGTCAGAAATTGCTCGAGAGCCTTGTGCAACATCGGCCCGCGCCACACCACGGCTTGTCCTTCAGGGACGAAGTATCCAATCGAGATACAGCGCACACCGTAGGCCTCCGACGGGAGCAGCATTCGGTCGATCGTGACCGGTTCGTTCGTGGCTCCGAGCATGCGGGGAATCGAATAGCCGTAGATGTCCGCATCGAGGATTCCGACCGAGTGACCTTGTGCAGCGAGTGCGACCGCGAGGTTGGTGGTGATGCTGCTCTTGCCGACGCCCCCTTTACCTGAAGAGATGAGCAGTGGACGTGTCTTGTTGTCGGGATCTGCAAAGGGGATGGCTCGACCTTCGGCGTGACCGTGAGCTGGTCCCTGACCGGCTGTCGAGCCCGGATCGCCGTGGAGCTTCTTGCGGAGTTCCTCACGGTCCTGGTCGGTCATCACGGTGAAATCCAGAGTCACGTCCGATACGCCATCGAGACTGCGAACCGCTGTCATCACTCTGTTGGTGATCTCGTTGCGTAAGGGGCAGCCGGCGATGGTGAGGGCCACGAGAATCGAGACGTGCCCGTCGCTGGCGACATCGACGTTGCGGAGCATGCCGATGTCCACGATCGATCGGTGCAATTCAGGGTCCTCCACCGGACGCAACGCGTCGACGACCTGTTCGGGGGTGATGGACATGTGGATCTCCCAACTGCGGATGTGCACGGTGAATTTGCACTACGGGCATAGGTATAATACCGGGGTGTCGCTGAACGGAGTCACGCCAGCCTCGTCAGGAGCCTTCACGGCTTCGGTGACAGCAATCACGAGCGCGTTCGGTGATCCGACTCGTCGGGCTATCTACCTCTTCATGCGCAGTGTCGAAGGCGGTGTGACTGCCGCTGAAGTGGCAGCCGAATTCTCGCTTCATCCCAACGTTGCACGTCACCATCTCGACAAGTTGGCTGCGGGAAACTATGTCGAAGTGTCGATGGTGCGACCGATGGGGGGTGGAGCCGGGCGACCGTCGAAAAGGTATTCGGCTGCTGCAAACCTTCCCGATGACGTTTTCCCAGTTCGTAGTGATGACCTCGTGCTCAGCTTGCTCGGAAAAACTCTGGCTCTTCTCCCTGACGACAAGGCTGCCGCCATTGCTGAGGAAGTCGGACAGGAATACGGTCGAGCCATGGCTGCGGCCCTGACGGGAACCGGTCTTGCAACTGGCCAGAGGAGTCTGCGCTCTGCCATGCAAGCCGTCGCTGATGCTCTCACGGCACATGGATTTGCGGCACATGCCGAAAAGCGCAACAACCAGTTGCGTATCGTGAACAATCACTGCCCGTTCGGCGATGTGGCGATCGAACATCCAGTGATCTGCGCAGTGGACCGCGGCATGGTCAAGGGCATGCTCAAGGCTCTGTACGGCGACGCTGATGTCTCGGCGATGGAATCCTTACCTCAAGGTGATGCGTTCTGCGCCACAGCCGTGTGACGCGTCAGTGCGGTAGCGTTCAGAGGCGTCATCGTCAGATGACTCGGAGTCGACTTGCCCGATGTGTGAGTCATTGCAGCAGGATCTGCTCAGGAGGACGTTCGTGGACATTCGCATTGGTGTGACCCAGGCAGCCCGAGAGATTTCACTCGAGTTGGCAGATAGTGAACGTGACGACACCAGGACGAAGATCGATGCCGCGTTGTCGGGAGCCGCCGATGTTCTCTGGCTCGTCGACAAGAAGGGGCGTTCCGTGGCAGTTCCCTCGGCCAAGATCGCCTACGTCGAAATCGGCTCGATCGAAAGTGACCGCCGCATCGGCTTCGGAGGCTGATGAGGCTGCGGCGCGTGCTGCCGCAACATCGGATCACTCTCATGCTGCGACCCGTATGGGGCAGACTTGAGCCATGGCATCTCTCGCCGATCTCCTCCGCCACGAATCCGATCTGTCCAAGGATGATGCAACCCATCTGATCCAGCTGATCGCCGAGTGGGGAATGCTCGCTGATCTGTGCTTTGCGGACATGCTGCTCTACCTGCCGGCTCGTGATGGTTCATGGTCGGTGGTCGCGCAGGTTCGACCAGCAACCGGTCAAACCATCTATCACTCCGATCATGTGGGGGCGAAAGCGGATCCGGACGAGTTGGGACTCCTCGAGCAGGCGTTCACCACTGGGTCGATGTGCGAGGGAGAGGTATCTGGAGAGGATGCGCGCGGGTCTGTTCAACTCCGTGCGATTCCGGTACGGGGAACTGCAGGCCCGATCGCAGTACTGACTCGGGAATGGTCCACGCAGACGAGCCGTCAGCCTGGTGAACTCGAACGTACGTATCTGTCGATCTTCGAACGTATGGCGCACATGATCGTCGAAGGCTCGTTCCCCTTTCGCGGTCGGGCAGCGAACTTGAGCGCGGCTCCGCGAGTGGGAGACGGGGCGATCGTTCTCGATGACAAGGCGACAGTGCGCTATGCCTCTCCCAACGCTGTCTCGGCGTTGCACCGTGTGGGGATCACCTCCAATGTCGTAGGTCAGGCGCTGAGTGAATTGGGCTTTGCCGACAGTCCGGTACGGCAAGCCTTCGAACGGCACGAACCGGTGATCGAGGAATTCGACCAGACCCCCGACGTGACGCTGCTTGTTCGATCTATTCCGATCATGGAGGCGAGTGTGGTCACCGGGGCCATGGTTCTGGTCCGCGATGTCACAGAGGTGCGTCGCCGTGACCGGATGCTGCTGTCCAAGGACGCAACGATCCGAGAGATCCATCACCGGGTCAAGAACAATCTGCAGACCATCTCATCGTTGCTCCGGCTGCAAGCGCGTCGCCTCGAATCACCGGAGGCCCAGGCTGCGATCCAAGAGAGTGTCCGACGGATTCGCACCATCGCTCTCGTTCATGAGACTCTGTCCCGAGAGCCGGGCGAGGACGTTCCCTTCATCGAAATCGTGCGACCGTTGCTGCGATTGGCAGAAGAAGGGCTGCAATCACCCGATCGACCGGTTCAGTTCTCGGTCCTCGGTGACGGCGGCCGACTTCCGGCGACGATCGCGACACCACTCTCGGTCGTGCTGATCGAACTCCTGCAGAACGCTGTGGACCACGGATTTCCCGAAGGCAGTAGAGGCGGACGGGTCGTCATCGTTCTCGGCGGCTCTGACGACGAGTTGAGAATCGACGTGATCAACGACGGCCGTGAACTCGACTCCGGATTCGATCTCGACGCGGTGACCGGACTCGGTCTGTCGATCGTACGCACATTGGTCACGACCGAACTCGACGGAACGATCATCATGCGAGCAGGGCGACCGGGCGACTTCGAGTCGGCAGGATTCGGTGATGAACGTCTCGGCAACGGAACCGTTGTCGAATTGTGTCTACCGCGTCACGGGTGACATGTCGGTTGTCGACATGGCGTGCAATCTCAGGAGATCGCCGACTCCCGCTTCATCTGAGCAACAGCACGATTGCGAGCGGCGATCTGACGGCGGATGACACGTCGTTCCTCTTCAGACGTGCCGCCCCAGATTCCTGAGTCCTGATTGGTCTCGAGAGCGAACTCGAGGCACCTCACCTGGACTTCGCATTCCGAGCACACCTGCTTGGCTCGATCGATCTGCAAGAGTGCTTGTCCAGTCGTCCCCACGGGGAAGAAGAGTTCGGGATCGGTGTCTCGGCAGATTGCTTCTGTGCGCCAGCTGTAATCAGCAGATCCGAGGGCGAGGGCTGAGGCGAGGATTGACACTGTGTGCTCCTGGCAAGTCGAGGGGTTGTGTAAAGGATGTAACTGAGAATGTGAACGCCGGCTGAACCAGCCGGTGGCTCCCGAGCACCTGAGGGTATCGCCACGGTGCGAGAGCGCTACCTAGGTTGGCAAATGAGTCGGCGAGAGGCAAGGGGTAGGGGTTCTTTTTCAGGGATTGTCGGACAAAAGGTGATGTCCCGGGGTCGACCAATTCACAGCGGCGGTCGGGCCCACCGCCGGGGGTGTCTTGGAGAGGTGGGTCGGACGAACTGACCGAATGGCCATTTCCTTCAAATGTTTGGATATCTCCAGTGGAGACGGATCCAGTGAGGCACACTTTTGGGGTGCGAACACAGGTTCTCGCTCACAGAGGAGCCTCGCGGGCCGAACGCGAAAATTCGATCGCTGCATTCCAACGGGCTGCAGCGATGGGTTCCCATGCAGTGGAACTCGATGTCAGACGGACAGCCGACGGAGTTCTGGTGGTGCATCACAACCCGGAACTGGCCGATGGCCGGCTCCTTTGCGCCACGGTGGCGCAGGATCTTCCCGACGACGTCCCCACGCTCGATGCTGCTCTCGACGCGTGTGCTCCGATGTGGGTGAACGTCGAGATCAAGAACGATCCGTCAGAACCGGATTTCGATCCGACCGATGCCATTGCTGATGCGACGGTGAGGTGTTTGCAGGAGCGCATCGAGGAATCGGGTCGATGGCTCATTTCGTCGTTTCGACGTGAGACGGTCGATCGCTGTCAGCAAGTCGACTCATCCATCGCCACGGCATGGCTCACCGTTGGGGTCGATGCGGCCGACTTCGACACTGTGCTTTCGGGTCTCGCAGCATCAGGTCATGGCGCATTACATCCTTGGGTGGGTTTGGTGACGAAAGATCTGATCGATGCATGTCATCGCCATGGCCTGGCGGTCAACACGTGGACCTGTGACGAACCTGAGCGGATGGCCGAGCTCATTTCGTGGTCCGTGGACGGCATTTGCACCAACGTTCCCGATGTTGCCCTCGAGGTTCTGAGGTCTGCGAAGGCCTGAGATGAGCGTGAGTCGCCGTCAGAGGGATTCGGGTGACACGACTATCGGAAAGAGGAGCCCAACGGCATCGGCCACGTGTTCGATGTGCAGTCGGCTGGATTCGCCCAGATAGTCACCATCCACTTGGTATGGGAAGGGCGCTCGGTTTTCGATGACCAGTTCGTGGACGTCTTCGAAACTCGCCACGGGTGACACATCACTTCGTTCGAGTACCCCCTCGGTGGCTGGTAGGCCACCGCCGCGCAGAGCCTGCATGAGAGTTGTGACGATTGCTCTCACGGCCATTGTTCGGAACGTGACGACGACAAGTGGCTGTTCGAGACTCGCTGCGGGGGACAGATCGAGGGGACGATTCCCGAGAAACGTGTAGGGGTTGGTGTTGAGAACCACGGTGAAGTATCCATCGTCGACAACTCGCGACTCGTGGCCGGCCGGTTCGAGCGTGCTGACACGAAAGTGTGGGTGCTTGCGGTCATAGCCGGTCAACCACGTGGTCACGGCCGAGTAGATGAACAATGGATGTCCTGCCCACCGCTTGAGGGAGGCTCGCATTTCCACGGCGCGCACGACTGCAGCGTCGTAGCCAACGCCGATGTGGAAGCAAAAGAAGCGACCATTGACTCGACCAAGGCCAATGGGTCGGATGTTCTCCGAGGGATGTCGCAAACTCTCCACGAGCATGCCCGCAGAGGCGACCGGATCGTTGGGAAGTCCGATCGTTCGGGCGAAGACATTGGTGCTGCCCCCGGGCAGGACGCCCAGGGCGGTACGGGTACCGGCAACTCCGGTGGCCACTTCGTTGAGCGTCCCGTCTCCGCCGAAGGCGATGACGAGGTCGAGGCCACGCCGGGCGGCATCTTCGGCGAAGCGTGTGGCGTGACCGCGGCGGTTGGTCTCCACGAGCTCCACCTCATGGTGTCGCGACAAGATGCGGTGGACGATGACTGTGTTTCGGGGGGTCACCGATGACGCGAACGAATTGACCACGAGCAGGATTCGCACCGCCAGGACGGTACCAGTCGAAGGGACGAGTGCGAACGGGGTCTCGGGGTGGGTCGGGCGTCACTCTCGAAGAGGTGGGATGGGTTGTGTGAATGCGCTCACGAACCGCAAGAATGCGTCCTATGAACGTCATCGTCTGTGTGAAGCAGATCCCCGACCCCGCCAACCCTGGTTCGCTGATTGCGTCGTCGAATACCCTCGACCGCAGCGGCAAGTTGATTCTCGACGAGTCCGACAGTTACGGCGTCGAGATGGCTCTGCAACTGGTCGATGCCGCTGGCGGCGGAGAGGTGAGCCTGGTTTCGATGGCTCCCAACAACGAGACCGCCGGTCTGCGCACTGCGTTGGCGATGGGTGCAGCCAAGGCCGTGCTCGTGTCCGATCCAGCGTTGCAGGGCTCCGACGCTCTGACGACAGCCAAGATCTTGGCCGCAGCAGTGCAGCGTCTTGGTGGTGCAGATCTGATCATCGCCGCAACTGAGTCGAGTGATGGATACACGGGCACCGTGCCCGAGCAGATGGCCGAAGTTCTCGGTCTTCCATCGGTCACCTTCGCAAAAAAAGTTGCAGTCGAGGGCGGGATGCTCAAAGTCGATCGTCAGACCGAGTCGGGATACGACGAAGTGACATGCGCTCTGCCGGCACTCATTTCGGTGACTGCTGGCGTGGTCGAACCTCGGTACCCGAGTTTCAAGGGAATCATGGCCGCCAAGTCCAAGCCCCTCGAGGAAGTCACTGCTGCAGATCTGGGTGTGACTCCTGTGGGTTGGGCTGGCGCAGGCCAGCAGATCTCCAATGTCACCCAAGCCGAAGCACGTGCTGCGGGAGAAGTCATCGAAGACGATGGCGAAGCATTCAACAAGATTGTGTCCTTCCTCGAAGGACTCAAGGTCATCTGACGCGCAGAATCCACGAGAGAACGGACTGAACAATGGCAATCAACAACATTTGGGTTTTTGCACAAGGTGCCAATGGCACGCTGACCTCGGGTTCGCTCGAACTGATCACCAAGGCGCGCAGCCTTGGCGGATCGATCGGCGTCTGGATCGGTGGCGACGGCTCGGCTGCGGCAACCGCTGGAGAGTATGGAGCGTCGAAGGTTTTCGCTGTCGACTACGGCTCACAGCTCGCTGGTGTCGCGATGGCGTGCGCAATGAAGTCGGTGATCGATGGTGGCGACTCACCCGATCTCATCATGTTCCCGCAGTCCTATGAAGGCCGCGACGTGATGTCGCGTTTGTCGGTGAAACTCGATCGCACGGTGTTGACGAACAACGTCGAGATTGCTGCTTTGGGTGATTCGATCTCTGTGACGACACCGATTTTCGGCGGTAACACGCTGGTCACGACGACCTTCACCGCAGGGGCACCGTACTTGGCATCCTTCCGGCCCAAGTCCTTCAACCCCGAGTCAGCCGGTGGCGCTGCTGCTGCTGTGCAGGCTGTGTCGGTTCCTGACCTCGGTACGACTGGTTCAGCTCAGGTCATCGCAGTGCACGTCGAGGAGACGAGCGGACCCAAGCTCGATGAAGCCAACATCGTCGTGTCCGGAGGACGCGGTCTCGGAGAGAGCGACAAGTTCGATCTGATCGAGTCCCTCGCCAAGATTCTCAAGGGTGCTCCTGGCGCTTCACGAGCGATCGTGGACGCGGGATGGGTGCCTTACAGCTATCAGGTCGGCCAGACGGGCAAAGTCGTCAAGCCGAGCGTGTACATCGCAGCAGGCATTTCTGGAGCGACTCAGCACATGGTCGGCATGAAGGGCTCAAAGAACATCATTGCGATCAACAAGGACAAAGAGGCACCGATTTTCGGTATTGCCGACCTCGGAATCGTCGGAGACGTGCACAAGGTCCTGCCGAAGTTGATCGAGGCTCTGCAGGGTCGCTGAGCTTGTCCGCTCGTCAGAGCGGGTCGTCGAATGCGAACAATCCAATGGTGATGTTCTCGTCGTGATCAACCACGGCCAATGACAGTTCGTAGGAGTGGCGCTCTTCGAGATCGATCCGAAACCAATCGAGGCGGTTGGCTGCTCGCCCGAGTTCCGCGGGTAGTTGTCCGGTTGCTTGTAGTTCGTCCCAGCGATGGGACAGACCGGCAATCGCTGCGAGCATCCACCAGGCGCTGAATCGACCGGATGAGGAACCGCGCCGTCGTCCATGTGATCCACCGGATGCCGCGCACCATACGAGCCATTGCAGGGCCTGGCCCGATGAAATCGATGTCGATCGAAGGCTTGCTCGCTTCGATGCTGTTGCCAGGGCATCGAGGTCACCTTCGACAGCGATGCACTGAGCGTGCCCTCCAGAAGCAGCGGTCCAAGGCTCGACGAGATTGCGCAGAGCTGTATCCGTCTCGTCATCGTCGATCCCGACGATGACGGCTGTCGGGTCCTGAATCAGATCCACCGCTGTCCATTCGTGGACCCAGCGGTCGCATGGACAAGGAGCAGCGACACCCTCATCGGAATACTCGGCAAGTGGATATTCGGGTTCCCAATCGAAGAGTTCCAGCGGCAGGTCGAGAACGTTCGACATCGATTCGGCGGACACCACACGTTCGCCGCGGAGAACGCGTTCATGGGCCACGATCTCCCGATGCGGACCAGGTGCGATGAAGCCGTTCAGGTCCGACCATGAGTGATTCTGGGCAATGACCTCGGTGAGTGGTCCAATGGTGAACCTGCTCGAATCGTCCCCGATCACTCGATGGGCCCATTCAGCGGGGGCGTGGAGGGCCAGTCGGTATTCGCACAGGGTCGCAATCGGCCAGACTTGGCGCCCGGTACGCGTTGCCTCGCGACACATGTCGCGCGTTTGCATCAGATCAGCCCATGCACGAGACGCACACAGACCGTCGACGAGACGAACCAAATCGTCGAGATCGGCACGATCGACAATGGATCTGATCTCACTGTTCACGTTGACCTCATCGTTCACACGGGCAGCCAGCACATCGAGATCGATATGCACAGGATCGGATCATGTCGGTCATTGCCCGATCGCTCAGACCATGGGCCATGGATAACGTTGGCCGCTCGGGTCGCTCGGCAGCACTTTTCCAGTGACCAAGATCCTGGCTCGATCGACAGCCGCTTCGATCTCGTCATCGTCGAGCCACTCACTCAGACACGCGGGTGCCGTCTCGACAAAACGACACAATGCATCGAGCAGACCTGCCGCAATGGGCTCGCCGGAGAATTCCCAGATCACGGTCCGCAATTTGAAATCGACCGAGAAGCACAGTCCGTTGTCGATAGCCCAGACCTTGTCGGCCGCATCGACCAGACAGTGACCGCTCTTGCGGTCGGTGTTGTTGGCGACGATGTCGAAAACCGCAATCGATCGGAACTGATCGTGGAGGTGTTCATGGGATTCGAAGAGAGTGAAGTAGTGCTCTTCGAACCGGGCGTCGACGAACTGCTGCAGGCTCCCGAGACCCAATGGCCCGTCACGTTCGACGGTGGGAGGAACGATGTGCATGCCGAGTGATTCCGACAGACAGTAGGCCGCGATCTCACGCCTGTAGAGGCCCGAGGGGAAATCCCATAGTGGTCGCTCACCGCGTAGGGGTTTGTAGATCGCCTTGATCGACTCCGCGCCGTCTCGAACGTCCACGAGAAAGGTGCCGTTGCTGCTGTAGGGCATGCGACCGAGGATTTCGATCTCCCCAGTGCACAAAAGCGTCGGAACCTGCATCGATCAGTTCATTCGCGGACAGAAGTGTCCATCAGGATCGATCGGCAGTTCGCAGTACACACACGCAGGGCGTCCAGCAGAGACAACTCGATCGGTGTGATCGCAAAAGGCCACTGCTTGGGCACGAGTCATGCCGACCCGCACTCGTGACAGCACATCGTCCTCGTCCCCAGGAAAGGGATACGAGGTCGATTCCTCACCGATGGGAGGCATATCGCCCTCGTCCCATTCCTCACCCTCGACTGGTTCATCGGCGACGTCAGGGGAGAATTCACGCAAGTGGAGAACGAAGTGGTCTGCTGCGGTGTTGAACTCGAGGGCGACGGCACCGAGGACGAACGACTCATCGACTGGCTCGGCGAGTTGCATCGCTGTACGCGGTGGCTGGCCTTCGGGAACGGGCAAACTCGACAGGGCCCGCCTCAAGTAGGTGGAGATCGTCGCCACTTGCTGCTTCTCACAGCGGACCGTCACGTTGTCGCCCCCCGATCGGATCTGGAGGTAGAAGGTCCTGCGTCCTGGTTCGCCGACCGCGCCACTGGTGATGACATCGATGTGCTCAAAGTTGGCGATCAGAGCCATGTTGGCGCCCCATCTCTCGCCGATCGGTCGAACATGTGGGTGCTCACGACGGCACCAACTCGGACAGGGATCCGCCAGTCGAGTTCACTGCGAGAACGACAGGGCCCAAGGCCGTGTAGTGCACAACTGACACCGAGCAGGTGCTCACGACGATCCGCTGGAAGAGATCGATGTGCGTTCCGAGTGCGTGGGCAAGGGCCGCCTTGATCGGATCGGCATGTGAGACGCAGACAATCGTTCCGCCTCTGTGTTGCTGGCACAACTCATCGATTGCAGTCACCATTCGCGTCTGCATCTCGATGAAACTCTCCCCTTGGGGAAAGCGAAAGGTCGAGGGAGACTTCTGCACGGTCGACCACTCTGGGAGCTTCATCAACTTCGAGAGCTCCGATCCAGTCCACGCTCCGAAATCACATTCGATGAGACCACGCGCAGTCTTGACTCGCAGGCCGAGCGAGCGAGCGATCGGAGCAGCGGTCTCCTTGGTTCGCTCGAGTGGTGACGCGTAGATCGCATCAACTTTGGTGATTTCACCGATACGTCGAGCAACAGCCTCAGCTTGAGCTCGTCCGGCATCGCTCAGATGAAGCCCAGGCGCCCGTCCAGGCAGAGTCTTGCCCGTTGTCGGTGTCTGACCATGACGGACGAGAATGACTCTCGTCGCAGTCGACGTGGGTTTCGGGCGTGTCGGTCGAGCAGAGGTACGTGTGGCCATGTCCGTGCCAACCTAGTGGTGTCATGGTTGGTGCGTCTCGTCGTCCTGATGCGAAAAACGACCGCGTCAGCGTTCGAGAGCCAAGCGTGTCGTGGCAGCAGCCTGTTGAATCGCCCCGTGTCCGTCATCGCACACGTGGCTCATCGAGAAGAATCCGTGGATCTGTCCGTAGTACCGCGTCAGGGTGCAGGGGACTCCAGCACCGAGTAGTCGCCGGGCGTAGTCCTCACCTTCATCGCGCAGGGGATCGTATTCCGCAGTGATGACCAGCGCAGGGGGAGACGCGGCAAGTGTTCGGTCGTCGGCGTACAGAGGTGAGACACGTGGATCGTCCTGTGACCCCTCTGGGCCGCTGAGGTAGTGATCCCAGAACCACTTCATGCCATTGGATGTCAGTCGATATCCATCGGCATTGTCGCGATAACTCGCTGAACCTCGTCGAGCGTCGGTGACCGGATAGATCAGCATCTGGAAACACAGCGGTATCGGTCGAAGATTGGCGACGACAGCCGCGAGGTTGCCACCCGCTGAATCACCGCCGACAGCAAGTCGCTCCGGATCGATGTCCAAATCGCGGGCATGGGCATGGATCCATTGCACAGCAGTGACGCAATCGTTCAACGGCTCTGGAAAAGGATGCTCAGGTGCGAGCCGATAATCGACGCTGATGACGACATGGTCGAGAGCTGCGGCGAGCTTGCGACACACGTCGTCGTGGGTGTCGAGGCTGCCGATCACCCAGCCTCCACCGTGGAAGTAGACAAGAGCACCCCGACCACTGATGTCGTTGGGGCGGTAGACGCGCAGGCGAGTGCCGTCTGCATCGAGATCGCGGATGTCGTGAAGTTCGACCGGGGACGGCACCGTCATTGCCTCCATCCCGACCCGGGCCGCAGCGGGAGTCTGGGTCTCGAGGGGCGGTGCTCCGAGAGCTTGGAGTGCATCGAGAATGGCGCGTGTCTGAGGATGCAGTGTCATGGCACGATCTTGGCATCGATCCGTGGAACGCTCCACCTCGAACGAGGGAGGACGATTTCAGGTCTGGCGGGAAACCGAGAGTTCGTCACCGCGCAGAATTCTCTTCATGTTGGGAACGTGCCTCCAGATCATGAACAGACTGATTCCTGTACCGACGAGGATCTCATTCAGCGGCCGACCAGCGATGAGTTGTCCGCAGGGAAAGCCGATGGCGATCGCAAGAGAGCCGAGGGACGCCTTTTTGGTGGTCTTGGTGACAGCGAGCCACAGAGCAAGCATTGCCAGGCCGATGAGGGGATAGAGCGTCAGCACGCCTCCACCGGCAGTGGCCACACCTTTACCGCCTTTGAATCTGCGTGTCACGGGAAAGACATGGCCGAGAATTGCCGCGCACAGCAATGTCAACGCACCGGCGTGCCCGGAGATGACAAACCCTGCTGCCACCGATAGTGCGCCTTTGAGTCCGTCGAGGACGAAGACAACGATGCCGAAGCGCTTGCCCATGAGACGATTGACATTCGAGGCCCCCGGGTTTCCCGATCCGCTCGTTGTGATGTCGAGTCCGCGAGAACGCGCGATCAGGACTGCACTCGGAAACGTCCCCACGAAGTAGGCAAGTGGTATCAGCAGGATCGTCACGATCACGGCACTCACACTAGGTCCGCGCGACCCTTGGAGTCTGGACGGCTGATACATCGGAGTCGTGGGTGCTTCTCCGCTGGGTACTCTGGGTCGATGTCCCAAGAGCGAGATTCCCCGAGCGGCGGTCGTCGTGAGAGACGGGGAACCTCAACGTCCGCTTTCGGATCATCGCGCCGCGAAGGACATGATTCCTCGGCATTTTACGCGCGTTTCGGTACGCCGCTGATCTCCTCGGATGCCGACGTGGCCCATGGCGCTCAGGTCGATGACATTCGTGACCGGATCTTCGTGGGCGATTCCCGCTCGATGCAGGAGATTCCTGATCGATCCGTCGGTCTCGTCGTCACGTCACCGCCATATTTCGCAGGCAAGGCCTATGAAGAGGCCCTTGGAGAGGGCCACATTCCGGCTGACTATGTGGACTATCTGCAGGTACTGCGTGATGTCCTACGTGAGTGCCGACGTGTGCTCGAACCGGGAGGTCGCATCGTTGTCAACGTCGCCAATCTCGGGCGGAAGCCGTTTCGATCCTTGGCCAGTGACGTCACGTCGATTCTCCAGGACGATCTGGAAATGCTGTTGCGCGGAGAGATCGTCTGGTTGAAACAGCGGGGATCATCGGGAAGTTGCGCCTGGGGCTCGTTTCGATCGGCATCGAATCCTGTCCTGCGCGATACGACGGAGCGATTGATCGTCGCCAGCAAGGGACGTTTCGATCGAGCAATGGCACCCAAGGAGCGTGAACGCAGAAATCTCGCCCATGTCTCAACGATCACTGCGGACGAGTTCATGGAGGCCACACTCGACGTCTGGGAGATCGCTCCGGAAAGTGCGTCTCGAGTGAATCATCCCGCACCATTCCCGGTGGCACTTGTCGAGAGGTGTATCGATCTGTATTCCTTCGCCAACGATGTCGTCCTCGATCCGTTCATGGGTTCGGGAACGACAGCGGTGGCTGCTCGACTGACGGGGCGCTCCTTCGTCGGGTACGAAATGGATCCTGCCTACGTGGAGATCGCCCATCGGCGTCTCGAGGCCGAAGCAGGGGCGGACGCTCTCTTCGCACGTGCGAACAATGATGACGTTCGCACGTTGAGAGACATTGTCAGCGAGGCGTTGGTGACTGCGGGCTGTGTGGATGTCGAGTGGGGAGTACGAATCGTGACAGGAGTCGAAATCTCCGGTCGGGCCCGCACACTTCAGGGCCAGGAGTTCTTGTTCGACCTCGTGGGCGGATCGATGCCGGGACGTACCGGACTTTCGCGAGGTGATTTGATGTGGCGGGAAATCGGGCGCGCTGCTGTCGTGGAGGAAACATGCGGGGGAATGCCTTTCGTGGTCCTGTCGGCAGGATTACCGGAAAAGACCGGTGGGGCGCCTGCGTTGGATGCCGTCGTCGGCCCGGGTCGCCCAATCTCGGCGGTTGTCCATGTTGTGGATCCGGCGTCGACTGCGGTGAACCTGCGTCGACAACTGGACGCAATTTTCGAAATCGGTTGATCGGCCGCTCGGCGACTTCAGATCTGGGAGGCTGCTCGACGACCCTCGAGGACGGCTTCGAGGACGGTGCGCGGAGCAACGCAGTCACCCGCTGAGAGCACGACGGGAGATGCAATCTCGAGAGGTTCGGTTGGAAGTCGAAATCCTGCGTCGACGACTGCCACGCAGTCGATCTCGGTGAAGACACCCGAAAAGCGATCCTGGACCGTGACGACGATATTGCCGTCCACTCTCGTGGCCATCGATCGAGGGACACTTCGCCGTTGGATGGAAATTCCCTTTTGCGCCAGTCGGACATTTGCCGGAGCAAGGTCACCCGTACGTGACAGTTCGTTTCCGGCGATGTTGTCGGGAGTCACGAGGATTGCTCTATCTCCAAGGGATTCCGCGAGTGCTACGGCAATCGGACCACCGATGGGATCGAGAATCACGATCGAGCCGGTGTGAGGCAATTCGACAGTCTTGCGATGAATGTCGGAGACGTCGAAAATACGTGCGCCATTGTCGGTGTCGATGTCGACATTTCCCGGTCGCGAACCGGTCGCTTGAATGACGACATCGAAGGACTTCAAGTCGGCTTCGGAGATCGATGAGACTTCGGTGTTGAGACTGATGTCGACACCGAGATGGCCCAACTCATCGATCTGCCATTGCACGAAGGAAGCAGCAGGTCCACTCACTTTGGCGAGCCCGCCTGCGTGCGCGGCTCGGTCGATCACACGTACAGAGTGGCCACGTTGTGCCGCCACACGCGCGGCCTCCAAACCCGCAGGTCCGGCGCCGACCACCAGCACCCGACGCTGTGACCCGGCTGGCGAATACCAGTTCGGATCTCGACCTTCGTGTCCGGAGGTCGGCTCGACGATGCACGACACAATCGGATTACGGGCATCGCGTACCTGGCATGCCTGATTGCAGAGCACGCAAGGACGGATCCGACCACGTGCCCCGCTGGAGAGTTTGTTCACGAGATCGGGATCTGCAATGTGGGCTCGGGTCATCTCGACCGCATCGCACACCGGGCCCTCTTGGGCGCTGAGCGCCCACTCCGCTTGATCAGGGTCGACGATCGATCCTTGCAGGATCACAGCGATCTTCGGGTCGAGGCGGGTGCGCACAGTACGGCACGTGTCGATGTTGAAACCCGGTGGTTCATGAAAATCGGGGCGGGTCTTCTCCACGGAGAAGATCGATCCGCGCACCACGACGAGGTAGTCGACACTGGAGACATCGTTCTCATCCGAACACAGCTGCGCCGCGATGTCCGGCGCTGCCTCAGGTGTGACTCCCGCCCATGGCGCGAGTTCGTCACAACTCAAACGGATACCGATGATCGCTTCTTCGTTCTCGCGTCGAGCCGACTGCGTCACTGCAGTCATGACACGACGAGCGAACAGCAAACGGTCCGTACCCCAGGAGTCCTCACGTTGGTTGGTGAGACCGGAGATGAATTGGCGAATCAGACTGTGCTGTCCGATGTTGATCTCGACCCCGTCACAGCCAGCCGCAACCGCGGTGCCTGCAGCATCGGCAAATCCAGAAATCACTGCTTCGATGTCTTCGTTCTCCATCCACTTGGGGACTTCACGGGAGTTGACCTCGGGCACTCGGGAGGGGGCCCACAGAGGTTGCTGGGAATACGCCGATGAACCTTGACCACCTGCGTGGTCGAGACCGGCGATGACGAGCGCGCCGTGAGATCGGCAAGCCGATGCGATGTCTCTCCATCCTGATGCACAGTTCGAAGCCAGGGGCGACCTCTCATAGGGCCAGTCGCTGGGGTGGACACTCGCACCTTCGGTGACGATCACCCCGCACCCACCTCGGGCGCGTCGTTCGTAGTAGGCGACATGGCGTTCGGAGAATCCGCGTTCATCGGTGCCGAGATTCGTCACATGGGGACCGAACATGATGCGGTTCGGAGCCGTTCGACGGCCGAGGATCAACGGCTCGAGTAGACGCACATTCGTAAGTATCGCCGATCACACCGCACAGGAGGGCATCGTTCCGAATACGTTTCGATTTACCAGTACTCTCAGCGGGCGTGCCCTACTCCAACGATCCTGAGATCGAACTCGATACCGAACTCGATTCGAAAACAGCCAGTGGATCGAATGAGGAAACGGGCGAACGAAGTCGATGGTGGAAATGGATCGCTTCGATTTCGCTGATCGGGCTGGGTGTTCGCTTCGCGTTCATTTGGTTCGGTGCAAGAGGGGACGGCCCTGTCGGCGATCAGTTGTTCTATTCGGCACAGGCAATCGCCAATGCCCGAGGTGATTGGTTCGAGCAACCCTTCGCCGATGGCATGCCAGCTGCCGACCACCCACCGTTGACGGCGCTCGTGCTCACTCCGGTCACCTGGATGTTCGAGTGGACAGGTTCCGTCGTGACGATTCAGCGCCTCTTCATGGCTCTCATCGGAACTGCGTCCATCGTGGTCATGGCAATCCTCGGTCGCTTCGTCGGCGGTCGAGCCGTCGGGATCCTGTGTGCTGTGATGACTGCGCTCTACGTCAATGTCTGGATCAACGATGGGCTGATCATGGCCGAGACACTCACGTTCCTGGCGATTGCCGTGCTGACTCTGCTCGTCTTGGGCATATGTGATGTTCCACGCTCCCACTCGTCGGTGGACATGCCGGCTGTGAGCGACCTACTTGTGAAACGTCCGCCCAGTCGTCACCGACTCGGGCGTTTTGTCGTTGTCGGTCTCATTGCCGGACTCGCAGCACTCACACGACCCGAACTAGTCGTTCTTGTTCCCGGTGCTGCTCTGCTGTTCGTGCACCAGTTGCGCTCTCGGATCCGCGGCCGCCAATTGCTGTCCAGAGTTGCAGTGCTCATGGTCAGCGCATCGGCAGTTGTTGCACCGTGGGTGCTCTGGAATCAGGTTCGCTTCGACGGAGCGGTGTTCATCTCGACGAACGATGGACTGACGATCGCGGGTGCGAATTGTGATTCGACATATTTCGACGACGTCGGAGGGTGGAACATCTGGTGTGCCTATGAGACGGAGATCCCAGAGGGATACGACGCAGCTCAGGCATCTGCGCTGATGCGGGCAGACGGACTCGAATACTGGCAAGAACATATCGATCGGTATCCAGTCGTCGCAGCTGCACGACTGGCGCGCGTCATGAGTGTGGGCTTCGTTGGTGCAGCTGCGGAATCGTCCGCTGCCGAAGGCCGTCCGGTGTGGCTCTCGCACTTCGGGGTGATTCAGTACTGGGCGATGATTCCCTTGGCCGTCCTCGGAGCCCGTCGGCGAGCCACGAATCTGCATCGCGTTGTCCTTTTCGGAACGCTGCCCATCGTCATTGCGGTGGCGCTGGTGGCCAATGCCTACGTGCGCTTTCGGGTGCCTGCTGAGGTCGGACTGATCGTGCTCGCATCACTCGGCATCATGTCGTTGCAGTCGAAGTGGTTGAAATCGAAGTGGCTGTGGTCGACGTCGATACGGTCGAACCCCTCCCGATCCAGACGTGCCAGAACGCTCAGTTCGTGACGAGAGGCTTTCGAGTCAGTCGCACTGGTGTTGGACGCTCCGGGCGCGAGTGATCGAGTGACGGTCGAGGAACTGAACCGCGCTCCACGGCTTCGAGGAGAGGCTGACCATCGCCGCTGACGCATTCCGGATCTGGACCATCGAGAGGTAGGCCGGTGAAGAACTTGGCGGCCATGCATCCGCCTTGGCATGCATCGAAACTTCCGCACGAGGCACATGCGCCTGCGGACTGCGGTTCCCGTAAGGATGTGAAGAGGTCACTCGCCTTCCAGATCGGGGCGAATCCGGCGTCACGCACATTTCCAGCGCGGAAGTCCTCGTGGATGACGAAGGGGCAGGCATAGACGTCGCCGATCGGGTCGATGAGACACACGACGCGTCCGGCTCCGCACATGTTGAGTCCCGCAAGGGGGTCTCCGAATGCATTGAGATGGAAGAAGGAGTCGCCGGTGAGAACGTTTTCTCCGTGAGCAAGGAGCCAGTCGTAGATCTCGCGCTGCTGGGCATTGGTTGGATGCAATTCGTGCCACGTGTCGGCACCGCGTCCCGATGGTCTCAGCCGTGTGACGCGTAATTGGGCTCCGTAGGAGTCGGCGAGTTCTTTGAATGCATCGAGCTGAGGCACATTGTGTCTCGTGACGACCACTGAGATCTTGAATGGCCCGAAACCGGCATCGCGCAGATTGTCCATGGCCCTGCGAGCCAGGGCGTACGAGCCTTCACCACGTACTGCATCGTTGGTCTCAGCGTCGACTCCATCGAGGCTGATCTGGATGTCGAGGTAGTCGAGAGCGGTAAGGCGCCGAGCCTTGTCGGCGTCGATGAACGCGCCATTCGTCGAGAACTTGACGCCGATACCGTTTCCGATGGCGTATTCGAGCAGTTCGAAGAAGTCCCGGCGCACCATCGGTTCCCCGCCACCGATGTTGATGTAGAAGACCTGCAGGTCGCGTAGTTCATCCAGGACCTTCTTGGCCTCAGCAGTGGACAACTCGCGATCGTCGCGCTGTCCACTCGATGACAGACAGTGCACGCACTGCAGGTTGCAGGCGTAGGTCAACTCCCATGTCAGACAGATCGGGGCGTCGAGCCCAGTCTTCATCTGCTCAACCAGCTGTGATGCGCTCACGAATGATCTCCGAGTTCTCGAGGGATGAAAGGGCTTGGACGAACATCGACCAACGATCCTCCTCCACACCGCACGCTTCGAGCGCCGCCCGTACGTCGTGGTGTCGACCGAGAGCTTCAACGACAGCTACGACGTCGGGGTGTTTGAGGAAAATCAACCGGCGATTGCCGTAGTGATAGGCCAAAGCCCCAAAAGGTTCGGGACGCACGGCCACCTGGGGATGCAACTCGAGGCGAGAGTCGAGGGCGATGCCCATTCGAGCGCAGTTTCGGGTCAGTAGACGCCGCACATGCCGTCGATCGAGATCTCCTCGATCAGCATCTCGGCTTCGATTGCGGGCTGCTGCAGCGATACATCAGCGGTCTGCGATGCGGTCTGAGTCACGGACTGGGTGATCGTCTCGGTGTCACTGATCGGTGCCTGCGCGGTCGAATTGCTCATGGGGGAATCGTACCGCGATTCGGTGGACGACCGACTACCGTTCCAATGGTGAGTCGCCTCGTCACAGGGACGTTGCGGCCTGAATCCGGGGGTGGACGATGAAGACCAAAGCTGCAGTTCTGTGGGAGCTCAACTCACCATGGAGTGTCGAAGAGATCGAACTCGACGAGCCGAAGTTCGGCGAGGTTTTGGTGGAGTTGAAGGCCTCGGGCATGTGCCACAGCGACGAGCATCTCGTGACTGGAGATCTTCCGTTCGGACTGCCGATCATCGGCGGGCACGAAGGTGCAGGGGTCGTGCGCAAGATAGGCGAGGGAGTCAGTTGGCTCGAACCTGGTGACCACGTGGTGTTCGGCTTCATTCCCTCATGCGGTCGATGCCCGAGTTGCTCGACCGGTCATCAGAACCTGTGCGATCTTGGAGCTTTGATGGGAATCGGACGGCAGATCACAGACGGTGGATCGCGACACCACGCCCGCGGGCAGGATCTCGGATTGATGTGTCTGCTCGGAACTTTTGCCCATCACACGGTTGTCAACGAGGCGAGTTGCATCAAGATCGAAAAGGATCTTCCGCTCGACAAGGTGTGCCTGCTCGGGTGTGGCGTCGTCACTGGCTGGGGTTCTGCGGTCTACGCAGCAGAAACCAGGCCAGGTGACACTGTCGTCGTGGTGGGCATCGGTGGCATCGGGGCAAATGCTGTCCAGGGAGCCAAGCTCGCAGGTGCCAAGCGAATCGTCGCCATCGACCCCGTCGAGTTCAAGCGGGAAAAGGCGATGGAGTTCGGCGCCACTCACACGGCCTCTTCGATGACCGAAGCAGTCGCACTGTTGCAGGACATCACATGGGGAACCATGGCCAACAAGGTGATCATGACCATGGGTGTCGGATCAGGTGCAGTCATGGCTGAGGCCATGGCACTGGCCTCCAAGCGCGGACGAGTCGTCGTCACCAACATCCATCCGGCCCTCGAAATGTCGGCCACGATCAATCTGCTCGACGTCACGTTGATGGAGAAGCAAGTTGTGGGGTCCCTGTTCGGATCCGGAAACCCCCGAGCTGACATTCCCAAGCTCGCCGGCCTGTATCGCGAGGGTCAGCTCGATCTCGACAGCCTGGTCACCCGCACGTATCCGCTCGAGGGCGTCAATGACGGCTACGAGGCGATGCGGCGCGGTGAGAACATCCGCGGCGTGCTCGTCTACGACTGATTTCTCCTGCCGGCGTAACTTTGACGTGCTGGTGCTGGGCCGAAGCCTCAGATCGAAGCGGAATGGTTCGCGCCAGGCGGTGATGGATAGCGTTGTGGCTGTTGGCCCGAAGGTCGAGCCGACAGGGGGTGTCACGACATGTCGGGAGTCCGAAAATCCAGAGCGGCCGTGCTGTGGGGTTTGAACGAGCCGTGGAAGATCGAAGAGATCGAGATCCACGCTCCCAAAATTGGTGAAGTGATCGTCCACTGGAAGGCTGCAGGGCTGTGCCACAGTGATGAGCACCTCGTCACCGGTGACATGGTTCCTCCCAAGGAAGTCTGGCCGTTGATGGGGATCGAGGACTTCTATCCGATCATTGGTGGCCATGAGGGCGCCGGTGTCGTTGTCGAAGTCGGACCCGGTGTGCACAGCGTGCAAGTCGGCGATCACGTATCGGCCTCCTTTGTGCCATCGTGTGGCCGATGCCGCTATTGCTCGACTGGTCGTCAGAACCTGTGCGACAACGGTGCCAAGACATTCGTCGGTGGCATGATCACCGACGACACGCACCGTCATTTCGTCAAAGGCAAGCCAGTGACGTTGATGGCCAAGGTGGGAACATTCAGCGAATACTCCTGCGTATCGGAACAGTCGATCATCAAAGTCGAAAAGGACATTCCCCTCGAATGTGTCGCCCTCGTGTCATGTGGAGTCGCGACCGGATGGGGATCGGCAACGAACCGCGCAGGTACCCAGGCCGGTGACACGGTTGTGGTGGTCGGTTGTGGTGGCATCGGGATGAATGCCGTTCAAGGTGCTCGCATGGCAGGCGCCAAGCGCATCATCGCCGTGGATCCCGTCGAGTTCAAGCGCGAGAAGGCCATGGAGATGGGTGCAACGCACACGTATGCCTCCATGGCCGAGGCGACGTTGCCAGTGATGGAGATGACGTACGGACAGATGGCCGATCGCGTCATCATGACTCCGGGCGTCTTGCATGGCGAGATGATGGGTGAGGGAATGAATCTCGCGGGCAAAGGTGGAACGGTGGTGGTGACCGCCATCTCGCCGATCGCAAGCGAGACTGCGAACATCAACTTGTTCAACCTCGCAATGTGGAACAAGGAGATCAAGGGAACGATCTTCGGATCGCTCAATCCCCGTGCCGATATCCCTGCACTTCTCGACATGTACCGTGCGGGACAACTCAAGTTGGACGAGTTGATCACCAATCGCTACACCCTCGACGAGATCAATGAGGGTTACGACGCGATGCGCGATGGAACCAATGTCCGCGGCGTCATCATCAATTCGTGAACGACTGCAGAACCCGTGACTGAGCGCCCTGCGACTCTCGGCTCCAACAGAGCCGTATTGCTTTCATCCCTCGAATCCACGGTCATCGGCCGTCGGCGCGAAGTAGAACTCGTCGTGGCTGCTCTGGACGCGGGTCGCCATGTCCTTCTCGAAGGGCCCCCCGGCACCGGTAAGAGCACCTTGTTGCGCGCAGTCGCCGAGGGACTCGGGATCGGCTTCGTGTTCGTCGAGGGCAATGCCGAGCTGACACCAGCCCGACTCGGCGGTCATTTCGACCCGGCCCGAGTCTTGACGCAAGGGTATGAAGCATCGGTGTTCGTGGACGGTCCATTGGTGACGGCGATGCGCGACGGGTCGCTGTTGTACGTCGAAGAGATCAACCGTATTCCCGAAGAGACCCTCAACGTCCTGATCACTGTGATGAGCGAAGGTGAACTCAACGTTCCCAGGCTCGGACGTATCGCAGCTGCTGAAGGATTTCGCTTGGTTGCAGCGATGAACCCTTTCGATGCAGTTGGAACGGCGCGCATCTCGGGGGCCGTCTATGACCGTGTCTGTCGAGTTTCGGTCGGATACCAGTCGGATCGAACCGAACGCGAAATCACGGCGCGCCATGTGCCAGACATCCCGAGTGAGTGGATGGCTCTCGTCGTCGAACTCGTTCGGCGGACACGATCTCATCCCGATCTGAGAGTCGGTTCATCGGTACGCGGTTCCATCGATATGGCTGCTGTTGCCAAGTCCCTGGCTGCTCTGCGGTCATCGACGATCGCAGATGCTGGTGTCGGTCTCGATGCCGCTCTCGTAGCTCTCTCTGGTCGGGTGCGCGTTCGTGAAGGAAGTACGCGTACAGCCGAGGACATCGTTACTGAATTGTGGAACGAGGTATTCGCCCCTGCTTCGGGCAGTGGTGGGGGAAAAGCGAGCGCCCCGACGGGGGCGACTCACTGACGCACGAGGGTGGAGCGGCCGATCAGGCCGTGAGCGAGGCCTCGAAGAAGACGTTGTCGCGACGTGAGTTGTCACGACATCCGCAGTTCGAGCAGGTGTCGCCTGAAGTCGGGGAACTCGATGAGGCTGCTGTCGAAGAGGGAATGAACGAGGATGCCGATGCAATGCTCGCTCTCCTCGCTGATCTGACGGGCGCAACTGATCCGGCACTGCGTGAGATCGCCCGGCGGCTTGCGGGGCGGCTGTTCCTCGATGTCTCCAAACGCGGTCCGGTTCGTCCTCGTGGGATCGGCAAGATGGCAACAATGCGCTATCGGCCAGACGCTGGTGACATCGACATCGACTCGTCGATGACGGAAATTCTCGACGCGCGGGCCTCGCATCGGGCGCTCGATGTCGACGAGTTACGCGTGCGCCACTGGGTCAAGCCTGGTACTGCGATCTCACTTCTCGTCGATCGCAGCGGTTCGATGGGTGGTCGTCCTTTGGCCACCTCGGCAATGGCAGCAGCGGCCGTAGCGTGGCGAAGTCCCGATGATTACAGCGTGATTGCTTTTGGCAAGGATGTGGTCGTCGCCAAGAGTCAAGACGTTTCGAAGGGGAACGAGATCGTCGTCAACCATGTGCTTGCCTTGCGCGGATTCGGTACGACAGATCTTGCCGGTGCACTGCGCACGGCGGCAGAGCAGTTGAGCCGGAGCAGAGCGGGACGTCGCATCACGGTGGTTCTCAGTGATTGCCGATCCACAGTCGACGGAGATGTCGAAGCTGCAGCTCGAAGTCTCGACGAGATCGTGATCATTGCTCCCGCAGGAGACGACCTCGAAGCCCGTCAATTCGCCAGTCGTGTCGGAGCCCGCCTTGCAGTCGTTGATGGTCCAAGTGACATCCCAGCTGCGATCCAAGAGGTCCTCGGAGACTGACGACGAGCGCAGTGACTCGTCGTGACGACATGGCGCCTCAGCGACAGGTGGGATCGTCGGCAGGGAGGATCCCGACGGCATTCGATTCGATATCAATGTCGGGAATGGAAGTCGATGATGCCGTCACATCAGACGGGGCAGTGGATGGATCTGCAGACGTGGCCGGCGCAATCGTCTGTTCAGCGGGTGCAGATGCAAGGAAGGCTTCACCGCGGAAGATTGCCAGGATCGGTGCCATCGTCTCGGAGTCGAGAGTCGGCAAGATGACCGACTGTCCACCAACATTGGTGCCCTCACCTTCGACCTGATACGTCCGCATGGTTGCCGGATCCAGATCCTTCATTGCAAGTGCCAGTTCGAGGATCTTCCCTGCGGTCAATGCGTTGTCGAGGATGACGTGTTCGATGCCGGCATCGATGAGCTGTTTGGCGATGCGAGGACTGCCACTTCCACGATCGATCGCCTTTTGGATGGCTCGACGTAGGAAGTCTTGCTGTCGCGAGATGCGACCGCGATCGGCATTGCCATCTGTGATCCAAGCTCGCTTTTCCTCGTCGTAGGAACGAAGTTTGCGTGATCTGACGTAGGCAAGACCCTCCTCACCACCGAAGTTGTGACACCCAGCCGTTTCGATGAGCAGCCCCGTGTTTTCGTCCTTGATCGGGGTACTGAAAGGAACCTTCACTCCGCCGACGGCATCAACGATCTGTTTGAACGCACAGAAGTCGATGTTCACGTAGTGGTCGATCTTGATACCGAAGTTGTCGTAGATGGTGACGATCAGTCGATTCGGGTCGTCACGATTGAAAGCGCTGTTGATTCGCCCCTTCGTGGTCTTGCCTCCGAGACGTACCCAGAGGTCACGTGGGAACGAAAGCACAGCTCCTGCCCCAGTTGCTGGATCGAGACGCAACACCATGATCGTGTCCGCTCGCTCACCGAAGCCCGTTCTGTCTCCAAACGCACCTGCATAGGGTGAGTCCGGGTCGACACATGCTCCGTTGTCGCTGCCGGTGATGAGGAAGTTCTTCGCTGTGAGATCCACGACGTCACCCTGTGGGCCAGAGATCGAAGCCTGCGGGAGAGTCAGGGGCGTCGATCCACCGATGATGGAGACAACTTTGCGATCGTTGGCCTTTTCATTGCCGTAATAGACGAACACTGCGGCGATGAGACATGCAGCGGCCACAGACGAGTTGAAACCCAACACGAGGCGCTGGGGCCATGTGCGGCGACGCTTGGGCGCTGTGACATCGAGCTCGGGCGTGTTCACGAACCGCCAACCTATCGGCAGGCGACGGCGCTGTCAGCGCACGGGTGCCGCCATGGCGCACCCTCGGAGTCCCTGGACATGTCCTGACCTGGGACTTCACATCATGTCGACGGAGCGAGTTCGACTTCGACCAATACTGGTGTGTCAGCGGGTTCCTCGATGAGGATCCATTCCTGCACGCTTCCGGCCTCGGTGAGATCGGATCGCACAGCGGTGAAGATGGCGCGTGTCGGCGGATCGCAGTGGACTCGAGCCCGAGCAACGGGAGTGCGCTGCGATGTCTTGGCTTCCGTCTTGGCTCGCCTGATCTGACCGAGGATGTCTCCCGCAACGTCGAGCATTGATACAGGAATATCCGAAGACGAGGCTGCGAGGACTTGTGAGTCCGGCCAGGCAGCCAAGTGGATCGATGATTCGTTCCACCATCTCCAGACGGTCTCGGTCGTGAACGGCATGAATGGAGCGAACAGTCTTTGCAGAGCTGAAAGAGCGATTCGCATCGCGACGAGAGCAGACGCAGCAGCGTCGTCACCTTGTGAGTTGTATGCACGACCCTTGACGAGCTCGACGTAGTCGTCACAGAACCACCAAAAAGTCGTTTCGGTGCGCTCGAGAGCACGTGCGTAGTCGAATTCCTCGAAGGCTCGTGTCGCTTCACGCACGGTCTCTGCAATGCGATCCAACATTGCCACGTCGATGGCGTGAGTCGGAGTCGCACCCGATGGCGGCACCGGGAAACTGAGGACGAACTTCGAGGCGTTCAGCAACTTCATCGCCAACTTGCGTCCGACCTTCATCTGGTCCTCGCTGAAGGCCGTATCCACTCCCGGTCGTGCGCTCGCCGCCCAATAGCGCACGGCATCGGAGCCGAAGGTCTCGAACAGGTCCATTGGCGTGACGACGTTGCCCTTGGACTTGGACATCTTTTTGCGATCAGGATCGAGAATCCATCCGGACAATGACGTGTTCGACCACGGAAGCGAATCGTGCTCGAAATGCGCACGTACGACGGTGCTGAACAGCCACGTTCGAATGATGTCGTGACCCTGGGGGCGCATGTCCATCGGGAACACTCGAGTGAACAGATCGTCGTCGTCTCCCCATCGGCCGGCGATCTGCGGTGAGAGCGACGACGTCGCCCACGTGTCCATGACATCGGGATCCCCCGAGAATCCTCCGGGGCGATCGCGTTGATCGGAGGTGTAGCCAGCCGGCACGTCTGTGGACGGGTCGATCGGCAGCGAACTCTCATCTGGGATGATCGGGTCGGAGTAGTTGGGCTCCCCCGAGGAGTCCAATTGGTACCAAACGGGGATCGGTACTCCGAAGAAGCGTTGTCGACTGATCAGCCAGTCGCCATTGAGCCCCTCCACCCAGTTCGAGTAGCGGTGACGCATGTGATCGGGATGCCATTGGAGTTGGCGACCGCGCTCGAGAAGGGATGTCCGCAGATCTCCGTCTCGTCCTCCGTTGCGGATGTACCACTGACGACTGGTGACGATCTCGAGTGGTCGCTCGCCCTTTTCGTAGAACTTCACCGGATGCACGATCGGTCGCGGATCTCCTATGAGTGTCCCGCTGGTTCGCAATGCATCGACAACCGTGTTCTGCGCTTGGTTGATCTTCGCGCCCGCAATGGCGGCAAAGGCTGCGAGACCTGCATCAGTCGTGATCCCCGCAGGCGGTGTCATGACGATGCGTCCGGCACGGTCCATGATGGCCCGAGTCGGCAGATTCAATTCGCGCCACCAGATGACGTCGGTGAGATCACCGAAGGTGCAGATCATGGCAATTCCGGTTCCCTTGTCCGGCTGAGCCAACGGATGTGCAAGGACGGGAACGTCGACTCCGTAGAGCGGGGTGCGTACCGTCGTACCGAAGAGCGGTTTGTAGCGCTCGTCATCGGGGTGGGCAACGAGGGCGACACATGCGGCGATGAGCACGGGTCGCGTCGTGTCGATGATGACGTCGCCATCGCCATCGGTGCGGGCGAATGCCACTTGGTGATACGCGCCGGGACGTTCGCGATCTTCCAGTTCGGCTTGAGCGACAGCAGTCTGGAAGTCCACATCCCAGAGAGTCGGCGCCTCTTGGGTGTAGGCCTCGCCTCGGGCGAGGTTTCTCAAAAATGCCTGCTGGCTGATTCTCCGACTGCGCTCTTCGATCGTGGTGTACAACAGTGACCAGTCGACGGAGAGTCCGAGGCGGCGGAAGAGATCCTCGAACACTTTTTCGTCCTGGTGTGTGAGTTCATTGCACAACTCGATGAAGTTCGGTCTGGAGATGGAAACCGACTGGTGGTCCTTGGGAGGGTCGCCACGAAACGGTGGCTGGAAATCGGGCTGATAGGCAACCGCCGGATCGCATCGCACGCCGAAGTAATTCTGCACGCGGCGTTCCGTCGGCAGCCCATTGTCGTCCCAACCCATGGGGTAGAAGACGTCCTTGCCGCGCATGCGCTGATAGCGAGCGATCGTGTCGGTGTGGGTGTAGGAAAAGACATGACCCATGTGCAGCGAACCGCTCACGGTCGGTGGGGGAGTGTCGATGGCGAAGACCTGCTCACGATGAGCAGAACGGTCGAATCCGTAGGTCGCCTCTTGGGACCAGACTCCGTCCCAGTGTGATTCGATGCCGTCCAGAGAAGGCTTGTCAGGGATCGCAGCCATGGGTGACAAGGTTACGGGGGCGTAGGCTCGTCTTTCATGTTCCGGCTCTACGACACAGCGACGTCCGAAGTCCGGACTCTCGAGTTGCGCGATCCAGGTCGTGTCGGGATCTATCTGTGCGGGCCGACCGTCTACGGGCCTCCTCATCTCGGTCACGGACGAGCAACTCTCGTCTACGACATCTTGCGCCGGTATCTCGAATGGACCGGCCTCGAGGTACGTCTCGTGTCGAACATCACCGATATCGACGACAAGATCATCGAGCGCGCCAATCGCGAGCAGCGTCCTTGGCAGGAGATCACTGAAAAGTGCGAAAACATGTGGTTCCGGGCGATGCAACAGCTCAACGTCAAACGTCCCACCGACGTTCCCCATGCCACCGAATTCGTCGAATCGATGGTGGACATGATCGGTCAGCTCGTCGAGCGTGGCACTGCCTACGCAACCGAAGACGGGGTCTATCTGAGTGTCGAAGCCGTGCCGGATTATGGATTGCTCGCTCATCAGAGTCTCGACGACATGCTCGCCGGAGCCGGCGACCGTGAAGTTCTCGGAGCCGACAACAAGCGGCACCCCGCTGACTTCGCACTCTGGAAGCTGACCAAACCGGGGGAACCGTCATGGTCGTCACCATGGGGAGCGGGTCGTCCTGGTTGGCACAGTGAATGTGTCGTGATGAGCTTGGACATCCTGGGTGACGGGTTCGATCTCCATTGCGGAGGTATGGACCTCAAGTTCCCGCATCACGAGAACGAACGGGCTCAAGCTGTGGCCCTGGGTCGGCCGTTCGCCCGTCATTGGATGCACAACGGTTTCGTCGTGGATGCCGATGGCGAGAAGATGTCCAAGAGTCTGGGCAATGTCGCCAACCTGTTGGATCTGGTCGAGAAATTCGATCCGCGGGCCTACCGACTCGTCTTGTTGCAGACCCACTACCGCAGTCCGGTACGAGTCGGTGCAGACAACATCGAGGCCGCAGCCAATGCCCTAGCTGGTTTGGATGCGTTCGCAGCGCGCGCTCGGCATGTCGACTTTCGCGATGATGGTGCCGATCCCGAGATCTTGACCCGCTTCGGACAGTTCATGGATGACGATTTGGACACACCATCGGCGACGGCGTTGCTGTTCGACACCGTTCGCAAAGCGAATACAGCACTCGACTCGGGGGATCCATCGGCGCGCTCACTCGTGGCAGCTGCGCTGGAGATCTGCTCAGCGTTCGGACTCGAGTTGAAAGAGCAGAGCGAGATTCCAGCCGACATTGCCCAGAGAGCTGCACGACTGGATGCCGCTCGGGCTGCCAAGGACTATTCGACAGCTGATGCTTTGCGTGACGAATTGCAGAATCTCGGATGGATCGTTGAGACCACGAAAGAGGGAACCACTGTTCGTCGGTGACGATTGGTGATTGAACGTGCGCGCGAAGCGAAACCGAACTCCACTGCCGCGAGGCTTCGGCACCATTTGGTCGACCGTGGCGATCGACTTGATCGGTTTCGGCATCGTCGTACCGATTCTGGGTAGGTATGCGGAACGATTTGGAGCGAGCGGTCTCGAAGTTGGTCTCTTGTTCGCATCTTTCTCTTTGGCCCAATTGGTGTTCTCTCCGATTCTCGGGCGTCTTTCGGATCGGATCGGTCGCAAACCGGTGATCTTGTTGTCTCTGCTGGGTACTGCTGTCGGATCGTTCATCACCGGAGCAGCAGGGTCGCTGTGGCTCTTGTTCGTCGGCCGCATCATCGACGGAGCCTCGGGAGCCAGTGTCGCCGTCGCCCAAGGTGCAGTCACCGACATTGCCTCCCCTGAGCAACGGCCGCGCCTGCTCGGATTGCTCGGCGCCGCATTCGGCGTCGGATTCGTCATCGGGCCCGCTCTCGGAGGTCTCGCATCACTCGGGGGCGCGCACCTCCCATTCTTCGTTGCGGGCACACTTGCTCTCATCAATGCCGCGGTGGCGTGGTTTCGCTTGCCCGAAACTCGCCCCAAGGATGCACGATCTCCCAATCTGCAACGTGATGATCTGCAACGTGATGCACTGCAACAGGATGCACTGCAACAGGATGATGATCTGCAACGTGATGCACTGCAACTGGATGATGATCACTCATCGTCGGCGACCCATGATCTGCACATGTCCGAGGGGAAGGTTCGATTGTGGGGCCTGGCTTTCGTCGGCCTCATGGCAGTCATTGCTTTCAGCGGATTCGAAGCGACGTTCTCACTGCTCGCAGGACGCAGGTTCGATCTGACCGAAGCCGGAATCGCAGCTGTGTTCGTCGGTGTCGGCATCGTCTTGGTTGCCGTTCAGACCTCGTTGATCCAACCCGTGGTGTCCGTCATGGGGAGTCGCGGGGCTCTGAGGAGCGGTCTTGGACTCAACGTCATCGGACTTGTGATTCTGTGGCAAGCCGAGACGTGGCCGTTGTTGATAGCGGCTTTGTTGCTGCTCACCATTGGTCAGGGTTTGGTTTCGCCGAACCTGTCGACTCTGGTGGCCGAGGGTGTTCCCGAGGATCGGCGAGGAGAAGCTCTCGGCTTCCAACAGGGTGCCAATGCACTCGGTCGCGTCCTCGGACCGGCGCTCGCAGGGCTGCTCTACGACCGAGTCTCGATCGGATCACCGTACGTGGTGGGATCGGCGCTGTGTGCAATAGCGCTCGCAGTTGCGATCAGGCGTGTCGAGTCACGCCCACCAGCAACGCTTAGCGATAGTCCGTGAATTCACGAACGGTCGAAAACACCGCATCGAGGACAGCGAACACAGGAGTACTGTCGATCAGCTTCTGAGAGTCTCCTGTGAGGCGGATGCGACCAGTGATGAATGCTTGCTGGGCATTGAGAGTGTGTGTGGCAACGGCAACCGCTGTTTCCCAGTCCTGTTCGAATCGAACGTCCTCGGGAAATGCCGGTCCGGGTCCGAATGAGGCTCGACCATCGCCGATTTGCAGATGGTAGGTCACGTCTCCTTCGGGACCGCCCAGCACGGATTGACTGAATCCAACGGTGTACTCGCGCGCTGCCTCAGCCATCTCGACACTGTTGGCAACAGCATCCGTCAAGGCATCGATCCATTCGAGACTGAGGTATCGCACTCGCTCTCGGTGCTCGGCTCCTGAAGGACTGAAGCTGGATGACATGCACCTAGTCTGCCAGGCGGTGAGCGAGAACTCTCGAGAGGTGCATGCGCCCGATGAAGGTGTACTGGAAGAAGCCGCCCGACACTTCGATGCAGCCGATGAAAACCCGCATACCTCGTGTGCGTGTGAGGAGTGGACGTTCAGTTGGTGGAGTGCGGCCGGCGACATCGTTGGCCACACGTCGTACAGGCTGATCGACCGGACTCAGGCGTGGTACTGCTGGGCACTGTGGCAGCGCCATCGTCCACTCCTGCACATCACCGAATTCGACATTCCTCGGCGGGCGAATCCGATGATCGCCAAGGCAGAGGCGATGTGGGCAGAGTTCACGTGCGACGCACCTTTCGAACAGTGGACACTCGGCAACGAGACCTATGCCGTCGAACTCGACGATCCCGATGAGGCTTTGGGTCGTGCCTACGGACGGGCTGTTCCGATTGCGAGCGACCTCGAGTGGTATGCGACGAGTGGGATCACCGAGTACCCGGATGGCTATGCACAGTCCGGACGGCTACTGGGCCGGGTGGAAACGCTCGAGGGTCCAATCGAACTCGAGGATCTGATCGCGCATCGCACCCACCGTTGGAGTACGAGCGGGGATCTGCCGGAGGTTCAAGCACACAGTGTCATCGCACATCTCGGACCGCGGCTGCCGTTCTTGTTCCCCAATGGCACAGTGCGCGATCTCGTCTTGACGCCAGATGGCCTGGTGGCGACCCCGCGTGGCGGGGCCGCCTGACCAGAACACCTTTTCAGATCAGACGAATGCGCTGGCGAAGACGAGAGACACGATGGCCATCACCTTGATGAGGATGTTCATCGCTGGGCCAGACGTGTCCTTGAAAGGATCGCCGACCGTGTCGCCGACGACGGCGGCCTTGTGCGGATCGGATCCCTTGCCGCCGTGATGACCGGCTTCGATGTACTTCTTGGCGTTGTCCCACGCCCCTCCGGCATTGGCCATGAAAATTGCCAGGGAGAATCCTGTGACGAGGGCACCAGCGAGCAAACCGCCGAGAGCGTCGACGCTGATGAAACCGCACACGAGGGGCACCACGACAGCGAGAGCACCAGGAATGATCATCTCGCGCAGCGATGCTTCTGTGGAGATGGCCACACAACGTGCTGAGTCGGGAACGACTCCGGCTTTTCCTTCACGCAGGCCGGGAATCTCGCGGAACTGCCTGCGCACTTCCTCGATCATCTTGTTGGCTGCTCGACCGACTGCGTCGATGGTGAGAGCGGCAAAGAGGAACGGCAGTCCGGCACCGATGAACAGACCGATGAACACCTCCACCTTGCCGACATCGAGACTGAGGACCGAGCCAGCATCTTGAATTGCGTACTCGAAGCTCTTGAACAGGGCCAAAGAGGTGAGGGCTGCAGAGCCGACGGCGAAACCCTTGGCAATCGCTGCCGTGGTGTTACCGAGCGAGTCCAAGGCATCGGTGACTTTGCGAACGGACGGATCGAGATGAGCCATTTCGGCGATACCGCCTGCGTTGTCAGCGATCGGACCGTACGCATCGACAGAGACGACGACGCCAGTGGTAGCGAGCATGCCGATGGCTGCCACTGCGATGCCGTAGATACCGCCTGGGATACCACCGTCGACATTGCCGAGAGTCTGCTCGCCACCCCAGTAGGCGAGACCGACACCGATGAGGATCAAGATGACCGACGAGGCAACTGAGACCATGCCAATGGAGATGCCGCTGAGAACCGTCGTGGCTGGTCCGGTTTCCGACTGCTTTGCGATGCGCTTGACAGGGTTGAACTGATCAGAGGTGTAGTACTCAGCAGCTTTACCGAGAGCCCATCCGACGAGGAGACCGCCGATGACGGCAACAGCGAGGCCCCATGGCTTGTCGGCATCGCCGAACATCCAGTAGGTGACGGCAATCGTGGCGATGACAGTGAGACCCATGGCGACGTTGGTTCCCATGTGCAGGGCGCGGCTGAGGGCGTGAGTTTCGGTCGAGTTGCCGCCCCTCACGAAGAACGAGCCGATGATCGAGGCGACCATGCCGACGAAGGCGATAGCCATCGGGAACGTCAGCAATTCGAGATTGCCGATGTCGCCGGCAGTCTCGGCGGTGATGCCGATCGCGAACGCAGCCAGAGAGATCGGGGCGATGATCGATCCGGCGTAGGACTCGAACAGGTCAGCTCCCATGCCTGCGACGTCACCGACGTTGTCGCCAACGTTGTCGGCGATCGTCGCTGGGTTGCGCGGATCGTCTTCGGGGATCCCAGCCTCGACCTTGCCGACGAGGTCGGCGCCGACATCGGCGGCCTTGGTGTAGATACCGCCGCCGACTCGAGAGAACAGAGCAATGGATGATGCGCCGAGACCGAAGGCGGTGACGACTTCGAATGCATCATCGACTTCGAGCCATGTCACGAAAACGAGGTACGTCGCCATCAAGCCGAGAAGTGCAAGACCGGCAACGGAGAATCCCATGACCGCACCGCCGCGGAAAGCCACGCTCAGCGCCTTGGCGGGACCACTCTTCGCGGCCTCGGTTGTGCGGGCATTGGCGATGGTCGCCACCGACATGCCGGCATACCCAGCACCAGCAGACAGCACTGCACCCAGTACGTAGGTAGCAGAGGCCCACGGTGTGATGACGATGGCCAGGAGCACGGCCAGGACAGTGACGAACACCGCCACCCAGGAGTACTCCTTCTTCAGGAATGCCCGCGCTCCTTTTTGGATCTCGGTCATCAAAAAGACCATGCGCTCGTCGCCAGGCGGCGCAGCTTCGACCTTCTTGTAGAAGAAGAATGCGAGTACGAGAGCAGCTAGTGCAGAGATCGCTGCGTAGTAGGGGATGAGATCCACGGTGGAAGGCCTCCTGAGGCGTTCGAGCAATGACCCGCTCATGCTAGGTCATCAACTCCCGAGGAAAAGGATTGTCGCACGGCCGGGACGATCGAGCGTCGATGACATTCGGCCGGGAGGGTCAGCCGACCCGAGAGAGCGGATCTCCCGTGTGACCGCTGCCGCCATTCGTCGACAAGTCGGTTTCGGCATCCTCTGGGCGAGAGGAGTATCGTCAGAACGGTCCGGCCAGCAATGACCGGGTCGAGTCTCGATAACTCGTCGGACGTCGTCCGTCGGCACGTTCGTTGGAAAGGCGCAAGCGACATGGCGCAATCGGTGATGAGGAAGTCGAACCAGTCGGATGAGGCGGGGGCTCCGCGTCATCCAGTGAGTGGTACTGCGGTGGCGCGTCAGGCGCGTCGTCGGCGTCGCCCCTACCTGCTCGAGTTGTATTCGACGGCAGTGGGCAAGAAGTACGCAATGGCGATCACAGGACTCGGTTTGCTCGGATTCGTCTTCTTCCACATGATCGGCAACCTGAAGATGTACTTCGGTCCGAGCGACTTGAACGAGTACGCACACTTCTTGGAGAAGTTGCTGTATCCATTGATGCCTGAAAAGGCCACACTGTGGATCTTGCGCATCGGCTTGATTGCCATGGTCCTGGTCCATATCCATGCCGCATATTCACTGACGGTCCTCAACCGTCGTGCTCGACCGGTGGGATACCAGAGTCCGCGTGATTACCAGATCGCAAGCTTTGCAAGTCGCACGATGAGGATGACCGGAATCGTCGTGGCATTGTTCATCGTCTGGCATCTGCTCGACCTGACGTTCGGCGTTGTCAACGACCATGTCGGCACCAAGGACGCCGATGGCCTCAAGGATGTGTACGGAGCTGTTGTGCACAGTTTCGAGCGAGTGCCGGTGTCGATCTTCTACATTCTCGCCAATGTTGCCCTCGGAACACATCTGTTCCATGGCGTGTGGAGTTTGTTCCAGTCGATGGGTTGGAACAATCCGCGTTTTAACCAGTGGCGTCGTGCCATTGCCGTCGGTGTCGCCTCGATCATCGTGGTGGGCAATGTGTCCTTCCCGATAGCGGTCATGACCGGCCTCGTCAGCTGAACCAACTGATACCCGATTCGAAACACACAGGAGACCTCGAGATGACGATCACACTCGATTCCAAAATCCCCGGCGGGCCAGTCGCTGCGGCCTGGAACACGTACAAGTCCGATGCCAAGCTCGTAGCCCCTGGCAACAAGCGCAAGTTCAAAGTCATCGTGGTGGGCACGGGCCTCGCCGGTGCGTCGGCTGCGGCATCCCTCGCCGAACTCGGTTACCAGGTCGACGTGTTCACGTTCCATGACACCCCGCGACGAGCACACAGCATCGCCGCGCAGGGTGGCATCAACGCTGCGAAGAACTATCAAGGTGACGGCGACAGCGTTCACCGTCTCTTCTACGACACTGTCAAGGGCGGCGACTTCCGTGCCCGTGAAGGAAACGTCCACCGACTTGCCGAGGTGTCGGTGAACATCATCGACCAGATGGTCGCCCAAGGTGTGCCCTTCGCTCGGGAGTACGGCGGGCTCCTGGACAACCGCTCTTTTGGTGGAGCGCAGGTGAGCCGCACCTTCTACGCCCGAGGTCAGACGGGTCAGCAACTCCTCCTTGGTGCGTATCAGCAGTTGGCTCGTCAGGTCGGCCTGGGAAATGTGCGCCTGTTCAACAGGACCGAACTCGTCGATGTCGTGACCATCGACGGTCACTGTGCGGGAATCGTGACCCGCGACCTGGTCAACGGGCAGATCGTGTCCCATGCTGCCCATGCCGTGGTGATGGCGACGGGCGGATACGGCAACGTGTTCTTCTTGTCGACCAACGCAATGGCTTGCAATGTGACTGCGGCTTGGCGGGCACACCGCAAAGGGGCCTTGTTCGCCAACCCGTGCTACACCCAGATCCACCCGACCTGTATTCCCCAGAGCGATCCCACGCAGTCGAAGTTGACTCTGATGTCGGAGTCACTGCGTAACGACGGACGTGTGTGGGTCCCGGTCAATCCTGATGACACGCGTGCCGCACACGAGATCCCCGAGTCCGAGCGTGACTACATCCTCGAACGGCTGTACCCGAGTTACGGCAACCTCGCCCCGCGCGACATCTCGTCGCGAGCCGCCAAGCGATCTGTCGACTCCGGACGCGGCGTAGGCCCTCTCAAGAACGGTGTGTATCTCGACTTCAACGAAGCGATCGACCGACTCGGCAAGAACGTCGTCGAGGAGCGCTACGGAAACCTCTTCGAGATGTACGAGCGCATCGCAGGTGAGAATCCATACGAAGTGCCGATGCGCATCTACCCGGCATCGCACTACACGATGGGTGGTCTGTGGGTCGATTACGAGTTGATGACCACGGTGCCAGGTCTCTACGCGGCTGGTGAGGCGAACTTCTCCGATCATGGCGCCAACCGCCTCGGCGCCTCGGCGCTGATGCAGGGACTCGCAGACGGCTATTTCGTTCTGCCGTACACAATCGGCAATTACCTTGCGCCGATGCTCAACAAGCCGATCCCGGGTGCTGACCACCCCGCTTTCAAGGAAGCCGAGAATGCTGCACGCGATCGCTACCTCGGGTACTTGAACATCCAGGGAACGCGCTCACCGGACTACTTCCACCGTGAACTCGGCAAGATCATCTGGGACTACTGCGGTATGGAGCGCACGGAGCAAGGTTTGGAGAAGGCCCTGTCGGAGCTCCCTGCTCTCTACGAAGAGTTCCAGAAGGACCTGCGCGTGACGGGAGATGCCGAGAGCTTGAACCAGACCCTGGAGAAGGCTGGCCGAGTGGACGACTTCTTCCAACTGGGAATGCTCATGTGCCGCGATGCGCTGGAGCGTAACGAGAGCTGCGGCGGGCATTTCCGTGCCGAGTATCAGACCGACGATGGTGAGGCATTGCGTGACGATGAGAACTTCGCACATGTCGCCGCTTGGGAGTGGACAGGAGATCCGACGGCATCGGTTCGCCACACCGAGGCCCTCGAATTCAACGAAGTACATCTTGCGACCAGGAGTTACAAGTGAGCAACCATCTGAAGAATCTGAAACTCAAGATCTGGCGTCAGAGCGGACCCAAGGACAAGGGTCGTTTCGAGAATTATGTGATGGACGAAATCAGTGACGAGGCATCTTTCCTCGAGATGCTCGACGTCCTGAACGAGAAATTGATTGCAGACAACGAGATGCCGATCGTGTTCGATCACGACTGCCGTGAAGGAATCTGTGGAACCTGTTCGTTGATGATCAACGGTCAAGCCCATGGCCCGGAACGCAGCACGGCGACCTGCCAGTTGCACATGCGCAAGTTCAAGAGTGGCGATGAGATCGTGATCGAGCCGTGGCGTGCTGCGTCATTTCCGATCATCAAGGACTTGATGGTCGATCGTTCAGCATTCGACCGCATCATCGAGTCCGGCGGATTCATCACCGCCCCGACAGGCGGCGCACCAGATGCGAACTTGATTCCCATCTCCAAGACTGTTGCTGATGCCGCCATGGACTCAGCAGAGTGCATCGGGTGTGGAGCGTGTGTGGCTGCGTGTCCCAATGGCGCAGCAAACCTGTTCACCGGGGCCAAAATCGCTCACCTCAACCTGCTGCCCCAAGGTCAAGCCGAAAGGTTCCGTCGAGTCGAAGCCATGGTCGAGACGATGGACGAATACTTCGGTTCGTGCACCAACCATGGTGAGTGCGAGGCGGCGTGCCCCAAGGACATCTCGATCGATGTCATCGCGCTGATGAACAAGGACTATCGCAAGTCCAAGGTGCGCAATCGCAAAGAGGCAGCGCGCAGCTGAGACTCAGTATCTGAGCAAGGCCTGATAACGATTGGTTGCGACGACCTCGCCACATTCCAACGTGAGATCGATGGTCACAGTGTCGTTGTTGATCCGAGTCGCGGGTGATGTGAACTCGATGGCGCCTATTCGTGTGCATTCATCTGCTGCGAGGTCGCCCTCCCATGACCATTCGAGGCGGGTGTCCGGTCCGATCACGACCGCCGACACCCGTGCTTCCATCAAAGCGACATGCAGATCGCTGACAGCATGGATGTCGAGGGAGATCGTCTGACCTGGACGAAGGACCGCCGGCATCCGCTCGGCAACCACGATCACTTGTCGACACGCTTCGGCGAGTGCTGTGAAACCGCGCTTGGGTTCGCGGCGATGATCGAGGACGCTCCAGGACACCATCGGCATCGAGTCGTTGAAGGAGAACATACAAAATCCGCCAGAGGGCTGGTACTTCAGGCGGCGGAGAGTTTCGATGTGATGTTTGAGAAGCTCGGCTTGGTTGATTTGTGTTGCCAACTTCCACTCTTCGAAGGTCTCGAAGGCTTCAGGTGGGACTCGTTGTTCGAAGATGAGTCTCTGGAGGCCGTGTCGTTCGCTGAGATGAGACCAGTCGAGGTCCGGCCAATCAGTCGAATCGATGAAGTCCGACGTCTCTGGAATCGCTTGGGCACCGAATTCGCTGACGAATCGGACAAGCCTCGGGATCTTGGATGCGAAGGCTGGGAGATCTCGTTCGTCCCCGTGATACCAACCGAAGTAGAGATGGCTGTCGGTGCCGTCGAGTTGGGGCAGATGGGGCAGAACGCCACTGTGCGGGATCACGGGACGGGTCACGTCGGCCTTTTCGAATGCCCGCTTGACCCAGTGGTCGAGAATCGACTTGTTCCACGACGGGAGTTGTTGCCCGGTCAGGAACTTCCAGGCCACTTTGCGCGGATTCGAGGGATCGAACTCCGTGGACTCGATCGCAAAGGGTTCGTTGTGGGCGCACCACAGAGCGATCGAAGGATGATGGCCGAGAAGATCGACTGCGGCTTGGGCCTGTTTGACGGCTTGACGTCGGATCTGACGCGCGTATCCCCACTGGAGTGGGAAGTCTTGCCAGACCAGCATGCCGAGCTCATCGGCTGCGTCGTAGATCTCCGGGCGAGAGATGTGACCATGCATTCGAATCAGATCGAGTCCAGCGTCTCGTGCAAGTTCGACATCGCGACGGATCTCTTCTGGAGAGGCATCGGCAAGAGCCGCGCGAGTCGGGGCGAGGTTGGCGCCCTTGACGTACAAGCGCTCGCCGTTGACACTGAAGATCCAATCCTGGATTGCGACCTCGCGTAGCCCTGTTCGACGTGTGACCGAGTGGCTGATGGTGCCATCGCATTCGATTTCGACTCGGATCGACACGAGGTTTTGTTCTCCGAGAGACCACGGCCACCACAGTGCAGGTTCCTCGATGTCGATGTCCCAGTCGATGTCGTTCGCACCCTTGGCAACCGAGCGTTCTTGCTCGTGGTGACGTCTCCCGTCCACATACGTGACGAGTCGAATCACTCGCTCCTGGTCGCTGTCGAGGCGAGTGAACAGCCGAACGTTGGCCAAGGACTCCGATGCATCCCGACACAGAACTCGGATTGCATCGATACGCACGGGTCCTGTTCTTTCGATGCGGACATCGCGCCACAGTCCACCAGGATTGAAGTCCGGATCGATGCAGTCCCAGTGCTGGAACACCCCGGTGATGTTTCGCTTTGCGGTGCGGTCGCGTTGGGGTGAACACGTCACGCCAACGGCGAGTACGTGGTCGGTATCGAGTTGGGACAGGGCTGTGATGTCGTAGGCATGAGACGAGAAATACCCTTCGGGGTCGCCGAGATACGCACCATCGAGCCAGACGTCGGCTTGATAGAAGACACCGTCCAACACGGCGAACACGCGCTCTCCGTTGCCGGGCTTCGGGGTCTCGAAACGCTTGCGATACAGGATCGGACCGTTGTCGCCTTCGAATCCGGGTTGTGTCTGCCAATGGCCGGGAACGGAAATGTCGGGCCACGAGGTGTCGTCGGTTCGCAGACCGACACTCGTTCGCAAGATGTCATCGGATGCACGAATCGCCTTCCAGACACCCGACAGCTGGACGCGCGTCCATTGATCAAGCTGGACTCCCATCCATTGATCAGCAGTCATCGAGCTTTCTTCTGGGCGGTTCACGTGGCAAACGGTAGTGGAGGCGGGCTCCGCCATGTCGTTCGCTCGAGGAGGAAGGTACTGTCGATGGGATGTCCACCCCCTCCCCGACACCGATGCCGACACAGACGACGATTCGCCAATTACGGGATTCGGGCTGGGTGTCTCGACCTGTGAAAGAAGAGATGCGGCTGAATGCAGTCGCAAAGATCATGGCCAAGCAGCCATTGTTCGAAGGCGTGCTCGGATACGAAGACACCGTCATGCCGCAGTTGGAGAACGCGGTTCTTGCCGGTCACGACGTCATCTTCCTGGGTGAGCGCGGACAGGCCAAGACGAGAATGATCCGCAGCCTCACCGGTTTGCTGGACGAGTGGATGCCAATCATCGAAGGCAGCGAGATCAACGACGACCCATTCGCTCCGGTCTCGAAACTGGCCAGGGATCTCGTGGCACAGCATGGCGAGGATGCTCCGATCACGTGGGTCCATCGGGACGACCGTTTCGGTGAAAAGTTGGCAACACCAGACACCTCGATAGCCGACCTCATCGGAGAAGTGGACCCGATCAAGGTGGCTGAGGGCCGCTATCTGAGTGATGAATTGACCTTGCATTACGGCCTTGTGCCGCGAACGAATCGTGGCATCTTTGCGATCAACGAATTACCGGACCTATCCGAACGCATCCAAGTCGGATTGCTGAACATTCTCGAAGAGCGCGACGTCCAGGTCCGCGGGTACAAGATTCGCCTTCCTCTCGACGTTCTCCTCGTCGCATCGGCCAACCCTGAGGATTACACGAACCGCGGACGCATCATCACTCCTCTCAAGGATCGCTTCGGTAGCCAGATTCGGACGCACTATCCATTGAGGGCGTCCACCGAAGTGGAGATCATCCGCCAAGAGGCTCGCCCGCCGAGCATTGGCGACATCACCGTCTCGGTGCCGCCGTACCTGGAGTCGGTTGTAGCGATGTTCAGCCAGCTCGCTCGAAACAGCAGCCAGGTCAATCAGCGCAGTGGAGTCAGTGTTCGACTCAGCGTCAGCAACTACGAAGTGATGTGTGCGAACGCACTGCGACGCGGTCTTCGACTCGGCGAGACGCATGTCGTCCCGCGGGTCTGTGACCTCGATGCCTTCGCCGCCTCGACCGGAGGAAAGATCGAGATCGAAGCACTGGAGGAAGGGCGAGAAGGTCAGGTCCTGCGCGATCTCGTCAAGGCCGCCGTCCTCACGGTGTTCCGTGAAGTCGTCGAGCCGGACAAGACGCGCGAAGTCCTCACGGCGTTCGAGGAAGGCACTGTCGTCCACACCGGCGAAGATGTGCCATCCGTGGAGCAGGCTCGGCTCATCGAGACGATTCCAGCCCTCGCGCCGATCGTGCGTTCGCTGGCGGGAGACGACGCATCTTCTTCAGGGATCGCAGCTGCAGTGGAGTTCGTCCTCGAAGGAATGCATCTGTCGAAGCGCCTCAACAAGGACGCGGCTTCGAGTGGTGGTGGCACGTATCGATCGCGCTGAGAGTTTCGCTGTACTGAGTGGGGTTGGAAGAACGCTCAGTCAGGTACGTGGCAGACCTCGGCCTTGGGCTCCAGGCGGCCTGCTCGCTTCTTGATGAGATATCGAACGACTTCGATCACGATGGTGATCGTCAAGGCAGCTCCGAAGGCCAGGATGAAAGCCAAAGTGTGGTCGTCTTCGAATTGTGTCCCGAAGGCGAATCCGAGCACCGATGCATATGTCGCCCAGATGACCGCTGCAATGGACACCCAGCCAGCGAACCATCGGTGATGTTGGCGAGTCATGCCGCAGGACAGGGTCAACAGAGTTCGCCCACCCGGGATGAAACGGGCAGTGATCAACAGGAGTCCCCCGCGCTCTTCGATCTGGTGGGCCGCCCAGTTCAAGCGCTGCGCCGATTTTTCGCGCCGCGCTGCTCGCCTCTCAACCCAGGAACTGGCTCGTCGCCCGATCAGATACGAGAGGTTGTCACCTGTGAATGCACCGATTGCACCGCAGATGATGACGAAGACGAGCGGGTAGGGACCTGCCCCTGCTGCACTGGCGCCGACACCACCAATGATGACTGTGGTCTCACTCGGGACGACAGGGAAGATCGAGTCGAGGGTGGCGACGATGAGGATGATCGCCAAGAACCACCATCCACCAGAGATGTCCTTGAGCCATGTGGTCATGTCGCTGATGAAGCCCCACGCTGCGCTCATGGAGCGACATTATCCCCTACGGGCATTTCACGGATGGCGTTCGATGTCTGAAATGTTCCAATTCCACATTGGGACGATCAGATACTCGAACCGGCACGTTCACCTTCGACGACTGCCGCATGTGCTCGTCGTGGCGCCACACAATCTCCGACTCGTTCGACGCTGACCCCGGTCTTCTTGAGATCGTTGTACAGCCAATCGACGGGTCGGGGAGGAATGGCGAGCACCACCCAGTCGGGACGGCGGGTGTGATTGTGTCCTGTCGGGTGGTGCAGCAGAGTCAACTCTCCAGCAGCGAACGACATCGGCACGAGATCGGTCGATTGGATGATCCCTTTGTCCGTGGCGCGGATCCACCAGTTCTCCATGTCGAGTGTGATGCCCAGGTCTTGTCCGACGACCATGCCGGGGGTGACGATCTCGACGAGGCAACCCCGATCGGCGAGAACTTCGGCAACCGATGTGGCGTGATGGAAGCCGATTTCGTCGACGACGACGACGGAGTCACCCGACTGCGGTCCACCCATCGGTGCCGAACCGTCGAGAACGTGGCGGACGTCGCAGACGCGTTGAGCAGTCTCATCGTGTTCCGGATCGGCGGCCCACCACGGTCGAGATGGTTCTGCCCCGGTGGCCACGATGACGTGATCCGGACGAACCTCTTCGATGAGTCCTGGCCAGACGCCGGTTCCGTAGATGATGGTGACACCGAGGCGACGACACTCAGCGAGCTGATTGCGAATCATGTCGCCGAACTCAGCTCGATTGGGCACGCTCGCCGCTATCCGCACTTGACCGCCAGCGGCAGATTCCTTTTCGTACACGGTCACTGCATGACCCTTGCGTGCCGATGCGATGGCGGCCTGGAGACCTGCCGGGCCGGCTCCTGCCACGAGGACCTTTTTCGGCTTCGTCGACAGAGCGACATGGTTCGACACCAGCCATTCATGCTCTCGTCCGGTCCGCGGATTCTCGATGCAGCCGAGCCAGCGGTTGAGGCCCATGCGACCGACACACTCCTGATTGCAACTCAGACAGAGTCGGATTTCATCGGTAGCGCCAGCACGAGCCTTGGCGGCAAAATCGGCATCTGCGATCTGGCCGCGTACGACACCGACCAGATCGCAGTGACCTTCGGCGAGGGCTCGCTCGGCTTGGAGTGGATCCTTGAAACGTCCGACGCCGACAACGGGCAGATCGACTGCTTTGCGAATCGCGCTCGGAATGAACATCGCGTATCCCGGTGGGATGTGCATACTCGCCTCGATCATGAACAGACTCGCCGTCGCCACACCGATCGAGGTGTTGATGTAGTCGACCTGTCCGGTTGCCTCGACGAGTCGGGAGACTTCGACGGCCTCGTCGATCGTGGTGCCCCCATCGATGAACTCGTCACCGCACAGGCGCACACCGAGGGCGAGGCGATTGCCGATCACTTTTCGGACAGCGTCGACGATCTCGATCAGCAAACGGGCCCGCTTGACGAGGGTCCCACCGTATTCGTCAGTGCGCTTGTTCGTCGCTGGCGAAAGGAAGCCACGCACGATCGAGGAATGGCTGCACTGCAGTTCGATGCCATCGAATCCACCTTCAGCGCAGTGCTCTGCAACGGTGACATAACCATCGATGATTTCGTCGATTTCGGCTCGAGTGACGGCCTTGGGCACTTCGCGGAACAACGGATCTGCAACTGGAGACGGCGCCCAGACGGGAAGGCGACTGAACATGCTGCTCGCTTGTCCTCCGTTGTGGTTGATCTGAGCGAAGATCGGAACTCGATGTCGATGCACCGCATCGGTGATCATGCGGTAACCGGGAATGACATCGCGATGGAAACCATGGATCAACTTCTCGTAGGGCCAGTCCGTTGGATGAGTGGAGTGTTCCTCGGTGATGATCAGTCCGGTACCACCAGCTGCACGGGCCGCGTAATACGCAGCATGCTGTTCAGTGGGCAGTCCGTTACGGGCGTAATTGGTGAGATGGGCACTGAAGACGATGCGATTGCGCGTCGTCACTGGACCGAGTTCGAGGGGAGTCCACAAGTACCGGTAGCCCATCGTCGAAACGCTACGTGTCGCATAGGGTTGGCGCATATCGAGAGGGGAAAAAAGGTGGAAAATCTCCAGGGGAAAGTGGCAGTGATCACCGGGGCTGCCAGCGGGATCGGTCGAGCGTTTGCAGATCGCTTCGCTGCAGCGGGAATGAAGATCGTCCTTGCAGATGTCGACGAACTGAAACTGCGCAATGTTCAGGCAGAGTTGAGTGAGAACGGAGCAGACGTGCTTCCAGTGACGGCTGATGTCTCACTGGCCGAGAGTGTGGAGGAATTGGCTCGACGGACCCTCGAGACGTACGGGGCCGCACATGTTCTGTGCAACAACGCAGGAGTTGCCGGCGTGGGCGATCAGTGGACCGGGCCGATCAGCGTCTGGGATTGGGTGATCAACATCAACATCTATGGCGTGGTTCACGGCATTCGTTCATTTCTGCCGATCATGCTCGATCAGAACGAGGGTCACATCGTCAATACGGCTTCGATGGCCGGTCTCGTTGCGATGCCAGGTTTCGGGCCCTACAACGCCACCAAACACGCTGTGGTCGCCATCAGCGAGGGTTTGTTCCTTGAGTTGGCAGCGAAAGGCTCAGGGGTCAGTTGCAGTGTTCTGTGCCCAGGATTCGTCAAGACGAGTTTGATGACCGACGTGAAGTGGAGTGACCGGCTCGGACCGCGTCCCGCAGAGATCGTCGATCCGATCAGCGCCATGATGAACCAGGCGTTGCACACCGGCGTCGAGACAGGCATTGCGGCGAGCGACGTCGCGAATCAAGTGCATGACGCAATCGTTGCCAATCAATTCTGGGTTCTCACCCATCCAGACTTTCGGCAGGCTCCCGTCGAGCGCATGCAACGGGCCGCGCTTCAGGAGAATCCAACGCTGGGCTGAAATGTGGCTGCTCGACGTCAGTGAGCAGCAGGTGCGCTGCCGTCGGCCTTCTTCTTCGGCGGTGGAACACCAACTGCGGGTGCACCATCGGCCCAATTCGGCCAGCGACGTCGACTGACGATGCTCAAAGTCCGGAGCAGCTTCATTGCCACCTCGTCCTCTTGAGCAGGACGAGTTTCGATCACTCCGTCGGCGATCATGCGATTGATGACCTCTTCGCCGAGCTCGGTGCGCACGATCGTCAGGGTCCAGTCGTTGTCCTTGCCGATACCGCCGGTTGCAATGTCGCTGTGTTCGGCTGAGAAATCAGGGCAGTTCTTGCAGCCCTCGCGCGTCCACTGATGGCATTCCTTGAGATCGATCTCGTGATAGGAGCCGTCCTTCATCCAGATCTGGAAGACGCCTTTGATGTTCATCTTCACCATGTCCTGCTTCTTCAAGCCGTACTTGGCTTCGAACAGCTCGGGGAAGATTGCGTCATCGAAAGTCTTGGAACACAGCAGGCCGATGTTGAACAGGAAAGGCTTGCTCACCTTGCCTGCCTTGCGATCCCACATCACGGGCGGAGACGACGACTGGCAACCCATGCCGACGAGAGCGAGTCGCGACAGGCCCTGCTCTTTGGCATCCCGCAGGGCGAGTGGATTCGCGCAATACGTGTAGCGCGACCCTGCCGTTGCAAGAACCTCTTCTTTGTTGCGTGCCAAGGCTGGCTTGGCTTTCCACGCATCGTCGGGTTCGACACCACTCACGAGAGCGGCCTCGATGTAATCGTTCTCGAGCAGCCAGATGAGCATCGCTGAGACGAATCCTCCGTCTTGGCCCTTTTCGTGCTGCACGGGATCCTTTGCTCGCGTCAACAGCAACTGGCGCCAGATACCCGCCATCTCATCAGGTTCACGCACGCGTCCGAACAGGTGCTGGTCGGCTGCAGATTCCCACGCTCGAAAGCGCGGACAGGCACGGGTGCACGTAGTGCATCCCTTTTCGCCGTGAATGCAGTTGTCGAGACCCAGTTCCTCTTCCAGATGGAAAGGCTTGTATTTCCCCTCCTCGTGTTCGTAGCCGATCACATCGTGAGGGCAGGTCACGACACAGCCAGCGCACCCGGTGCACAGACCGGTGGTGATGACCTCTTCGTAGAGTTCTTTCCACTGGGCTGTCCAGCGTTCGGCTTTCGGGGGAGCGGACTCGGTGGCTGTCATCTTGACAATCTACGCTGACCAGTTCGGAGAACTTCTAGTGAAGTGAGGGCTCGGCATGGGGTTGATCGGCGAACGCGTACTGCGAACCGAGGACCCTGACCTCGTCACGGGCCACGGCACCTTCATCGACAATTTGAAGATCGATGGTGCCGTACACGTCGTCTTCGTTCGCTCACCCATCGCCCATGGTCGCATCGTCGAGATCGATGCCCGTGCAGCTCTCGAGATGCCTGGAGTTCTCGGCATCTTCACCCATGGGGATCTCACAGCCGATGGCATCGGACCGTTGCCGATCGACATGGCGATTTTGCCGGCACAAATCCGTCGCAGTGCCCTTGCCGACAGTGTCGTGCGATACGTGGGCGAGCCGATCGCAGCTGTCGTGGCGACAACACGGTCGCAGGCAGTGGATGCAGTTGAAGCGGTGTCGATCGACTTCGACCCTTTGCCGGCAGTCGTCGATCCGGAGACGGCATGTCGCAACGACAACGTCTTGTTCCCAGAGTTCGGATCGAACATCGTCGTCGACTTGCCTGCGGGAAGCGTCATCGACTTCTCGGACTGCGATGTGGTTGTGCGCCAGCGAATTCTCAACAGGCGTATCGCTCCAAGTCCGCTCGAGGCACGCGTTGCGATGAGTCGTTGGGAGGAACCTGATGCCGCCGGTGTCCGTCGGCTCACTCACTGGCAGGCCTGTCAGGGTGCGCATAGCATTCGCACGCAGATTGCAACTCTGTACGGACTGCCACCTGAGCACATTCGAGTCATCACGCCAGATGTCGGTGGCGGGTTCGGCGCGAAGGCTTTCTTCTACCCCGAAGACATTCTTCTGCCGTGGCTGGCACGGCGCGTCGATCGACCGGTGCGTTTCACGGAGTCGCGCACCGAGAGCATGAACAATCTCGGACACGGTCGGGGACAGATTCAGGACGTGACCATCGGTGGCACTCGAGATGGTCGCATCCTCGCCTACTCGATGGATGTGATTCAGGATGCAGGTGCGTACCCGCGCTACGGGGCAGTTCTGCCGTTCATGACAGGGCGCATGCTCACCGGCACGTACGACATCGCGTCGGCAGCGATGTCGGCACGCGGTGTCGTGACCAATACGGTCCCAACCGTTGCCTATCGAGGAGCCGGGCGTCCTGAGGCAGCGGCAGCGATCGAGAGAATGGTCGATCTGTTCGCGCATGAGATCGGTATGGACCCCGTCGAAGTACGCCGACGCAATCTGGTGTCAGCTGACCGATTCCCGTACACGACTGCAGTCGGAACGGTGTACGACAGCGGTGATTATCCGCGGGCACTGGACCTGGTGATCGATGCCGCGAAGTACGACGATCTTCGACGAGAACAACGACAACGTCGCGAGCAGCATGATCCTGTGCAGCTCGGGATTGGCATCGCCGTGTACGTGGAGATCACCGCAATGTCGGGAGGATCAGAATTGGGCATCGTCGACGTCCACGTCGACGACGATGGTCGAGTCACCGCCCAGGTGATCACCGGCACTACTCCGTACGGGCAAGGCCACCGCACGACGTGGGCGATGCTCGTCGCCGACCGTCTCGGGATTCCCTTCGAGAGCATCACCGTGGTGCATGGGGACACCGATCTGGTGCGCAGTAGCGAGATCACCGGTGGATCGCGTTCTGTGCAGCTCGGTGGTACGAATGTGTGGCGAGCCGCAGGTGTCGTCGCTGATGCTGCTCGTGATGTGGCAGCGCGGCTTCTCGAAGCCGATGTCGATGATGTCGTTCTCGTTGATGGTCGCTTCCACGTCATCGGATCACCGGCAGTTGCCAAGACATGGGCCGAGGTTGTCATCGCCGCTCGATCTGATGGCACACCTCTGCATGGAGAAGGGGATTTCAGTCAGCAACACGGCACGTTCCCGAGTGGTGCACACATTGCAGTGGTGGAAGTCGACACCGAAACGGGCGGTGTTCGTTTGCGTGATCTCTTCGCTGCCGATGACGCAGGCCGGATCGTGAATCCGCTGCTGGCCGAAGGTCAAGTGCACGGCGGGCTGGTGCAGGGCATCGGGCAGGCGCTCTTCGAAGAAGTTGTGTACGACGAAGATGGAAATCCACTCACGGGAAATTTTGCGGACTACGGGTTTCCGTCAGCTGCTGACGTTCCGAGTTTCGTGACGGTGCATCTCGAGACTCCTTCGCCGAAGAACGATCTCGGAGCGAAGGGAATCGGCGAGAGTGGAACCATCGGCGCCACACCTGCGGTGCAGAACGCTGTCGTGGATGCCCTGAGGCATCTTGGAGTACGCCACATCGACATGCCATGCACAGCACAGCGTGTCTGGCGGGCCATGCACCCGAGTTCGTGAAACATCGTTTCAGCCGGTGAACGAGAAAGTCCCCGAGCCATCGTCACGATGACTCGGGGACTGCCCCATACCCGCCAGCGGATGTACCGGAGTCCAACTCCGAAAAAATCAGCTGGAAAACTCAGCTGAACACATCAGATGGCGTCCGGGCCTTCCTCGCCCGTGCGGATCCGGATGATGCGAGACACATCGGTGACCCAGATCTTGCCGTCACCGATCTTGCCCGTACTCGCAGCAGCCTTGATTGCTGCCAGAACGGAATCGACGGCCGAGTCGTCGACGACAAGTTCGAGACGCACCTTGGGCACGAAGTCGATCTTGTATTCGGCTCCTCGGTACGTTTCGCTGTGGCCGCCCTGACGTCCGAAACCGCGGACCTCGCTGACGGTGATTCCCTGCACACCTGAGGCCTGCAGAGCATCTTTGACATCGTCCAACTTGAACGGTTTGACGATTGCTGTGATGAGTTTCATTGTTGTCCTTCCTTGGAACGTTCGGAGTTCGTGATCTCAGCGGACCATGTCGTCGTGGATATAACCGGGTACGCCGTGTTCGTGAACGTCGAGACCTTCGATCTCTTCTTGTTCGCTAACACGCAGACCGACCGTCTTCTTCAAGATGAAGAAGAGCAGCCCTGAAGCAGCAAGTACGAAAGCAGCGATGGCCACGACACCGATGAGCTGACTGACGAGCTGGCTGGTTCCGCCACCGTAGAAGAGACCCTTCTTCACGACGCCCTCCACCTCGATTGCGGAGAACAGTCCGACGGCAACTGCGCCGAATGCCCCGCACATTCCGTGCACACTGATTGCCCCCACTGGGTCGTCGATGCGTCTGCGGTCCCAGAACACGACCGAGTAGACAACGATGACACCGGAGATGGCGCCGATGATGATCGCTCCGAGTCCGTTGATGACCCAACAGCCTGCGGTGACACCGACGAGGCCAGCCAGAAGACCGTTACCCGTCATGGCAACGTCGGGCTTTCCATCCTTCAGCCAGGTCACGATCATCGCAACTACCGCACCAGCGGCGGCTCCGAGCGTTGTGTTGACGGCGATCAGGCCGATTGCAGGATCTGCGCCGAGGTACGAACCCGGATTGAAGCCGTACCAACCGATGAGAAGAATGAAGCAACCGAATATGGCAAACGGAATCGAATGTCCGGGAATCGCCCGCGGCTTTCCGTCAGAACCGTACTTGCCCTTGCGTGGACCGAGAAAGTACGCACCCATGATCGAGGCCATGCCACCGGTCATGTGCACGATCGCGCTGCCGGCAAAATCGTGGAACGGTGTGTCCAGTTGGAAGAGCCATCCGCCGCCCCACTGCCAGCGCACGACGATCGGATAGATGACCGCGGAAATCACAGCACTGAAGAGGATGTAGGACTTGAACTTCGTTCGTTCTGCCATGGCTCCCGAGACGATGGTTGCAGCAGTAGCAGCAAAGGCGGCCTGGAACGTGAAGAAGACGAACTTGTCCAAGGTTCCATAGGTGAAGACCCCATCGCCTGCGAGGAACCAGCCATCGCCGCCGAGGAACCTTCCCAAGCCGGTGAAGCTCCCGCCAAATGCAATTGCGTAGCCGACAGCGAAGAAGAGCAGGGCACCGACACAGAAGTCCATCAAGTTCTTCATGAAGATGTTCGCCACGTTCTTGGCTCGGGTCAATCCGGCCTCGACGAGAGCGAATCCGGCTTGCATGAAGATCACGAGAACCGCTGCAATGAGGATCCAGACATTGTCCAGAGTTGCTTTCACCGAGTCGATTGCAGCTGCTGCATCATCTCCAGCTCTAACGAGTGAGGGTTGGGCGAGGGCTGCGATCGACGCCAAGCCGATACCGGCACCTAGCCGCATCAATTTTTTGGTCACGTTGGAACTCCTTTTGAGTGGGACGAATGAGGTTCCGAGAATCCGTCATCCTGAACGAGCCGGATACGGCAGATTCTCGACCGTCGACGTTGACGGAGCGCCCGGGGAACCCGGTGACTCGACGTCGTTGTCGGAGCTCGCTGCGCTGGGAGGACCATAAGACACTCGTGTTTCGCAAGAGTCAGACGATTGTTTCCATTGTGTGATCGATTCGTGTGATCGGCGCGTGTGATCGGCGCGTGTGATCGGCGCGTGCGGGCGCCCGCCGGTGGTCTGCGGACCTGCTCGACTTCGGGTGACCGCGATTCAGGTCGACCTATGGCTGCTGAGAGGTGTTCAGATCCAGAGCCGTTCGAGCTTGCGAGGTCGGATCGACTCGGAGAATCGACAGCAGGTAAGCCAAGTCGACGCTCGATTGGGGGATCGAGCCATCCGACCCTGCGTTTGGTGGAGATGGATCGGGTCCGCGGGCGGCATCGATCATGCTGTCGGAGAGATCGAGGATCGACTCGATGTTTCCCAGGTCCGATGAACCGAGTCGCGCGGCCAAGCTGATTCGGGCAGCTCGATTCGAACTCGCGTCCACGAGAAATGCGCAGTAGGTGAGACGGTGAGGCTGCTCGAGAGTCACATAGCGAAGGTCGAAGCCGGTATCGAGACCCGGCGACGAAAGTAGGTCGTGCATGCGATCGACGGTGGGAAGCCGTAGCGGGTGGAATGGGTCGAAGGAATCAGGATCGGATCGATACTGACGCATCGTCTCGGCAAGTTCGGGCAAGCAGGATTCGAGTACACCGATGGTCTCCAGGAAGCGCCATGACTTCGGAGTTCCGTCTCGGAGCAGATCCAGGAGCCGCTCGCTGTCAGCAGAGCGCCATTGCAAGGGCGCTCCACGCATTCCGCCGAACCACCCGATGAGTTCCTCGCTGGGCTCTCCATTGGAAACCAATTCAGCAGCGCGCAAGGCAATAGGGATCGCCAGTGTCGATGGCGGTTCGCCGATGAGTCGAACGGAGCCGTCAGCCATCTGCAACCAACCACCCCGTGGAGCGATGACAGCACCAGGTGTCGATCGATCGTCCTCAGGAATCTCGACTCCCGATCTTTTCATGCGCATCGTGAGCAATGGAGGTGTGATGACCGTGGTCACGAGGACCATGATCAGGACGGCTCCATAGAGCTGTTCGTCGAGGACTCCACGCGACAAACCGATGCTGGCAAAGATCAGCCCGACCTCACCGCGTGGAATCATGCCGATTCCGACCATGAGACGGTCGATCTTCGTCCCGGAAACCCCTCGACCCGCGACAAGTTTTCCGATGATGGCGACAACGGTCAAGCATCCTGCAAGTGCGAGAACTTCAGGCTGCATCATTGCGGACAGATCGGCGTTGATGCCGATGCTGGCGAAGAAGACGGGAATGAAGACGTGTCCGAGGGGATTGAGACCATCGGCAATACGTGTGTGTTGGTTGCTTCGCCCGATGCCGAGACCAGCCATGAATGCACCGATGATGAAGGCCAACTTTGCTTCACCTGCGAGGAGCGCAAATGCAATGGTGAGAGCGAAACCGGCTCCGACAACAGTCGTCGCCGAACGAGAAATCGCATGCACCTTGTCGAGCACACGTGGGATCACGAAAATGGCGAGCAATCCGGTGACGAGAAGGAATCCGAGCGCAAGGCCGATCGTTTCGAGGACCACTCCGGTTCCGATTGAGCCCTCGGTCACGATCTTGACCACCACGGTCAGAATCACCAGACCGAGGACATCGTCGGCAACAGCAGCGCCGAGAATGATTCGTGATTCAGTGGTCGCCAACGCGCGCAAGTCTCCGAGTACTCGAGCTGTGATGCCGACGCTCGTCGCCGTCAGAGTGGCTCCGATGAACAGAGCGATCTTGCCGTCTTCGCCGAACGCTGAGGCAACACCGAAACCAGCTGCGAACGGGACTGCGACGCCGATCAGGGCAACGATCAGTGCGGATCTGCCGACGCGCCTCAATTCACCGAGATCCATCTCGAGTCCGACTTGGAGAAGCAACAGAATGACGCCGATTTCGCCGAGGAGGAGAATCATGTCTGCAACAGCGATATGGGAGATCGGATCCACCCACTTGAGAACCGATGGTCCGATGAGAATGCCGGCGAGAATTTCACCCAGGACCGGTGGAATGCCAATGCGCTCGGACAGTTCAGCGGCAACGCGGGCAACGACGATGATCAGCAGGAGGCTCCCGAAGACGAGGGCGAGGTCGTATCCCTCGACGGCAGCGGCGATGAAAGGCATCGAATGAGGCTAAACGACCGAGCCTCTTGCTGAATATTCTCGGGCCGGTTGGCGTTTTCCGACTGGGCGCTCTCCTACGGGGACGATCGGTCTGCTGGATGAAGTGGCTGACCGTCCGAGCCCGTCAGGTTCCCTCATCGAGGAGGAGAGTCGCTGCCCCGACGGCTGTGGGGGCGAGCATCCATCCGCGACCTCGGACGGTTCGAATGGACTCGGTTCCGAGAATGCGGCGAATTCCCACGAGGAGCGAGTCGCATCGTCTTTCTCCGACCTCGGTCAGTCCGATCTGGCGAGACAGCTCGCGCCGACCGATCACCCGACCATTGGATTCGATCAGGGCCCTGAGGACGTCACGTTCCTGGTTCGTCAGTGAGTGTCCTGATCCTCGGGTCAGTGGCCAGCCGCTTGCGGTCATGGCAGGCAAGGTAGGCATTCGCTGTTTCCGATTCGTTGGCGTCCGATGAACGCTCTGTGAACCGTGGCAATTCTCCAACCCCCCGACTCGGCGTCCTGGGGCGGAATTCGGGAGTGGGGCGGTCTGTGGAATCGTTCGCCGGGTTGGGCAGTGGTGCCATCTCGCGAGAGAATGTCCCGATGGAACTGAACTACCCAACCGATGCCGAAGAATTCCGCGCCGAGATCCGCACGTGGTTGAAGAACAACCTCCCCAAGGGTTGGGGCGAGCCCGGCTTCGAGATGTCGGCACAAGAGCGCAAAGACTTCAACGACACATGGCCATCGAAGTTGTTCGCTGGCGGTTGGATCTGTGCGACTTGGCCCGAGGAGTTCGGCGGTAAGGGTTTGACGACGATGCAGGGTGTCGTCCTCGCTGAAGAGTTCGCATCGGTGAAGGCGCCGTTGCGCGCTGACTTCTTCGGTGACACGCTCGTGGGACCGACACTTCTGCAGTGGGGAACCGACGAGCAAAAGCGCGAGTTCTTGCCGAACATCATGAATGGAACGACGCGTTGGTGTCAGGGGTTCAGTGAACCCAACTCCGGTTCCGACCTTGCATCGCTGAAGACGACAGCTGTGCTCGATGGTGACGAGTGGGTCATCAATGGTCAGAAGGTGTGGACGACAGGCGGACATCATGCCGATTACTGCTTCTTGTTGACGCGCACCGATCCTGAATCTCCCAAGCACAAGGGCATTTCGTATCTGCTCGTACCGATGCGTCAGCCCGGTGTCGAGGTACGAGGTATCACTCAGCCCGATGGCACTGCGGAATTCTGCGAGGTCTTCTTCACCGATGCACGTTGCCCCAAGGACAATGTCGTCGGCGGAGTGAACAATGGGTGGAAGGTTGCCAACTCGACACTTGCATTCGAGCGCGGCATGAGTGCAACGACTGGGTATCGCCGCTTCGAAGAGGAATATCGCCTCATGGTGCGCGCCGCGCAGGCGAACGGGGCGATCGAGGATCCGGGTGTGCGCCAGGGTCTGATGGAGTACTACACCAAGATCCAGATTCTGCGCTTCAACGGACTGCGGTCGTTGACGTCGACGTTGAACAACTCCAAGGATCTCGGCGTGATGGCACTTGGTGCGACGAACAAGATGTTCTGGTCCGAAATGCACAAGGCCGCGATGGAGTTGGCTCTCGACATCTACGGCGCCGAAAGCATGCTCGTCGATGTCGGCTCGGAGGGTGCATCGTGGCCTGGTGTGGCACGTGAGAAGCGTCGGCCCGGTTACCCAGTGAGCCCGATGATGTCGGCGTTCTTCTTCAGCAGGTCAGAGACGATCTGGGGCGGAACGAGTCAGATCCAGCGCAACATCGTGGGTGAGCGGGTTCTCGGTCTGCCCAAGGAACCGATCGTGGGCTGAACAGGCCCCATCGGACCAAGATCTTTCTCGAACTTCGTCGGCGGGCGAACGCGACTCACCACGTGACATCCCCGAATCCCGTATCCAATTCTGTTTCTGGTCGCCCAGGGTCGACATCGATGGTGACGTTGCCCTTCTTCCTGGTGACCCTGGCGGCATTCGCGTACTACGCGAGTGTCGGCGTGCTGATTCCTACATTGCCGGTGTTCATCGAAAATGGCCTCGGCTACGGAGAAGCGATGATCGGAGCGGCAGCTGTCGCATTCAGTGGCGCAGCGGTGCTGTTCCGGCCGACTCTGACATGGGTCGGCAATCGTTGGGGGCGACGGACGATGATGGTCGGTGGTGGAGTGCTCGGCGCTGTTGCCACAGTCGGACTCGTGACAGTGACATCGGCCTGGCAGATCCTTCCGTTTCGCGCGTTGATGGGAATCGGGGAGGCTGCATTGTTCGTGGGAGCCGCCACTGTGATCGTCGAACTCAGTCCGGACAATCGAAAGGCCGAAGGCGCCAGCTACCTCTCCGTTGCGGTGTTCGGAGGGGTCGCCCTTGGCCCAATTCTTGGTGAATGGGTGATGGGAGGAGTGTCCGACTCGGCTCGCGGTCTTGAATCGGGTCGGTACGACGCGGTCTTCGTTCTGGCTGCATTGTTCTGTTGCGCCGCCGCTGTGGTGTCGATGTGGGCTCCTGCATTCGTGAGCACACCTTCATCGCCTGCCAAGGCCGAACGCGGATCGCTGAGTTCACTGTGGTTCCACCCCAAGGCGATCATTCCTGGTTCGATGATGGCGCTCGGTATCGCTGCATGGACCGCGTTCAATTCATTCGTTCCGACGTATGCAAAAGAACTTGGTCTCGACGGTTCAGCTCGCTTCTTCGTCGTGTACAGCATCGTGTGCTTGATGATCAGACTCGTCGGTGCTCGTATCCCCGAGACGGTGGGGTTGCGCCGTAGTGTCGGCGCAGCCCTCATCTTCATCTTGTTCGGGGTGCTCTCAGTAGCAGCCTTGGCGAGTGCGACGGGTATCTGGATCGGGACAGTGTTCTTCGCTCTCGGTGCGTCTTTTCTCTATCCGTCACTGTTGGCCATGAGCGTGCAAGATGTCGACGACGACGAGCGCGTCGCAGTTGTCGCCAGCTTCACGATGTTCTTCGAATTGGGAGGTGTTCTCGGTGGGCTCATGCTTGGCGGCATTGGGCAGATCTTCGGAAAACGTTCGATCTTTTTGGCAGCCGCCGTGTTCGCTCTCAGTGGCTTGGTTCTCGTGGCATGGCATGCCCGCCGGTCACGAAGTCTCCAGATCGTGAACCAGGAGAGCGTGCACCACTAGATCCATCGTCATCGGTCGATGAGTTCGCGCTCATCGAAGATGCGCCGCGCAACGGCAACCCGGGAACTACGAGTGCAATGAGGAAGGCGATCGCCATCACTGGCAATGTGGCACGGAACACGACATTGATGGCGTCGGTGAGACCGGCAAGGGCCTCTTCGCGTGCCGGGGAGGGAAGATTCTTGATCTCGCGTGGAACTCGGATGAGGTCTGGGTCGACGCGGCCGGCAAGTCGAGAATTGAGGAGGGTGCCGTAGGCGGCGAGTCCGATTGCGCCTCCGAGTTGGCGCATGAAGATCACCGTCGAGGATGCCGATCCCATCTCCTGCATCGGGACGGCGTTCTGTACCGCAAGTGTTCCAGTCGGCATGAGTGCACCCATGCCGGCGCCGATCCAGAACGAGCCGATCATCGCCACGTAGAGATAGCCGCGGGTCGTTCCGAGGAACGACAGCATGAGCAGCCCACCGATGGCAAACAGAGCACCCATCGGCAACCACAGTTTGTATTTGCCGGTGCGCGCAGTGATCCGGCCGGTGATGATCGCGGTCACGGCCACTGCGACAGCAAGAGGTGCCAGAAGAAGTCCGGAGTTCGTTGCTGACACACCGGTGACTCCCTGCAAGTAGAGAGGCATGAACGTGTTGGCTCCGAAAATGATCGCGCCGACCAGAAACATCATCGGCACCACGGAACTGACGACGTCCATCTTCAGCATCGACAGGGGAATGATCGGCTCTTGTGCTCGTCGTTCCCACGAAATGAACATGGCGGTACTCACGACAGTCATTGCGAAGAGACCGAGTGTTGCGATCGATGTCCACCCGTGGGCCTCTCCAGTCCACGACAGACCCAACAGCAGGCTCGTCACGGCGATGATCAGCAGTGTTGCCCCGAGGTAGTCGATCGTGCGTTTGTGTCGTATGAAGGGCAGGCGCAGAGCCCGGTCGGTGATGGCCAACGCGATCAATCCAATGGGAAGGTTGACGAGAAAGATCCAACGCCACGAGGTGTTGTCGACGATGAATCCGCCGATCAGAGGCCCGAGAACGCTGCTCGCAGTGAAGATGCTGGTGATGAAGCCCACGTACTTGCCGCGCTCTCGCGGTGGGACGACATCGCCGATGATGGCGAACGCAAGTGAGAACAAACCACCGCCACCAATTCCTTGGATGCCGCGTGACGCAACGAGTTGCCACATGTTTTGCGACACGCCGCACAGCAGTGATCCGACGACGAACGTGATGATTGCGATCTGGAACAGCAGGCGGCGACCGTAGAGATCGGAGAGTTTTCCGAACAAGGGTGTGGCTGTCGTGCTCGTCAACATGTAGGACGTACCGACCCAGGCGTAGTACTCGATGCCGCCGAGTTCCCCGACGATGGTGGCCAAGGCGGTGGTGACGATCGTGCCGTCGAGAGCCGACAGAGCCAGACCGGACATCACGCCGGCGAAGACGAGTTGGATCTGTCTCTTGCTCAGTCCATCCCCGTCCCCTAAGGGGACCTTCGCATCGTGATCGTCCGGGGTTCGCGTGGTCATCGTGCGCCTACTGACTTTCTCTGCTGTTCGGGGCGGACCGAGTCGGTCGTTGCACGGTACGACGGAGAACGAGATTCTGTCACTTCGGTCCGAGGAGATCGATCGTGACAAGATGCCTACGTGGCGACGGCTCCAAATGGTGAAGTACTCGTGGTTCGCTCGATACCCAGTCCCGTGGGGACGTTGCACGTGTACGCATCAGAGAGTGGTGTGCGGGCCATTCTCTGGGCTGATGAGAATCAGCTGTCGCACGCCGGTCTGGAAGGTGCCCGCCTCGTTTCAGATGATGGCTCGCACATCGGACTGGAAACTGCACAACGCCAACTCACCGAATACTTCGACGGTCGACGCACCCAGTTCGATCTCCCACTCGACCCGGCGGGAACCGATTTCCAACTGTCTGCTTGGCGTGCACTGACAGAGATTCCCTATGGAACGACCATCAGCTATGCCCAACAAGCTCGAGCTCTCGGCGATGTTCGCAAGGCTCGGGCGGTGGGAGGTGCAAATGGACGCAATCCGATTCCGATCGTGGTCCCATGCCACCGGGTCATCGGCTCGGATGGATCACTGACTGGTTTTGCACTCGGGATGCCGATCAAGAAGTTCTTGTTGGATCTCGAGCGACGTCACGCGCTGATCTGAGTCGGTCTCGAGACCTCAGCGACGACGAGCGGTGGCCGACTGCTCGCGACGACGGCGTGCAGCCTCTTGTTCGGCCAGCTTGCGAGTCTTGCGCTGTTCCTTCAGCGCTTGACGTTCGGCGTCATCCGCTTTCGTCGGCTTGGCAAGGGGTGCTGCTTCGACTGCGGGAGCAGGCGGCAGTTTCCACTCCTCGTCGTGCTTCAACAGGCGAGTGATGATCGGGGAAGCCAAGGCCTCACCAGTGACGACCGTGGCGAGCATCACCTGGGTCACATCGAGACCATGCTTGGAGATGATGTCGGGAAGAACCGAACGAAGGTTTTCTTCACTCGGGTCATCGGAATTGGAACCGAGAGCTTCGATGCATTCGTCGAGACACGTCTCGGTGAGCATGATGGCGAGGCGCTCGAGATCGCCATTGATCCGCCCCTTTGTCGTCGCCACACGAATCGCTGTAAGAACATCGGCTGTTTCTGGTTCGCCTTTGACTCCGGCGATGTGGCGCACTGCGTTGCGGCCCTCTTCGTCCAGGACTTCGAAGAGCGCTGTAATGCGCTCATCTGTCAGCAGGCGAAAGGCCCGATCGAGCATTGACAGAGCGGCGAGACGGTTCTTGACTTGATTCACGAGGTCAGAGGCTACCGAGCGCGAACGCAGCCGGTCGTCGATCAATTCTTGTCTGCCTGTGAAAGAGGTGTGTTGTCCGTCAGAATGAGCCGATGACATCTGATAGTGCGCTCAAAGTTCGTATCCAGAAGGACATCTCCGACGCTTTGCGTTCTGGAGATGAACTGTTGAAGTCGACGTTGCGTATGGCGCTCGCCGCGATCAAGAACGCCGAAGTCGCTGGAAGTACGGCGGTGACACTCAGTGAAGAGCAAGTTGTCGCAGTACTTCGGTCCGAAGTCAAGAAGCGGCTGGAATCCGCTCAAATATATGGTGACGCCGGACGCCAGGAGCTAGCTGACAAAGAATCCAAGGAAGCCGAGATCCTCCAGGGTTACCTACCTGCAGCGATGGACCCGGCAGCTCTTGGAGCCATCGTTGCCGAGGAGGTCGATCGGGCAGCAGAGGCTGGACAGTCCGGCGCGAAAGCCATGGGCGGCATCATCAAGGCCGTGCGCGATCGAGTTGGGGATGCCGCTGACGGTTCGGCGATTGCTGCGGCGGTCAAGTCGGCATTGGGCTGATGACTACATATCAGCTGATGACTACATCTGAATCGAATCGGGTCGCGAAGGCCCTTCAGGGGTTCTGATCGAGGCGACAGCGAGCTGGCGCCCACGGTAGGAATCGGACCTACGACCTTCTGCTCCGGAGGCAGACGCTCTATCCACTGAGCTACGTGGGCGGGTCCCGTGAGCCTAGCGGTGGGATGCCAGGGGAGAGTTTCGCGTCTCGTGTAGACAATGCAACCGTGTCTCGACGACGAGATCGGCAACAATGACCGCGATCGGCAACAATGACATGGTCATGTTCGATCCCTTCGTACTCGTGTCCAGCCGCCTTGGGCAAGCCTTCGCATCGGTGGGTGGGCGAGACGGCATCGATCCGATCGTGCGACCGAGCGACCGCGCAGATGCCCAGGTCAATGGCGTTCTTCCTCTCGCCAAAGAACTCGGCCGCAATCCGCGCGATGTTGCTGCAGACATTCTCGCGGCTTGCAGTGGTCTCACCGACATCTGTGCATCGACAGAGATCGCTGGTCCGGGTTTCATCAATCTCGTGTTCCAGCCAACTTTTTTGGGGCAGCTGCTCGGTTCGATCGCTGCTGACGCCCGCCTGGGTGTGGGAACAGCGCCGCGTCGACGTGTCGTTGTCGACTACTCCGCGCCGAACGTAGCCAAGGAGATGCACGTCGGCCATCTGCGTACCACGGTGATCGGCGATGCGCTGGTGCGAATGCTCCAATTCGTCGGTCACGACGTCATTCGCGAGAACCACATCGGCGATTGGGGCACGCCATTCGGGATGTTGATCGAACACCTCCTCGACCTCGGAGAAGGCACTGCTGCTGAGCACCTCTCGCTCGGAGATCTCGATGGGTTCTACAAACAGGCCCGAGCCAAATTCGATGCAGATGAGAAGTTTCAGGATCGAGCACGACAACGTGTCGTTCATCTCCAAGGCGGAGACTTCGAGACGCGGAGACTGTGGAAGCTTCTCGTCGATCTTTCGACTCAACATTTCAATGCCGTGTATCGCCTTCTCGGTGTGCAACTCACCGATGACGACTTGATGGGGGAGAGCGCGTACAACGATCTTCTTCCCGAGGTCATCAGCCGGCTGGATGAATTGGGTCTGTTGCAGCAGTCCGATGGTGCAGATGTCGTCTTCCCGCCGGGATATACGAACCGCGATGGTGATCCTCTCCCTTTGATCGTGCAAAAGGGTCAGGGAGGCTTCAACTACGCAACCAGTGATCTCGCATGCATCATCGATCGCGTCGAAAGACTCGGCGCAGATGTTCTGCTGTACGTCGTGGGAGCCCCACAGGCGCAGCATTTGTCGATGGTCTTCGATGTCGCGCACATGGCGGGTTGGTTGCGCGAACCTCGTCGCGCTGTGCATGTCCAGTTCGGAAATGTCCTCGGATCGGATCGCAAGATGCTGAAGAGCCGAAGTGGCGATCCGCTCAAGTTCATCGATCTTGTGAACGAGGCCGTCTCAAGGGCTGACATTGCTGTCGCAGAGAAGAATCCAACGTTGGTTGCAGGCGATCGCGAACGGGTGGCGCGCATGATCGGCATCGGAGCCGTGAAGTATGCCGATCTCTCGACGGACCGAATACGTGACTACGTCTTCGATTGGGAGCGAATGCTCTCCTTCGACGGAAACACGGCGCCCTATCTTCAATATGCTCATGCCCGCATCTGCAGCATCTTTCGTCGCTCGGGGGTGGATCGCTCGTCGGTTCGCTCGACACCGCCTCGGATCGAAGCCCCTCAAGAGAAGCAGCTCGCGATGGCGCTTCTCGGATTCGAACCTGCTCTCACGGACACTCTCGACAAGTACAGTCCGCACCGGTTGTGCACCTATCTCTACGACTTGGCAACCGCCTTCAGTTCGTTCTACGAGCATTGTCCAGTTCTGAAAGCTGACGATGACGCCGTGCGTGCGAGCCGACTCGGATTGTGCGATCTGACGGCGCGCACCCTCGAACTGGGCCTTGGTCTGCTCGGGATCGAAGTTCCGGAGCAGATGTGAGCCAGCGCCCAATACCCATGCGGCTGATGCCGGACTCAGCGCGTATCGAGGACGATGGCTCACTGTCGATCGGTGGATGTTCGATAGAGGATCTGGCCGAGATGTACGGCACACCACTGTTCGTCTACGACGAGGATCACCTTCGCTCTCGATGTCGAGAAGCGATCGCTGCATTCGGTCCTGATCGCGTGATCTACGCGTCGAAGGCTTTCTTGTGTTCGGCTATGGCTGCGCTCGTCGACGAAGAGGGACTTCTCATCGATGTCGCCTCCGGTGGCGAGCTGTTCGTTGCGATGCACGGTGGCGTGGCAGCGAACAGGTGCGTCCTTCATGGCAACAACAAGAGCCTTGATGAACTTCGGATGGCGCTCACCGCCGGTTCGGACTCTCAGGATCGACCCGGAGTCCGACACATCGTCGTCGACAGCTTCGATGAACTCGATCGACTCGACCACCTTCGATCACTGGGTTTGCCGATTCCCCGCGTCATGGTGCGGGTGACACCGGGGGTCCACGCCCACACTCACGACTTCATTGCAACAGGACAGGACGACTCGAAGTTTGGCTTCAATCT
>JAULYE010000001.1:0-13441 GCA_032118015.1 Ilumatobacteraceae bacterium | reverse complement strand
GCTGCGGTGAACCCGTTCCCTCTCCTCAAGTCCATCGATCGCTGTTCGGCGACCACTCCCCCTGAGATCGCTCCAGCCTGATCTACTTCAGCCTGATTCACTTCAGCCTGACAGCACCGCTGTGTCACACACCGGTGCTGTCGTTGCTGTTATGTGAACATCATCTGAGTCTCTCATCGAGACATTTCGTCATTGTCTCGATGAGGTGCGGGCGATCGACAGTGATGGAACTGCCTGCCGTAGCGACAGTGGAGTATTCAGCGAGCGTTCGATCACGGACGGATGCCTCCAACAATTCGACCAGTCGAATCGGTTCCCATTCAAGGGACACCACACACTGAAACCGCGCATGGTGGCGAGTTCTCCTCTGGCTGATTCCCACGACCTTCGACCCGTGCACATCGAACACTTCACCTGGACCTCGGCCTGCGAAACAGATGGCGTCGGACATCGTTGTGCGCACGAGGCTTGCTCGGTGTTGGACGAGCGACACGACACCAACTTCTTCGAGAGCTTCCATCCATACTTCGCCCAACCAGAACGCCGACCTCGTCACATCGCGCTCCCACAGTCGATGCCCTACGGGCACAACAACGTCCAGCCACAACGTGCCGTTTGTCGTCACAAGGACGAGGCCTCCTCCACTTCGGCGCTCGACAACGTCGACTCCTCGGTTGGTACAGGCATCGAGATCAACGATGCTGCGATCCTGAGCCGAACCGAGAACGAGGGCATCGGCTGTCGGCTCGAACCACCACACTCGAGCCGGTGAGTCGTTCAGCCCAGAATCAGTCGGCACGGGCATGAGGTGAAAATCTTGTGCTCGTCCCCTGAACGTCTCGACCACGACTTTCGACTTCTCAGATGGCGGTACTCGCCGCTCGTCCTGATTCCCCGGAATTGGCACCTCGCCCATTGACATCGATTCAATCGGTTCGACTGGGAGTCACGAGGCCTGAGCCAGATACGGCTTCCAGGCTTCGGGCACATTCCCGACAGCGACGGTCACCCACGCCAATTCACGCGGCGTATGAGGACGTTTGGCGAGTCTCATTCCTGCCTCATCGGGAGTTCGATCTCGTTTGTCCAGATTGCAGCGTCGGCATGCGGCTGCCACATTTTCCCACACATGCAGACCGCCACGCGATCGCGGCATGATGTGATCGATCGAATCAGCGAAGGCTCCGCAATATTGACACCGATGCTCATCACGGGCGAACACCGCTCGCCGCGACAGTGCTGTGCGCCGGTGAAAAGGAACCTTGACCATGTAGAGCAGTCTGATGACCAATGGATTGGGCAGACTCAATGATTCCGACCGCAAAAGAGTGCCGTCATGTTCGACGACTTCAGCTTTTTCGTCCAGGACCAAACAGGCCGCTCGACGGCTGGGCACCACGCTCAGCGGTTCGAATGAGGCATTCAGAACCAGAGCGCTGCGCACGTTGCGTCACCTGCACCTGCAGAGCGCGTACCGGCTCTGATCGAGGAGACCGTTCTTGAACGATGTGAGCTCGAACGATGTGCACTCGAACGATGTGCACTCGCCGCCCACCGTCACGATCGCCTCCACGTCTTCACCCACATCAGGTATTCCATCACATCATCGGCAGTTGCTGCGGTCAATGACCGCTGATCTCCGTATTGAGTTTCCATGCGAAAAGTGAGATACGCGCCCGCTGGACGAGGAAGAAAAGGCCAGCGCTTCCACCACAGAGTGTTCATGTGACTTCGAGCGACTCTCAACGCTGTTGCCCACAGATGCGGTCGACGTGCCAAGGTGACGAGGATTCTTACCAGTCCTGTGCCGCGCGTCCCCTGAGGAGCACTCATGACTCACCGGCCAGACGCTGGCTGACCAAGGCAGCAGCCCCTACGAGAACGCTGTAGCTGCCCAGCGAAGCAGGAAACACCTCCACCTCACGAGTGAAATCGAGCCGTGCTCTGGCCCGGATCTCATTCGTCACAACCTCCAAGAACGGCTCTCCCCACGCCCCCACAACACTGCCGCCGATGAAAACCTTGGGGACATCGAGTACGGCCAATGCCGATGCAATCACGCGCCCGACCAAGAGCCCATTGCGTTCGATCAGTGATTGCGAGGCATACGCAGGCCCATGACCCGTTTCGGATTCGATTGCTCCTGAGGATGCATACGCCTCGAGACACCCTCTCCCGCCACAACGACAGGTTCGTCCATCGACGTCCACGATCATGTGGCCGATGTATCCAGCATTTCCGAAGTTGCCGTCGAGAACCCGGCCACCCGACATGAGACCGGCTGAAATACTCGAACCGATGTACACCGCGAGAAAGTCCGACTCGCCGACAGCCCCACCGGCCCAAGCTTCGCCACGAGCCAACGCCTTGGCTTCGTTGTCGATGACCGTGCGTAGACCGGTGAGATCGGCGACCGACTTCAGCAGGGGAAAGTCTTTCCACAACGGGATGTTCAAGGGCGCAACCGTTCCGGAACGCACGTTCACCGGACCGCTGACGGACACACCGCACCCTTGGATCTCGATGTCGTCTGCAGCCGCAGACACTCTCTTGAGCAAACCGGCAATGACCGTCCATGGGTCTCGTCCCGATGCTGGCACCCGATCCCGCAGGAGTATCGATCCCGTCGAAGAGACGACACCGGCTGAGAACTTGCTGCCGCCGATATGCAAGGCGAGGGCACCTGTGTTCTTGGTCATCGAAGCGTGCAGGTCCTCGGGCGCAGGTTCATCACTTCACAGCTCATGTCTCTCATCGTTACGGTAGCGGTTGAGTATGTGCCGCGCACGGGAGGTCCCGAACGAGAGGTTCGCGTCCTGCCAGGGTGATGCGAGGAAATGCCGTCTAACGTGGTCACGTGTCCTCACCGACTCCAACGGCCTCGGTCCGATCTCAGCGCACCTTCTCAGGCCTCTTCGGAGCCATTGCAGACAACGTCGAAATTGCGTTGCGCGGCAAGCGCCAAGCGATCGAGTTGGCGCTCGTCGCACTGCTCTCCGATGGACACATTCTCGTCGAGGACATCCCTGGGGTTGGCAAGACGAGCCTGGCCAAGGCCTTGGCTGCATCGATCGACTGCACATGGAAACGGGTGCAGTTCACCCCGGATCTCTTGCCCTCGGATCTCATCGGCGTCTCCGTTTGGAGTCGCACATCGGAAGTTTTCGAATTCCACCCAGGGCCGATCTTTGCCAACATCGTTCTCGCCGACGAGATCAACAGAGCCTCACCAAAAGCTCAATCCGCCCTCCTCGAGGCCATGGAGGAGCGCCAGGTCTCCGTGGATGGAGCGGCACGAAAACTCCCCAGCCCCTTCCTGGTCATCGCCACCCAGAACCCTTTGGACCACGATGGCACGCACCGCCTTCCTGAGAGCCAGCTCGATCGATTCCTGGTTCGTATGGCGATCGGCTATCCGGATCGGGCTGCGGAGCTCGAGATCCTCGAGCCTGAATTCGCAGTTCAAAGCAACGAATTGTCTCCCGTCATCGAGGTCTCGGATGTCTCGATGATGATCCGAGCCGCTTCCCAGGTCCGTATGGTCGACTCCATCAAGAACTACCTCATCGACATCGCCGAAGCCTCTCGTACTCTGCCCTTCATTGCACTCGGCCTTTCCCCGCGGGCGGTCGTCCAAATGGCTCGCGCAGCCAAGACCCTTGCCGCCTCTCGTGGGCGTGACTACGTGATTCCTGACGATGTGAAAGAACTCGCTGTTCCCGTATTCGCTCATCGAATCAACCCTCGGCACGAGTTCTCCGCTCAGGGCATGACACGCGTCGATGCGGTTGCCGAGGTACTGGCTGCCGTGCAGGTGCCATCGGGTCGCTGATATGCGCACCAAGCCTGCTCTTGCAGTGGGTGTTCTGGGAGTCGTCGTCATCGCCATCGGACGCGTCTTCGGTTTACTCGAAATGTACGTCATGGGTACCGGTCTCGTGATTGCGGCCATCCTTGCTGTGGTCTTCACTCGATCACAGATCGTTCTCATCGACGTGGAACGCAAACCCTCACAGGCCGAACCCCGCGCCGGTGACGAAGTTGGCATCGAACTGACAGTGCGCGCACTGCGCCGGTCACCAAGCTTCGAACTTTCCGATCGGATCGTCGATTCATCTGGATTTGCTGTGGGTGGATTTGCCGTGGGTGGATTTGCTGCGGGTGGATTTGCCGTGGGTGGATCCCCATCAGGTGGATCTCCACTCGGTCGTGTCGACATCTCCGTACCTCCGCTGCGCCGCAACCAGAAGACCGTCACTCGCTATCGCCTTCGAGTCGAGCATCGGGGAGTGATCACGCTTGGTCCAGCACTTGTCGAATTCGGCGACCCACTCGGTCTTTCACGGCGCATCCGCCCAGTCGGACGCTCAGATGAGGTCATCGTGTGTCCAGAGTGGACACCCATCGCCCTCCCTTCGCCTCGTCGATGCGAAGGAGAATTGGTGACTGCGATCGAAAGGATCACGAAGAATCGAGCATCTGAACTCGAATTCCGCTCGCTGCGCGAGTATTCCCCGGGTGATGACGTCCGCTTCGTCAACTGGCGCGCCTCGGCACGCAGAGACGTTCTGATCGTCAACGAATTCGAATCGCACGCGCGCATCGTCCTCGATGTGATTCTCGACGACTCGATCACGGCGTTCACACCTGAAGGATTCGAACGTGCCATCAGTGTCGCTGCATCCTTCGCTGGCTCAGCCGCACTCACCCATGAAGACGACGTACGAGTCCGCCTGTCTTTTGGCCGTCGAGCCGATGGAACCAGATTCGATGCCGAGATCGACGAGGCGACACGCCGCACCGTCATGCGCTCTTTGGCAGTACTCGCTCTCTCGGACCGCGAACCTGATGTTCGTGGAACTCACGACCGCACACACGTGAGAATTCCCGTCCTCATCTGCGGTCGACGGGACGAGGGATGGGTGGATCGGACACAACGTGCTCTCCGAGGCTCCGGAGTCGTTGTCGTTATCGTCTGCGAAGAGATCGAGTCGGTGACGACCCCATCTGGATGGTTCGTGACGAACGTCGCCGACTTTCGCAACTTTGCAGAATATTGGGCGCGTCTCAGTCGACGGATCCAGATCACATGAGCGCCGCTCAACCCGACATAGTGCAGCGAATGCGCTTGCAGGTGACACGCGCTATTCCTACCTTCCTTGTGTCGACTGCAACCGCGGTGTCCTTCATCGGAGTCTTTGGAACGTGGAGCTTTTTGTGGCCCTTGATCTCCGTTGCAGTCCTTACTCATGTATTGAGCTCTGCAGTGCGCTCCCTTCGACCCCCTGTTCTTGTCGGAGCGCTCGCCCCTCCCGTCATCGTGTACGTCTGCGTCGGTTGGCTGCATTTTGGTGAGACGCTGCGATTTGGTCTTCCGCTGTCGGCGACGTGGTCCGCACTGTGGAGTGATCTGAGCTCAGCGTGGAATTTGATCGGCGAGGTGATCACTCCCGTCGAATTCGACAGCGGGTTCGGAACCATGGCGATGGTCGTCATCAGTTTTGTTGCTGTCGCCTCCGACGCGTTCGCAACTCGTTACGGTGGTCGAGTCGAGGTGTTCGTGCCTGCGGGGGCGACACTGTTCATCGTTGCAGCCGTGGGAACAGGTCGCGATCGCATCGCTCTCTCTGCGATGTGGATGACCACGGCGCTCTTCAGCACAGCATTGATTCGCCGGATGCATGACCATGTCCGTAGTGCCCGGCCGATGCGGGCACACCGCAGCGGGAGTTCACACTGGGCTACATCGATCCGAGCAGCCGCTGGCATGTTCGTGTTCGCCGGAATCGTCGGAGGAGCATCTGCCCTCCTCGCCCCGCTTCTGCCAGGTTCGACTGACGAGGCCTGGATCACCCAACAGCTCGAAGGCGAATCGCGTACATTGCAACCCCTGGTCGATGTTCGGCGTCAACTGACCGCTACGTCGCCCTCGGTGTTGTTCACTGTGCGCTCCGACATTCCTGCGTATTGGCGACTCACGGCGTTACCGGACTTCGACGGTTCAGTGTGGACCGTGTCCGAAGGTCTGTTGGATTCCGCTGCTGGAGAGTTGAGCGATCCACTCGGAACTGCAGATCCGGGCATCATGACGGTTTCGAATCTCCAGCGATTCACAATCGAAGCACTTGCAGGAAGCCTGATTCCTGTTGCTGCCACTCCAACACAACTCCGTTCGTCGACTCAGAGCCTTTTCTACGAACCCGAAACCGGAAGTCTGCTCGTCGGCAGCGGTGGGCTCCGAGCGCTGGACGCGTACGACATCCAATCGACGATGCTCGCACCACGATCTGAACGGCTCGTTGTGGCGACATCGGATTCACCGCCAGATGACGCCTACCTCGAACTCCCCGATACCGATGCCATGCCCGAACTGAGAGTCATTGCGTCATCAATCGTGTCGCCAGACGAGTCGCCATATCAGCAAGCTCTCGCCCTACAAGATTTTTTTCGGAGCGAGTTCACCTACACACTCGATGTTCCAGCGATGTCGGATTCTGACGCCACACTGGATTTTCTCGAGCGGCGTAGCGGGTACTGCGAACACTTTGCGTCGACATTCGCCGTCTTTGCACGATCACTCGGACTGCCGGCGCGTGTAGCCATCGGATTCACTCCTGGAGACAGTGCAACATCTGATACCGGTTCGTCTCTGTTCGCCGTGAGTACGACCCACGCCCATGCATGGCCAGAGGTCTGGTTCGATGGAATCGGCTGGGTGCTCTTCGAACCGACACCAGGACGAGGAGCGCCGAATGCTTCCTACACCAACGTTCCCGAAGAACAAGCCCAAGAAGTACCCCCGCCGACCACTCTTGCTCCCTCGACAACGACGACAGCACCCGACGATTCTTCGTCTCCGACGACATCGGTTCCTCTCGGTGATGCATCGTCGGGTTCGGCTGACCGAACAGATTCTGAGTCGACGATGTGGCCTTTCGTTCTCCTTGCTGGGGTCGCGGCACTCCTGTTCGGGTGGCTGTTCATCGTTCCGCGCATCATTCGTTCCGTGATCGACAGACGATCCGATCCGCCGATTCTGAGACTCTGGCGCCGAGCCATTGCGCTCTACGAACTCGAACGCGGTTCGCTCCCCCGATCCCTGTCACCCCTCGAACTCGCCAGTCGAGCCACATCACGGTTGTACGACGACGATCCGTTCATCTTCGAACTTGCACATCTCGCGTCGCGCACGCTGTTCGAAGGGTCACACGATGTTGATGGAGGACTTCCAACTCCAGCAATCGCATCTGGGACGACTGACTCGGACTCGACCGGAACGGGCACGACAGATGGGATCGAGAACGATGTGTTCGAGCGGGGCCGAATCTACATACGGGAACGCCGACAAAGAATGAGCCCCAGGTTGCGGATCCGATTGCGATTGGATCCAGTGGCGCTCTGGAAACTCGAAGGCGGCTCGTCACACCGCTGACAACTCAGGGGAATCGGCGACCGGCGGACATCCGCGCCTTGCGGATCGCTCCTGCCACATCTTGAATTCCTGCTTTGCCCATTGCCCGAGCGTTGCGCTCGATCACTGCGAGCAAGGCAACCATGCCAATGAACATTGCAAAGGCTGCAAGAAAATGTACCTGGAGGAGAACGACAAGGACCGCGAGGCTCACGGCAAGACCCACGATCGCCCAGCGGACGGTTCGTACCGAATGCGTGTACAGACCCGAAGGGGATACGGCTTGGGCGAATTTCGAGTCGTTCTGCAACTCTTGTTCGATCTGGCGCAGGATGCGCTGTTCGTCATCGGACAGTGCCACGGTTCCACCTCCTTGTTCTCAGCTGAGGACCAGCCCTTTCAGTCTCCCAGAGTCGAGCGTGAATGGCAACGCAGGACCGCCGATGCCGGACGGGGGTACGGACAGGGTCAACCCTCGGCGCCGTCTTCGAAAGGTTGCTCCGCATTTTCGGTCCGACCCGGCATGGCATGCCGCTCAGGGCTACCGGCTCCACCCCTTCGCGAGACTTGCTCCGTCAGAGTCTCCGGATCCGGCATCGGACCCCAGGGGGACGATCGCGACATCGACTGGACCGCGCTCGCTGGAGAAATAGCCGATCGACCGAATTTTTGGCGAATCGCATCCACTGCGGCACTCGCAGGGTTCCATGCACGGTCGCGGTCCGATGCCGTCGCCGATTCGATCGAACCCAATTCATCGAGCAACGACAGTTGCTCGACCGGTTCGCACAGTCCACTGACGCTCACACCAAGGAGCCGAATTCCACTCGGTCGACCCAGTGAAGCCAGCACAGGTTCGAGAGTTTGGGTCATCGCTGGCCCTGTCGACATCGGTGCCCCTGGTGTCACCGAGCGAGTCACCGTGTCGAAGGTCGACCAGCGGACCTTGATCGTGATCGTTCGAGCGGCGCGGTTCACCGCACGTACACGAGACGCCACATCGTCGCAGAGCCGAACGAGCTCTGAGTGAATAGCTGTCTCGTCGAAGAGATCATGTGCGTAGGTCTCCTCACGTCCGATCGATTTCGCCTCGCGTTCGACAACGACAGGTCGGCTGTCCCTCGCCCACGCCAGATCGTTGAGGTGACGACCATGGGCCCGACCTACGATCCGTTCGAGAACAGGCAGATCCAATTCGGAAAGATCGGCAACTGTACGAACACCGACGCGCTCCAACTTTGCCAGTGTTGCTGGGCCGACACCCCACAGCTCGGCTACCGGCAACGGTCGCAGGAAATCGAGTTCTGCACCCGGCACCACAACAAGTACTCCGAGACCGGGCTCGACTCTGTCTCCTCGTAAAAGGGGTTTTGCCCGTTTCGAGGCCAGTTTGGCGATGAACTTCGACGGGGCGACTCCGACTGAACAGGGCAAATCGAGGTCGGATGCAATGCGATCGCGAATGCGCTGAGCGATGGTCGGTCCGTCACCGAACAGATTCAGCGAGCCTGATACGTCGAGAAAGGCCTCATCCAGAGCGATGGGCTCGACGAGCGGAGTGAACTCTTCGAAAATGTTCATCACATCTCGACTGACGTCCATGTAGTGACCGTGATCCCCGGGGAGAAAGACCGCGTGTGGACACAGTCTGCGAGCGCGCGACGCCGGCATCGCCGAGAAGACTCCGAACCTGCGTGCCTCATAATTCGCGGCAGCGACAACACCGCGCATTCCGGATCCTCCGACGACCACTGGCTGCCCGCGCAGTTCACGATGGCGACGCATTTCCACTGAGACATAGAACGCATCCATGTCGACGTGGAGAATGGTTCGGATGTTCACAGAATTCGGATCATCGCCTGGATCAACATGAGATCTATCACGCATTGTTCCGTCGACGGTACCCGCGTTGCATCAGACGGTCCCGGAACCAGAGTCCGATGACGAGAGTGAATGCCTCACCGATGATGTGATGAGTCAATTTCGATTCGCCACGAACACGATCCTTGAAGAGAATCGGAATCTCCACGATGCGCGCACCGCTACGAACTGCTCGATGTGTCATCTCAACTTGGAAGCCATACCCCTCGGCCCCAACTGTTGCGAAATCCATCTCCTCGAGAATCCGACGCGAATACGCGCGGTACCCGCTCGTTGCGTCATTGACAGCGAGTCCGAGCATGCCAGCCGCAAAGCGATTCCCCCACCGCGACAAGAACCGTCGAAGCGGCGGCCAATTCTCGATTCGACCGCCAGGTGTGTAGCGACTGCCGATCGAAGCATCGGCTCCCATGACGACGGCAGCGATGATCTCGGGCAGGTAATTCGGATCGTGAGACAAGTCGGCATCCATCTGAACACAGACGTGCGCCCCCGCCGTCAGAGCCTCAGCGAAACCCGCTCGATACGCCGCCCCCAGACCATCTTTGGTTCTGCGTCGCAGCACTCGCACGCGGTCGTCCTGATTCATCGATTCGCTCCAGGACCGAGCGAAGGCTTCGACGGCATCAGCGGTTCCATCGGGGCTGTTGTCATCGACGACGAGGACATTCACTTGCGCAAGAGCACCAAGAACCCGGCTGAGCAGTTCGGGCACATTGTCGACCTCGTTGTACGTGGGGATCACGACCACGCAGCCGCTGCCAGACAACTCTCGGGCCCCTTCTCGATCAACACCCGTGCGCACGGGGCGATCCTATGCCGTTCGTCCAATCCGGCTGCTGATGCCAGAACCCAGTCGATGGTGGCCGCAAGACCGCATCAGTCCGCGTTCGATCGTTTCCGCCTACGATCGTTCCATGGTGGAACAGCGTCCCCTCTCGGCATTGCCCTCACCGTTTGCGCGCATTCTTGCATTCGTCAGCATCATTTTGGGCGGACTTGCAGGAGGGCTCATCGGCTATGCCCTTGTCGACATTCAGTACTCCGGCGACAATGCACTCCCGCTCGGTTTCGGATTGTTCACAGGAGCAGTCGTTGCTGCGGGAGGAACTGCCATCGTTGCGGTCCTCGTACTGCGAGCCCTCGGCGAGTGGCGAGACATTTCTTCTCCCTCCACCTCCCGCTGATGTCACGAATACCTCCTGGGCGCACTGACGACGCCGTCGACCCGCTCCGGCTGATGAACATTGCGGCACGTATCGCCCGCGATGTCGGCTCCATGGTCGCGGATGGACGCAGATCCGGAATCGACCGCATCGAAACGAAGTCCTCCCCCACCGATCTGGTGACCGAATGGGACACACGCGCTGAGTCGATGATTCGCTCACTTCTCGCGGACATCCGCCCGGGGGACGGAGTCATTGGTGAAGAGTCCGATCCCACTTCGAGTTCCACGGGCATCACATGGATCGTCGATCCAATCGATGGCACGACGAACTTCGCCTTCGGACTTGCGGCTTACGCCGTATCGATTGCAGCCAGTGATGCCCAGGGTCCCATTGCTGCAGCCATACACGCTCCAGAAAGCCGAGAACTGTTCGTCGCAGCACGAGGGCATGGATCTTGGTCCAATGGCCGAGTCTTGCGATGCTCTGAGCAGACGTCACTCTCTCTTGCACTCATCGGAACAGGGTTTTCCTACAACTCCGAGATCCGACGTCAACAACTGGATGTTCTGGCGGCTCAGGGTCAGCGCCTGCGCGACATCAGGCGAATGGGTGCGGCCTCACTCGATTTGTGCGCTGTCGCCTCGGGACGCCTCGATGCATACTGGGAACGAAATCTGCAACCGTGGGATGTCGCCGCCGGGATGCTCATTGCTCAGGAGGCGGGGGCGATCGTGACGGACTTCTCCGGCCACCCCGTCTCCCACGGTGACGTCCTTGCGAGTTCGCCCGGAATTCACAAAGATCTGATCGATCTCCTCGCATGAAAAGCCTGTGATCACGGGTGAGAATGCAATCGTTTCCCAGGTGAGCACAACTAGCAGTGCTCCATCGGGCAAGATGGGCGTGTGACAACGAGGATCCTGGCGGTCGAGGACGACGATCGCATTCGCGCAGCAGTCAAGCTTGCTCTCGAAGACGAGGGGTGGGATGTCGACGAAGCAGCGAGTGGCGAAGAGGCCGTGATCCTCTTTCTCCGCCAGCCCGCCGATGTGGTGCTGATCGACATCATGCTGCCGGGCATCGATGGATTCGAATTGTGCCGAACGATCCGCAAGTCGAGCGATGTTCCGATCGTCATGGTCACAGCCCGAGCCGACACACACGACGTCGTGGCCGGACTCGAAGCTGGAGCCGACGACTACCTGACCAAACCTTTCGCCCCCAAAGAACTATCAGCGCGCATTCGAGCTCTTTTGCGGCGCGCTCGTCCTGCAAACCCGAGTCAGCCCACATTGACATTCGGCGAACTCGAGGTACTTCCTGATGAAGGCATGGTGCTCAAAGGCGGAGTCGAGGTCCATCTCACCAAGACCGAGTTCCGCCTCATTTGCGAGCTGGCACAGAATCCGGGCAAAGTCCTCAGTCGCGAACAGTTGCTCGACCAGGTCTGGGGGTATGGCTATTTCGGAGATGGCCGGCTCGTCGACGTGCACATTCGTCGTCTCCGCACCAAGGTCGAAGAGGACTCCGCCAATCCGCGTCACGTCGTGACCGTACGCGGTCTCGGTTACCGGCTCCAGGGCTGAACGATCCAGATGGATGCGCACAGTCCCTCGGGCGGGTTGCCTTCGAGCGACTTGTCGGTCAGGCCATCACTCGACCCGCGCGGAATCGTCCTCCCCGACACCCAAACGAATCGTCGCCGTCGTCTCGGCAGATTTGGTCTGAGGGCCCGCATCCTCATGACCTTCGGTCTCGGAAGTCTCGCCCTTTCAGCTTTCTTGGCCGTCTCCACATCCAATTTGACGCGTTCGAGCGTCGTAGAGGATCGCGAAACCGCCGCATTGAATGCGGCGTCGCCCAATGCCAAGCAGGTGGGCAAGTGGATTCAGAGCGGCGCCGACAATGCACGCAGCGAGATGACAACGAACGCACTTCGCCTATCGGGACTCATTGTTGGTGACCAGTGGAGTGGAGTCACACAGCAGTTCGCCGACAATCCCGCGCCCCCAGAACTCATCCAAGATGTTCTGATCAGCAATCTCCCCCAGTACATGCGCGTCGAAGTGGGTGACAGTCTCTACCTGGCGATGGGCTTCCCTCTCGAATTCCAGACCAACGGTTCACCACAGCGAGCGGTCTATGTGGAGTTGGCTCTTCTCGATGATGTTCGCTCGACGCTCAGCAGCATCAGCAACATTCTCATCCTCGCCACAGCGGTGACCACAGTGCTCGGGGTTCTTCTCGGCATCGTCGCTGCATCTCGTGCGGTTCGACCATTGACAGCTGCAAGTCGTGCAGCACAAGCCATTGCTGGTGGACGTCTCGAGACCCGCATGGAGACTACGGACGATCCAGATCTGGAAATGATCACCACCTCGTTCAACGAGATGGCACGTGCACTGCAGACTCGGATCGAGCGCGACAATCGATTCACCTCCGACGTCAGTCATGAACTGCGATCACCTCTGATGACGATGACGACATCCGTCGAGGTCATGCAAGCCAGACGAGCAGAAATGCCCGAGCGTGCTCAAGTCGCATTGGACCTTCTCGTTGCTGATGTCCATCGCTTCCAAGTCCTCGTGGAAGATCTCCTCGAAATCTCGCGATTCGATGCTGGCGCGATTCGACTCGAGTTCGAAGAGTTCGGAGTTGCCGAATTCGTCCGTCAGGCGATCGCCATCAGCAGTGCCCCAGCGACCCGCCTCACTGTCACTCCTGGAGCAGAGGAATTGATCATTCGCGGCGATCGCCGACGCCTGGCGCGCGTCGTCGCCAATCTCATCGACAACGGTATGGCTTATGGCGGTGGAGATCTCGACATCACCGTGCTCATCCCTGAGACCAGTTCCATCCCACCCAGTGTGTGGATCACCGTCGAGGATCACGGTCCAGGTGTTGCTCCGGACGAACGGGAATTGATCTTCGAGCGTTTCGCTCGCGGTGCCTCCGCCGGCCGCCGTAGTGGTTCTGAAGG